>CAZOSI010000258.1:0-1084 GCA_964582485.1 uncultured Novosphingobium sp.
GAATCTCGATTGGGTTCGCCTCGTGCATCTGCAAAGTATCGCCGGACCGGAACTAATGCGGCCAATAGTTTCCTAGTTTCCGAACGATTACAGCCCACCATGACGATCAGGTTAACCGGTGATCCGCAGTTTGCCGAGGTCCCGGCGCTACCCATCGCCGGAAATGTGTCTCGCTTCCAAGGGCTATCACACGGACTTGCAGGTTGCGACGGGGATCGCGCGCTGTGCAAGCTTGAGGCAGGTCCAGACGTTCATATTGATCACCACGGCGGCGATATCGGCAATTTCCTTCGGATCGAACAACATGGCTGCCGCATCGTGGGCTGCCGCAAAGCGCACCTGATCAAACTGGGTGAGGATCTCGCAATAGGCCAGTGCAGCGCATTCCGCCCGGCTGTAAAGCGCGCTTTCGCGCCAGCTTGGCAGATTGGCGATACGTTCGGGCGAAATATGCCTAGATCGGCTGCAGCACGGCTGTGCAGGATCAGGCAGTACGAACAGGGGTTCAGTTGGGCACGCGTAGGCGCAACAGCTGCGAAAGCTGGCCATCGATCGCCAGTTTGGCGGTATAGCCCACAGAGCTCGTCATTGCCTTTGCATGTTCGTGAAAGTCGACGAGATCGGGAACGAAGCGCGTGTTCTCGAAGGTCGGGTCTGACATGATGTTCGATCCCGCTTATCTATCCGTCGCGCCGGAAGCTCCAAAAACACTGCGGTCCTTGAGCCAGTCGGCAAAGCGGCGATGCATTTCTTCCTTGCCAAAGCAAATCGCCGTTTCGAACGGTTCTATCTCGATCTCATCGCCCAGATGCGACGGGTGTTTGGTCTCGGCTCCTCTGATCATGATCACCGACAGGTCGATTTGATCAGGGATGAGGTCGCCAATCATGATCGAGCGGCTGAGCTTCAGATGGTGCTCGGCAATCGTAATATCGTCCTCGAGGCTTAGCAGGCGAACAAAAGGCCTTTTGCCTAGATCAGTAAGATGCATCAGAAGCCAGCTGATAGAGCGGCAAAGCAGACCATCGATCACCGGATTCGTGATGATCAAAAGATTTACAATGATCGCTGCCACGAACCAGAA
>CAZOSI010000258.1:1094-2575 GCA_964582485.1 uncultured Novosphingobium sp.
GAAAACCTGCTGAATAATAGGAGCTCGTTCCGGACCAATTTCGGAAAATGTGACGACGAAAGTCGAAACTATCGAAACCAAACCCAGATTGCCGATGATCATCAATGTCATCAGCACCCTTCGGCGGATCGGATAGTTCACGATCAATTCGGACTCGCGCGTGGTAAATCCGGTTCCAGTCATCGCTGACAGACTCTGAAACCGGGCGACATTATCGGGAAGTCCTGTCAAACGCATGATTGTGGAAGCAATGCGCACTATGATGGTTGAAAATGTGAAAATCGCCATAACCGTAAATGCTGCTTCCACGCGCGCCTCCTGACGCCAACAATCCGCGTTGGCCTAACCGACCGGGATTGCGAAGGCGGCAATTGCGAACATGATCGAAGCAAGCAATCCCGCACCGATCCGCACCCGCATGTCGCTGCTGATCAACACGGCGACCAGGCATTGCAGGACATAGTAAAATGCAAATGCCTTGGACGCGAGCACCAGGACCTGGCCGGTATCCGCGCTCCAGGTCAGGATCAGCGCCACGGTCAGGATCACGGCGTAAATCCATCGTTCGGGAATCTTGCCATCGGTGCGGTCGCGGACGTTGCCGGTCCCGCCGATGGTATCGGCGATTGCCGCGCTGAACTGGCTGAAGATCGCGGCTCCAACCAGCGGCAGAACCAGGAATGTCGCGACCTGTTTGACGATGTCCAGCAGTCCACTGTCACTCATCAAGCCATCGAGCAGGTGGGTGTGCGGAGTGACCAGCGCAATGAAAATCACGTAGACCACGGTCGAGACGATCTGTGAAAGCCGCGATGCACGAATGCGGGTTTCGGGGCAATAATGTTCCCCCAGATACCGCGTGGTTTCAAACCCCTGCACGACGATCACCGTGCCGCCCAGCAGCAGCAATACGTGGAGCGGGGTCTCTGCGGTTGACCGCGGCAGCTTCAAGACCCCTTCGGTCAAAATCGAGAGGTCGAGCTTCACGAATGTTACAAGCAGGACCAGGACGATGACCATCGTCAGGGCGAGCGCCCATTTTTCCAGAAACTCGAGCGACTTGAGACCGCGCCACACCGCAAAAGCCATGATCACCGCGATGCAGACCGAGACCAAGAGCGACTGGTTTTGCTGGCTATCAAGATTAGCCAAATTGAGCGCGAACGATGCCATGATCCGCAAGTAGAGCGTGACCGAAATGACATAGGCCAGCACCAGCGCAAAATCGGAAACCAGTTCCAACCGGGCCGGCCAGGCGGGCAATTTGCGATTGAACAAGAGCGGTTCGACGTGACGGATGTTGTGCCGCATGACCGCGCCGATCGCATAGGCCAGGGCGCAAATCCCCGCCATGGCAATCACGGCATAACGACCGACGGCAGCTGAAAGGATCGCGGCGATGACCAGAAACCCGCTGCCGAAGATAGAAGCGAGCGGCGTTACCGTCGCGGAAAGCAACCCACCTGGTACTGTTTCGCGGT
>CAZOSI010000258.1:2585-3772 GCA_964582485.1 uncultured Novosphingobium sp.
CAGCTCCGTAGAAGCGGTTTCAATTTTGCAAGGATCGTCGGCATGAACTCTGTAACAGTGGGGTGGACCGGCAGGGCATCGCGCATGTTGATCCAGTGTCCGCCTGCCGCTATGAAATTGGAGAAAGTCTGCACGATCTCGTCGCCGTTGATACCTAAGATAGTCGCACCTAGGACTGCTCCATCGGCTCCGTCGACGATAATCCGTATCCGTCCCGTCAGCTCACTCTCTTCTTTCGCACGGCTGACGTCCTTCATGTCATGCTCGGCAATCAGGATGTTGCGCCCCTCGTCTGCCAGCTTCTGCGCTTCGTAGCGATGGATGCCGACATGCCCAAGCGGCGGGTCGGTGAACATCGCATAGGCCATCACCCGGTCATCTGCGCTGCGCGTGCCCCCGGCAAGGTTTTCAGCAACGATCTCGAAATCGTGATAGCTGGTATGGGTGAAGGCACCGCGGCCGTTGATATCGCCCAGTGCCCAGATGCTGGGAACCGCGGTTTCAAGTCTATGGTTGGTATCGATATGGCCGCGCGGACCAGTTTGTAGGTCGATGGTTTCCAGGCCAAGGTCATCGGTATTGGGAATGCGCCCCGTGGCGACAAGCAGATGGCTTCCGGTAACATCGGTGCCCTCCAGCTGCACCGTAATGGTGCCTGCCTCGCCAGAAACGCCCTGGATCTTCACGCCGGTATGCACCGCGATCCCTTCGGCTTCGAGAAATTCCCGGATCATCGCGGAAATATCTGGATCCTCGCGCGAAGCTAGCGCCGGTCCGCCTTCGATAACGCTGACTTCGGCGCCCAGGCGGCGGAAGATCTGCGCCATTTCCAGCCCGATGTAGCTGCCACCAATGATGACCAGATGCCGCGGCAGGGTATCAAGCCCCAGCAGCGAACGGTTGTCGAGCGCGGGCACTTCTGCCAGTCCCGGGATCGGCGGCATGAACGGTCGCGTTCCGGTGTTGAGGAACAGCTTTGCCGCACGGATGACCTGATCGCCGACGGTAACGCGGTAAGCATCGCCATCACGTCCAGCGATCCTCCCATGTCCGGAAAATACCGCTACGCCGTTGCCCCGCACCCAGCCATCGAGCCCAGCCCGCGACGTATCCACCCTTTCGCGCATTCGCGCCATCGCTTTGCCGAAATCGACCTTGATCGGACCCGTTTCAACGCCGAACTCGCT
>CAZOSI010000259.1:0-3693 GCA_964582485.1 uncultured Novosphingobium sp.
GTGTGTGAGGTCATTGGCGGGCTTTAGCGATCAGGCGCTGTCGGGGCAACTTCGGTGATCCCGGCAACGGACCGGATGGTTACTGTGCCACTATGGGAAAGTGGCCGTTAACCGCAATTTTCCGGCTGGTACGATGGTCAACAAGTTCTTAACGCTGGACGCATGAAAAGACGGTCGCTGGTCATCACCGATGAAACTGCCCGACACCCGTTTCGGGCCGGGCTCGCCCCGCACATCCGCAGCGGCGCAGAACCGCGCGCCATCGCCCGGCGCAAGCCCTGGTTTGCACTGGACGACCTGCGCGATTTCCTGATGGCTTACTGCGCCTGCTTCTTGGCGGTCAGCCTTTATATTGCCTGATTGGCGGCGCGCTCCGCAGCTACCAGCTTGTGCCCAAGGTAGGCAGAGTAAATGCACATAACCGCGCTCAGCAGCACCTGATCGACGATTGGCACGCCCGCGGCCGACAGGCCGGTCGCGATCAGCGATCCGATCACCATCGCGCCCGAATTGACAATATTGTTCGCCGCAATCGTGCGCGAGGTCTGGGTCTTGTCGACGAAAGTGGTGAGGAAGGCATAGAGCGGCACCACGAACATTCCGCCGGCGACCGCGATGCCCAGCAGGCAGATCATCAGCGCATAGGACATCGGGTGGGCAAGGAAGCCCGCGACATCGTGCATCATGCCGCCCGCCGGATCGGTCCATTGCCGGCAAACAAGGTGAAAGGCGACCACGAACAGCCCCATCACCAGCACCGAAACCGGCGAATAGCGCGCCGATACCGTGCCCTTGAGCAAGGCGTTGACCGACATGGATCCGATCGCCACCCCGACCGAGAAGATCACCAGGAACAGGCTGGCGACTTCTTTGCTGGCGTGAAGCACGTTTTTGGCCAGTGGCGGGAACTGGACGAACAGCACGGTTCCGATCGTCCAAAAAAAGCTGATCGCCATGATTGCTAGAAACACCCGCCGATCGTGAGAGGTCTTTCGGACCAGCTGGATCGATGCGCGAATGAAATGATAATCCAGTGGTTCGGCCGGACCCATCGGCGCTGCATCGGGAACATGGCGGCTGGTCAGATAACCGATCATAGCGGTAATCACCACGCCGGCTGCGGCCAATTCGACCGGGATCCAGCCAGCAACGATCGTGCCGGCCAGGATCGCGATATAGGTTCCTGCCTCGACCAGCCCTGTTCCAGCCAGGACCTCGTCCTGATGCAAATGTTGCGGCAGGATCGCGTATTTAATCGGGCCAAAGAAGGTGGAATGAACCCCCATCCCGAACAGCGCGAGCAGCATCAACGGGATCGCGACAGAGTGGACAAGAATCCCCTCGAAAGCCATAACGAGGCCGGCTGCGCCAACAGCCATGATGCCGATTTCGGCCGCCTTGACCATCCGGATAATCCGCGCCTTGTCGCGCATATCGGCCAATTGCCCGGCGATCGCAGAAAGTAGGAAGAACGGCAGGATGAAAATCGCTGAGGCAATCGCGCTGAACTGTCCCTCGGCTGTTTCGGACTGATAGACCTGATAGACCACGAACAGGACCATCGCGTTCTTGAACAGGTTGTCGTTAAAGGCATTGAGCAGCTGAGTCACGAACAGCGGCAAAAAGCGGCGGCTGTGAATTAGGTGGGTCTGGGTGGTCATGAACTCGCTGCGGTTTGCCCTGGGTGCGCGGACCCTAGCGACTGATCCCCTGCGGACAAGCCCCAAGTGGCTCTTTTGTACCTAGGCTTGCAGCGCTATGCGATGGATCATGATGTCCTTGCCCAACATCCTGACGCTCTCGCGCATCGTCGCGCTGCCACTGCTGGTCTTCCTGATGTGGTGGCCGGAATGGCAAACGGGCTATTTGATGGCCTTCGTGCTCTACTGCGCCATGGGCATTACCGATTATTTCGATGGCTACCTGGCTCGTTCCAGCGGAGCGGTGAGCAAGCTTGGCCAGTTCCTCGACCCGATTGCCGACAAGATCATGGTCGCCACTGTGATCCTGGTGCTGGCAGCGCAAGGCGTTTTGAGCGGGCCGTTCGTGGGTGACGCGCATGTTGTGGCCGGCCTGATCATCCTGGCGCGCGAGATTGCCGTCTCGGGGCTGCGCGAATTCCTGGGCGGACTGCAGGTATCGGTCCCGGTCAGCCGACTGGCCAAGTGGAAAACGACGTTCCAGATGGTCTGTCTTGGCGCACTAATTTTGGGGCGGGCGACGCCGTGGTGGTCAATTGAGCTTGGCGGGCTGGTCATGAACGTGCCGCACACCGTCGGGCTGACGACCCTTTGGGCCGCGGCTGGGCTAACGCTGGTGACCGGCTGGGATTATCTGCGAGTTGGCCTCAGGCACATGGACTAGGCAGGTTCCGGTACCAGCCGCCAGGTCAGCTTGATCGCGATTACCGCAACTACAAGCCCGCCGAACAGGTCGACCATGTAATGATCCCCGCTGTAGGGTACCGACAATAGCATTACCGCGTTGAGCGCCGCCGCCGGCCAGAAGCAGCGCGGCATTCCGCGATAAACCGCAGTAAAAAGTATCGCCATGGTGGTGTGGAATGACGGGAAGCAGATGATCCCGACATAGGGCAGGTCACTGCGCTGTCCGGCCCGCAGCGCCTCGTGAGCCTCCCAGGCCGGGGTTTTGAAGCCAAAGGCGTGAGCCGGCTCAACCGCCGGGATCAGCGCGCTGATCACGATTGTGATTGCCAGCGCGATCAGCGTCGCGACCATTAACTGGGCGTTGCGCCGAACCGATCCGAAGTAGGCGATCAGGATCAGCGCCAGATAGGGCTGTACCGCATACGAGACATAGGCCTTCGCTGTGATCCATTCGAGCCAGGGCCTGGCCCGGACGAAATTGGCCCATTCGATCCATGAGAAGCCGATCACCCGGTCTGCCGCGGCAAACAGTTCGGTCTGCAGTGGCATTCCAGCCGTGCTGGCTAAAAAGGTCAGCTGGGTGCCCGCAGTCGGCAAAAGCGCCCATAGTCCGGCATAGAGCAGGATCTGGAACAGCTGGTTCTCGCGCGGGCGCCACAGGTGATACAAAAAGGCGAGCAACCCAGCCGCCACCGGCATCAGCAGCATCAGATGCAGCGGCGGGTTGAAACTCAGCCCGAATGCTGCGCTCGATCCGAACGCCAACAGGGCAACGCCGCAAACCCCCAGCACCGCCACCGCATCGTGACGCGGCAACGCCAGCATCTGCCAATAGGACGAGGTGGGGGTAGAAGGCGAAGCGCTAGCCATGGCCTTGCGGCATAGGCAAACATGGTAAACGGCTGGTTAGCAGCGTCTGGCCTAACCTGCCCGCAATTCCTCGGCCAGCAGCCGAAACTCGTCCGATCGCGGTGAGTTCTTGCGCCAAACCAGAGTGATTTCTCGGTTAGCGCTGGCGCTGATCAGCGGGCGCGCGACTACCTTGGTGCCATTAAGGATTCCGGCGTCAAGTGCCATCTCGGGCAGCATGGTCAGCCCCAGACCATTGTCGACCATCTGGACCAGGGTGTGGAGCGAAGTACCGATCATTGTTGCGCTAGCCCGAAGTTCCGGGCGATTGCAGGCCGCAAGCGCATGCTCTTTCAGGCAATGCCCATCTTCAAGCAGCAGCAGCCTGGACTCGTCGATCAGATCGGGTGAGATTTCCTCGGGCGGATTGCGCGGATCATCCTTGGGGAAGGCGACC
>CAZOSI010000260.1:0-3682 GCA_964582485.1 uncultured Novosphingobium sp.
GCGGGTATAGCTTAGTGGTAAAGCACCAGCCTTCCAAGCTGGCTATGCGGGTTCGATTCCCGCTACCCGCTCCACTCTCCAAACCACCGGGCAAGACTGGACACCGGCAGCGCGGCTGGTTTCAACGGGCGTCATCATCTGTTTGGGGCAACCCCTCTGTGACCAGATAGCAGTCGGGCGGGCCTGCCGCAGCAAGCCCGCCCTACCCCCGGCGCGGGCGAACAAGCGCTCCGTGCCTGACTGTGAGATGCCACGAGTCGGATCGCGGGAATTGCAAAAACCCGCCAATCGCGGGTTACACCGGCATATTGTCGATCAATCGCGCCGGGCCGATCCGAGCCGCCACAAGCAGCCGCGCGGGGGCTTCGCCCAGTGAAGCGAGCGGGACCAGCGTTTCGGCATGACGGACCTCGGCATAGTCAATTGCGGCAAACCCGCCTTTTAACAGGCTGGCCTGGAGCGCGGCCAGAGCTGCGACGATGGGCGTGCCGCCGCGAATTGCTGAAACGGCAGTCTGCATTGCGCGCGGCAGGCAAGCCGCTTGTTGGCGCTGAGCGGGCGAAAGGTAGGCATTGCGGGAAGACATGGCGAGGCCATCGGCTTCGCGCACTGTCGGCACACCGTGGATTGCTTTGGCCATGGGCTGCAGCAGATCGAGATCGCGGGTCATTCGGCGGATCACTGCCAGCTGTTGCCAGTCCTTCTCGCCGAACAAAGCCAGGTCTGGGCGGACCTGGTTGAACAGCTTGCAGACCACGGTCGCCACCCCGTCGAAATGACCAGGTCGCACAGAGCCACACAGCCCTTCGCTGACCCCGGCGACGCTGATGTTGGTGGCATAACCCTCGGCATACATTTCAGCCGTTTCCGGCGCCCACAGCAAGCTGACCCCTTCGGCCTCGAGCAATTCGCTGTCGCGGGCATGCTGGCGCGGATATTTTGCCAGATCCTCGTTCGGCCCGAACTGTCGCGGGTTGACGAAGATCGACACCGCGACATGAGCGGCGCGGCGACGGGCCTCGCGAATCAGGGTAAGGTGCCCTTCGTGCAGGGCTCCCATAGTCGGGACCAAGGCCAGGGGACCGTCCCTTCTCAGGGCCTCCACCGCAATGCGCAGTGGATCAAGCTGATGGTGGGTTTGCACGGACCGGATCCCTTAGAGTAAGACCGCGTGGCGGACAGAACCCGCCCGCATTACGCTGCACTGCAGCAAGCGGCAACCTTTCAAACACAGGTCAGATCAGCAAAGTGTCTACGCATCCCGGCCTTCACCGCATCGTATTCGCCAATGAGAAGGGCGGCACCGGCAAGTCGACCACCGCGGTCCACACCGCGATCGCGCTGGCCTACCAGGGAGCGAAGGTGGCAGCGCTCGATCTCGACCCGCGCCAGCGCACGTTGCACCGCTATCTGGAAAACCGCGCGGAGACCGAGCGGCGGCGGACGATTGTTCTGCCCAGTGCCCGCTTCGCGGTGTTCACCGGATCGACGATCGAGGAACTCGATGCCCAGGTCGCGGAACTTTCCGAAGGCACGGATTTCCTGATCTTCGATACTCCTGGCCGCGACGATCCCTTTGCCCGACATGTTGCGACTGAGGCCGATACCCTGGTCACCCCACTCAACGACAGTTTCGTCGATTTTGACTTGATCGGGCAAGTTGATGCCGAAACCTTCAAGGTGCGCCGCCTGTCATTTTATGCCGAACTGATCTGGGAAGCGCGCAAGAAGCGGGCCATGGCGACGATCACGGAAAGGCGCCGCGAAATGGACTGGGTGGTGGTCCGCAACCGCACCCAGCATACCGAAGCCCGCAACATGAAGCGGCTCGACCAGGCCTTGACCGAACTGTCGAAGCGGGTCGGGTTTCGCATCGCCAATGGCCTTAGCGAGCGGGTAATCTATCGCGAACTGTTTCCCTCCGGGCTGACCCTGCTCGACAAGGGACATCTGGGTGAACTCGGGACCAGCCATTTGGTCGCCCGCCAGGAATTGCGCAGCCTGATTGCCGCCCTGTCCTTGCCGTTACCCGGCACCCGCGAGCCGGAACTGGCGCTGGCCGCTTCGGCCTGATAGGGCGCGGCGATGGGCCGCTTGATCCTGTTTGCGTTGATCGCTTGCGTGGTGCTGCGCATGGCCACCGGTAAGTGGCCGTGGGAGCTGTGGAGAGCATCCGAACGCTCGCAGGCCGAAGCTCAGGCCCGGACCCTGCTCGGCGTTGACCGAAATGCAACTCCTTCGGAAATAAACGACGCGCATCGCAGATTGCTGGTTCGGGTGCATCCCGATCGCGGCGGCAGCAACGAGGCGGTACATGCTGCCAATGCCGCGCGCGACCTGCTGTTGGCGCGGCTCGCGCGAAGCGGAACGGAGAAAACATGAGTCACCAATTTCATCCCACCGTGCTGCGGGAATACGACATTCGCGGGATCATTGGCGAAACCTTGGGCGAGGCCGATGCCTATGCCATCGGGCGTGGCTTTGCGACGCTGCTGCGCCGCGCGGGCGGCCAGCGGATCGCGGTCGGTTATGATGGACGTCTCAGCTCACCGATGCTGGAAGAAGCGCTGGTTCGCGGGATCAACGACGCCGGACTTGATGCAGTCAGGGTCGGCATGGGGCCGACGCCGATGCTCTACTATGCCGAGGCGTCAGCCGAGGATGTGCAGGGCGGCATTCAGATAACTGGCAGCCATAATCCCGCCAATTACAATGGCTTCAAGATGGTATTCCAGGGCCGACCGTTTTTCGGCGCGGATATCCAGGCGCTCGGCACCTTGGCCAGGGACGGCGATTGGACTGAGGGGCAGGGGGGCCATGAGCGGCGCGAAGTGCTCCACGCCTATGTCGCGCGGATGCTCGAAGGGCTCGCCGGGATCGATGCCGGGCTGCTCGCTCGGCAGCGGATCGGCTGGGACGCGGGTAACGGCGCCGCCGGCCCTGCGCTTGAACTCCTGACTCAGCAACTTCCTGGCGAACACCATCTGCTTTTCACCCAAGTGGATGGGACGTTCCCGAACCATCATCCGGATCCCACCGAGGAGAAGAACCTTGCTGATCTGAAGGCGCTGGTCGCGGCCAAGAAGCTCGATTTCGGGGTGGCTTTCGACGGCGATGGTGACCGGATCGGGGCGATCGACGGGCAGGGCCGGGTGATCTGGGGCGACCAGTTGCTCATGATCTACGCCGAAGACCTCTTGGCAATGCAGCCGGGGGCGGCGATTATTGCCGATGTGAAGGCCAGTCGGGCTCTATTCGAGCACGTCTCCCAGCTAGGTGGTCGGCCGACCATGTGGAAAACCGGACACAGCCTGATTAAATCCAAAATGAAGGAAATTGGGGCGCCCTTGGCCGGGGAAATGAGTGGCCATGTGTTCTTTGCCCACCAGTATTACGGCTTCGATGACGCGCTTTATGCCGCAATCCGGCTGATCGCCGCCTCGGCGCGGCTGGGCAAGACGGTAACCGAACTGCGCGGCGCGATGCCCGCTCTGGTCAATACGCCGGAGCTGCGCTTCCAGGTTGATGAAAGCCGTAAGTTCGCGGTCGTGGACGAGATCAAGGCCAGGCTTTCAGCTGCAGGGGCCGATGTCGATGCCACCGACGGGGTGCGGGTTTCGACTGACGATGGCTGGTGGCTGCTGCGCGCCTCGAACACCCAGGACGTGCTGGTCGCCCGCGC
>CAZOSI010000261.1:0-3660 GCA_964582485.1 uncultured Novosphingobium sp.
GTGGAGTATTAAAATGAGACCCATCGACTGAAAAAGGGTCGATCGAGGCGCTTGCGAGGGCTGCACTGGCGATTGCGAGGCGGGCGGCACGGTCTTGTGGCAATGCTGTTGCAAGCTGTCGCCGGTTGAGGCCCGCATACATGGTTGCTTCTTCTTTGAGGCGGTTGGCCTGGCCCCATTCGACGTCCGCAGGAACGGGTGGCGCTTCTATGCCGAGGATCTGCGCAAGGTGGTCGGGCAGGGCAAAACGGTAGAGGTTCGAGGTCTGGCTTGAGAGGTTGGTTTCCGGGTTGTATTCGTATCGGCGTTTCCATTCGATGAGGCCCAGCGATGCCAGCAATTTGATCGAGCGGTGGACGGTGGCGCGGGCGCGGGAGGACCATTCGGCGATCTTCTCGTATGAGGGGAAGAGCCGTCCTTTGAAGAATTCTTCGTTGTCGAGTAGCTCGAGCAGGATGTCGCGTGCCGAGGCGGTGAACTGGGCTAGGCGGTGTTGTGCCAGGCTCAAGGTGGCATGGGGGTTGCGGCGCAGGAATGCGGCGATCTCGCGCCCCTTCCTGAAGCAGGCGTAGGCGGCTTTGACGATGGCCTTGCGGCTTGGCTTGGTCAGCTGCACGATGAAATCGAATTCGGCCGGGCTGTGTGCGAGGATGCTGCCGGCGTGAATCTTCCGCCCTGTGCGGTGTGCAGGGCGTGGTTTTGGTTCGCAGATGGGTTTGAGGGCCGCGTGGATCAGCGGATGGCCGTAGTTGGTTTCGCTGGTGGTATCCAGTCCGACGATCTGGCTGAGCGTAAGGACTGGTACGCGCGACTGGCGCTGGATTTCCTGGTGTTGGATTGCCGCGATGATATCAGCTTCAGGTATGCCCTGAAGGCGTAGTTGGTCGGTTTCTGTAAGGCGCATTGGGTCGCTCCCCGGTTACGGAGAGGCATGGTCTTCAGACAAATTTCGAGCGCGGCGCGAAGCGCGCTTTTTGTTGACAGTGATCCGGGGAGCGCATAGAGTTTGGCCACTTGCTATTTGGCCCGTTTGGAAGTTGACGCTTCCTTACTCGCAGCAGTTTCCGGAGCCCGGCGCTTGGCGCCGGGTTTCCTATTTGGTCTTCACCATAACCTCCTGGTTGAAATTGAAAGCGGGTTGTTGCCGGTTCGCGGCGGCGCGCTCGAGCGCGTCGGGAACGGTCAGCATAAGGGCGTGGATGGCTTTGGCGCGGGGGAGACCGATCTGGTCTTTGATCGCGGTAATGAAGTCGACATGCTCGATCGGCAGCATGATCGTGATGTCCTTGAGCGTTTCGCTCTTTGGTGTGACCGGCGGCATGGTCAGTTCGGCTATGTTGATCGTGTCTATGGCTGTGCTGATCAGGTGTTCGAGGTATTTGGTCAGACTGGGCAGCTTGCAGGCGCGTTGCTGGGTCTTGATCTCAACGGCGAGTGAGGCCGGGAGTTGCACCCGAAAGGTCCTGTGTCCTTCTGCGGACATTCTCGCGCGCCAGTTGGCGACGTTCTGAGCATTCGTTGCAGCCATGATTCGCAATGCCTCCAGACAGTGGTCTTGGCTGTGTCTGAGAGGGCTGTCAACAAATCCCCATTGTGAATGATGTAATCGAAGGGGGTTGACAGGATTCGAATCGATTCGCTTCATGGGGGCATGATCAGAAAAATCGTCTCGTTCGGTGCAGTGGTGGCGCTTGGTGCGTCCTCGGCTGCTTGGTGCAAGGGTGCTACGCAGGGCACAGCGCGGGTGCAGTTGCTTGATTTTAGCGCGCAACCTGGCGGGAACGGGTTCAGCACGAAGCCAGAGGCGCCCAGCGTTGTAGGCCAGAGCATGGTTTCGGATTTCGCGGGCGGGTTCGATGCGGGTCAGCAGGAGATCGTGATCGATCCGCAGGTGGCGGGTGCGTTCAACGTGGTGAGCCGGGGCGGGGCGGGGTTCGTCCGGACGCCTAGAATTGCGGTTCCGGCATGGATGCGCGGTGGCAGGGCGGCCTTTGCCAGTCAGGTCCTGCCGACCGGATTGCCCGCGATCGGCGGTTGCGGGAATACGGATTATACCTCTTCCGGGTTGTTGAAAGCCGTAGGCGAACAGCGCCGGAAGATCCTGTTTCCGCTCGTGGTTCAGTATGCGTGCAGGTACGGCATTCCGGTGGGTCTGTTCGACGCGATGATCATCCAGGAAAGCGGTTACAACGTGACGATCCGGAGCCCGAAGGGGGCTTTTGGGCTTGGTCAGCTCATGCCGGGGACGGCTGCGCAGCTGGGGGTCGATCCCTATAGCATCTACGGAAATCTGGATGGGAGTGCTCGTTATCTGGCGTCGCATTTGCGGGAGTTCAATGAGCCCGCTTTGGCGCTTTCTGCCTATAACGCGGGGCCTGGAAGGGTCCGCAAGGTCTGGCGTATTCCTCGGATTACCGAGACTCAGAACTATGTGCGGACCATTCTCTGGAACTGGCAGAAGCTTGAATGGCGAAAGGGTCAGTAGCACTAATGCTTCGGTTCAGATTGGCCGTCGTTGTCGAGTTTTTCACGGCGCGCGCAGAGCTGAATCTGGTGCTTGATAACCGTTTCCGCGACTCGTTTTGAGAGCTGTTCCGCTGCTTTGGGGTGGAGCGGTTCGAGCGAGGTGGTGGAGAGGTGATTTATCATTTCAACGACCGGCTTGATGAGGTCGACAGCGATCATGAGGGCTGGATCGTAATAGCAGCGCCAGTCCTGGAATCGTTCGACAGCGATGGTTGCCCGGCTCTTGTCGATGGCAAGAGCGTCGCCAATTTCCACTAGGTTGGCTGCGGTGATCTTTGTTTGCCCGTAGATGATGCGCTGGAATTTGCGTCTAGTCATACCGAGCTTTTTGGCGACTGTTTCGACCGACTGCGCGGAGCGCGTCATTTCGTTTTGGAACAGCTGGCGGAAGTGTTCTTCGACGCGCTCGCCTTTAGTAAGTTCTTGCGGCGGTTCGTGTTGCCAGTTCGCGTCTGAATTGGTGTTTGGTTGCTTGCCCGAGTGCATAGGTGCGTCCCCTTTCACTCTGGAGTCTTCGCGGCAAGGATTCCAAGGGTCAATACTTAGCTTGTCCAGATTCGAGTTTTCTTCATCTTGGAAGGCTGATTTTATAGGGTTTTGTGCTTTTTGACACACTTTGCGACAGTGGTTGAGTTGGGGTGCGACAAAAAGTGTCGCGGGGTGCGTCAAAAAGTGTCGCGGGGTGCGTCAAAAAGTGTCGCGGGGTGCGTCAGAAAGTGTCGCGGGGTGAGTCAGAAATTGTCGCGGGGTGCGTCGTTTTCTGTCGCGGACTAAAATTTTTTTCTCACATTGCTGCCATTTTAATGGTTTGTTGACGGACCCGGTCTTGCCAGTGGCGGGCTGAATGAAGGCTATCCTCGTTGGCGCCTGCTTGTGGGCGTCATAACAGAGGATGATGCAATGACTGCACTCACGCTTCGCCAGGAGCGTTCCAACAACGTCTCCTGGTATCTTGTGCTGGGTATGCTTGCCCTGGTCGCCCTGGCGATCATCGCAGGCCCGGCTTTCGCCGGCACCGACACCACGTTCGATACCGCGTTCACCAAGTTCTCGGGCTTCCTCGAAGGTTCGGGCGGCAAGATCATCACGTTGCTGTCGCTCGCCGGCGGCATCGTGGGTCTGGCTTCGGGCCGT
>CAZOSI010000262.1:0-1858 GCA_964582485.1 uncultured Novosphingobium sp.
TCCAGTCCCAGCCTGTCGCAGCAGGATCGAGGTTGCGCCGGGCTTAAAGGGTGCTGCCCAGTCCGATGGTCAAACAATCCAGCTTGGACTGGCTTTCGTGGAGCGCGTTGACGACCAGGGTCTGGCAGTTGCGATCGCCCATGAATTTGCCCACACCATTCTTGAGCATCGCAAGCAGCTAGCCAGCCGTGAGGCGGCCAAACGTCCGAGCGGGGCAACGGCCCGGCTTTTCGAAGACGAAGCCGACTTGCTAGGCTTGCACCTGCTCAGCGCCGCCGGTTGGGATCCAGCAATTGCGCCGCGCTTCATGCGGCAACAGGGCAAACGCTACGACCCCTCCTTACCGGGTTCCGGCAAACACCGAAGCGCCGAGGACCGCGCTCGCCGGATGGAACAACATATTCGTGCTCGCCTGCCCGCATTTTGCGACTTGGAGGGCGGTCAACCGCTTTACAGGAACGAATTTTGCCGCCGCCCTCTCGCCGTGTAGGCCGCTTGAGTCGCTGGCCGCGCCTGCAGCGGTTTGCGCGCATCGTGCGGCGCATTGCATCGCCCAGCCTGCGCATGGTCCACCGGTTACAACAGCAATCGGCTGAACTGCTCCAGCCTTTTCCAGATACGATGCCCGATCGCCATCCGGCACTGTTTGCCCATGCTCAGGAAGTGCTAGCGGACCTTGCCGCGCCGCGCCTGCTCTCGTTCGGCTGCTCGACTGGCGAGGAACCATTGACGCTGGCACGTTACCTCCCGGCCGCCCAGATCGACGCAGTGGAAATCAATCCGCGCAGCATCGCTATTGCACGCAGGAAAGCCGAGCAGGCCAGATGCCCGGCGATTGCCTTTCACCAGTCCGGGTTGCCTCCCAAGGACAAAACTTACGATGCCGTATTCTGCCTCTCAGTACTGCGACATGGCGAACTCGATGCCGCACGGCCGGATTTCTGCACCGAAATCCTACCTTTTCATAGGTTCGACGAAACGCTTCAGCTATTCGATCAGATTCTAAGGATTGGCGGGCATCTCTATGTGTGGGGTAGCAATTTTCGTTTTGCAGACTCGACAATTGCGCCCCGCTATTGCGCTATCGCACTTGATACAGCGCCGCCCCACCCCGGCACGGTCTATGGCCCGGATGATCGGCTGATCGATACCAAAGGCAACTCGGTGTTTGTGTTCCGCAAAGTGCGTGCGGCTGAACCGGGATGATTGGCCGCCTGCCGATTGCCTTAGACCAACAAGATGCATACCCTGCACCGGCAAGTTAGCCTGGGATCGCCGTCACGGGGACGTCTGGGCATGACATTGGGGGAATGGTGACACTACAGATCTGCAACGCGCGGAGCTCGTTTGGGCGATGACCCTGGCTCCCCCCTCGCCGGCGATACGGCTGTCGCTGGCACTTACCGGTCACCGCGAAGGTAGTGTCGCTTTCGCTGCCAATCGTGCCGCAATTGTCACTCAGCTTGATGCCATCTTCAAACGGATCGCTGCAACCACTGTCGAATATGCCGACCAGTTAGGGCCACTGGCACCTATCCGGTTGCATAGCCTGGTGGCCGACGGAACCGATCAGATTGGTTTGAACCTGGGTGAACATCTCAGATGGGAGCTTGTCGCGCCGCTCCCGGCGGGCCGGGCCATCAATCTTGCAATCAATTCACATCCGGCCAGCGCTGAAGATGCCAGGGCCTTGTTCGAAGGACTCGAACCTGCCGATCCGAAATGCGCCGCTGCGGCCGGTGCGATTCGCCACTGGTATGGCCGCTGCCGCCTGTTCGAACTGGCAGATAACGATGAGACGCTCAGCCAACAATTTGTCCGCAGCCTCGAAAATCCGGCCGACCGGGAAGCTGTCCAT
>CAZOSI010000262.1:1868-3645 GCA_964582485.1 uncultured Novosphingobium sp.
AGGCCAGCATCACCCACGGCGACGAGAACGGGAGGTCGCGCTGGCCGGACGAATCATGATCGAACAGTCCGACTTCATGATTGCAGTCTGGGACGGCCGAAGCGCTAACCTCGTGGGTGGCACGGGTCACACGATTTCAGCCGCGCTTGAACGGGGCTGCCCCGTATTGCGGATCGATCCTGCCAATCCTGAAGCCTGGCACATCCTGCACGCACCCGAATCGCTGGCCGCCCTGCCCCCCAACGAAGAACGAGACGATGCACTGGACGATCTGGTGCGGCGGGCGCTCCGCCCCGGTGAAGGCGGTGCCCTGCGTTCCGGAGCTGAGAGCCTGGCCAGTGAGGCCTGGCACGAACACAGCTCGGGCTTGTGGACGGGTTATCGTCGGATCGAAGCGATGTTTGGTGGTGATGGCCGCCCGTTCCGCTCGCTGGTCACGCATTACGAGGGCCCAGAGGAAATCGCCGCCGGCAGCGGACGGGCAGTACTGGCCGCAGCAACTGACCTGCCCGGCGGAGACCAGGAGTTGCCGCAGCGGATCGAAGCCGAGGTCATGCGCCGGTTCGCCTGGGCCGATGGCATTTCCGCTAGGCTGTCAGATGCCTACCGCGGCGGAATGACGTTAAGCTTTGTGTTTTCAGTCATGGCGATCGTGTCAGGCATTTCGTACGAGCCGTTTGCCGGGATCGAATACAAATGGCTGTTCGCGACCGGTGAATTCCTGCTGCTCGGGGCAATCCTCGGGATCATCTGGCTAGGCGGACGCGAGCGGTGGCACAAACGCTGGTTTGAAACCCGCCGCGTCGCAGAATATTTCCGGCATGCCCCGATCCTGCTGCTGTTGGGAGTGGCCCGCCCGGCTGGCCGCTGGCCCAAAGGGACCGAGACATCCTGGCCGGAATACTATACCCGCCACTCGCTGCGTGGTTTGGGTTTGCCGCGCGTTGCCGTGACGCGAGATTATCTGCGCCTTGCTGCCAGCAGCCTGCTTGACGCACACGTTACCGCCCAGCGCGACTATCACCGGGCCAAGTCAAGGCGCCTCAAAAAGGTTCACCACCGGCTTGACAAGGTCTCCGAACGACTGTTCCAGGCCGCCATCGTTTCTGTTTCGCTCTATCTGGCCTGCGCTGCCGGTGCAGCGGCAGGCCTGCTTTCAGGCGAATTTGTTGGCAAGCTCGGCAAGTACACTTCGTTCTTCGGCGTGGTGTTTCCAACCTTGGGAGCCGGCCTCGCCGGTATCCGCTATTTCGGGGACTTCGAACGGTTCGCTGCCATATCCGAAGTCACTGCTGAAAAGCTCGACAGTGTCCATACCCGTATCGACTTGTTACTGTCCGCCCCGGATCATGCCCTTAGTTATGCCCAGCTATCCGAACTGGCGCATGCCGCCGACGATATCGTGGTGAGCGAAATCGAAAACTGGCAAGCGGTATTCGGAGGCAAGCACATCACCGTACCTGTCTGAATATTGCCTCACTTGGCTTGAGTAGCTGCCTTGGTGCGGAGCGTTCCTTCGAAAAGGTAAGCGTGCTGCTTAGAAGGCATCATCGGATTGACTCAGCAGTACTATCAAAATGGCCACCCCAAACCACCCCCGCATCAAATCAGGCTGCAAGCAGAAGCATACGGACCCTAGCGGACGCGAACCACGCTTAAGTGCGCTGATTTAGTGTGATTTCATGGATTTATGCGAATGTTTGCGGATGCATCCGGAAACGAGAATGGTAGCGGAGGAGGGACTCGAACCCCCGACACGCGGATTATGATTCCGCTG
>CAZOSI010000263.1:0-3638 GCA_964582485.1 uncultured Novosphingobium sp.
CTTCGGCCGCCTCCCCCTTTGGGGGAGGATTTTGAAAGGATCGACATGACCCAATCACCATTCAAGGACGGCCTGCTGGCCGGCAAGGTCGCCTTCATTGCCGGCGGCACTTCGGGCATCAACCTCGGTATTGCCAAGCGCTATGCGGAACTGGGCGCAAAGGTCGCGGTTCTCGGCCGCAATCCGGAAAAAGCCGCCAATGCCGCCGTTGAAATCGGCCATGGCGCGATCGGGCTGACCGCTGATGTGCGCGATTACGGAGCGATTGTGGCTGCGATGACGCAGGTCCGCGACCAGCTCGGCCCGATGGATATCGTCGTCTCGGGCGCGGCCGGAAACTTCCTCGCACCTGCTCTGGGGATGAGCGCCAATGCCTTCAAGACCGTGGTCGACATCGATCTCAACGGTACCTTCAACGTGTTCCGCGGCTGCCACGATCTGCTCGCCCCCAATGCATCGCTGATTGCGATCACGGCGGGGCAGGCTGAGCAGCCGATGCAGCTTCAGGCCCACGCCTGCGCTGCCAAGGCCGGCATCAACCAGCTGGTCCGCGTGCTCGCGCTGGAATGGGGTCCCGATGTGCGGGTCAACGGGATTTCGCCGGGTCCGATCGAGGGAACCGAAGGCATGGCCCGGCTCGCCCCGGATGCTTCGACCAAACAGAAGCATTTCGATCGGATCGCGATGAAGCGCTGGGGCTATGTCGAGGAAATCGCTGAGGGGGCGGTGTTCCTGTCCAGCGATGCGGCAAAGTACATCACCGGCGCGATCATCGATATCGACGGGGGCAGCAGCCTGGGTGATGCGACCCAGCGGAGCACGGATAAGGGGCTGGCGTAGTCCGCGGGTGCGGACAGGCCATCCGGCCTGTCCTTTTCAACACCGGCCCGCTCCCCCGGCCCAACCACCCACAGGGTAACCTTTGACGGGTGGTTGGGGCGCCTCAGCGAAAACGTCCCCCGGACGTTTGTCGTGACCTTCGACACGGGAGCGGGCCGGTGTTGCAAGCCAATCGCGGAGGCGATTGGCGCACCAAGAAAAAACTCAAATAAGACTATCACCCGCCTTTGCGGTCTTGCCCTTGGTGATAATCACCTTGTCGCCCGGCTTGGTCACGCCGAACAGCTTCTTGTCGAAACCATCGGGCACGCCGATGCAGCCGTGGCTGGCATAGCCCTTTTCCACCTTGGTGCCGTGGATAGCCACGCCATCTTCGGTCAGGTTTTGGGTAAACGGCATGGGCGCGCCGTCATAGATGCTGGAATAATGTTCGGCCTTCTTCCACTTGATCGGGAACTCGCCCAGCGGGGTCGGCTTTTCGCTGGTGCCGAGCAATACGGCAGTGGCGCCAATCTCGTAACCGCCCTTGAAGACTGAAAGCACCCGCGCGTCGAGATCGACGGTGATGACGATCGGGCCATCGGCGACTCCCTTGTCGTCCCAGTGCCATTCGCCGTACTTGATCGGCCCGGTGATCGGCAGGATCCGCTTGATTACGAAGCGCTCGTCCTTGGGCGGCGGAGCCGGCGCGGCGGCGGGCTGGGCCATTTTGGCTTGCTCCGATGGCGGAACAAGCTCGGCGTCACGTTCATCCGGTTGGCTCAGCAACAGCGCTCCGCCGCCAAGAACCGCAGCCGCGAACAGACCAAACAGGGCATAACCGGAATTGAACTTCATTGCGTGCGTCCCAGATTCTTCGCGTCGAGGCTGCCCGATACTAGCGTCTGATGGTCAATTCCAGCAAGCCATAGGCCCCGTTCCGCGCCGGGACTGCTTATCTTTCAAAGGTTAACACCCGGTCGCTTGCCTCCGCGCGGCAAGGCTGGCAAGCGCCGGAGATGGCACGGGGGAGTCAACCTGACATCGAACTGACGGTCGGCTCGGGCGAGTTTTGGGTCCGGGCTGGGGCCGATATCGCCAATGCCCACCGCCGGGTGTTGATCCAGGCTATGACTTTTGAAGGCGATGCTGCCGGCAAAGCAGTCGCCGATGCGATCACGGCAAGCCAGGCTGCAGATCGGCGTGTGCTGGTCGACGACTATACCCGGCATGTGATCAACGATCGCTTCCTGTTGCTGTCACGCGACCTCGCGCTTTATGCCGAGGCAGAGGCGACATGGGCGATGTTCGACGCGCTGGAGTCCAGCGGCGCCGCCCTGCGCATCACCAACCCGGTTGGCCTAAATCCACTGCGCTATCCTCTCCGCAACCACAAGAAGCTGCTGGTGATCGACGATGTGGCGTGGATTGGCGGTATCAACTTCTCCGATCACAACTTTGCCTGGCACGACATGATGGTGCGGATTGCCGACCCGGAAGTAGCGGATTGGCTGGCCGGAGGGTTCGAACGGGACTGGGCCGGCGAAGTCGGCAGCAGCGGCGCGACTGTTAGCGGGATCGAGTTGCTCAGCCTTGATGGCCGGGCGAATGCAGCGGGGTTCGAACCCCTGACGCAGTTGATCGCAGGGGCGCAGGCATCGATCGAGGTGGTGAGTGCCTATCCGACCTTCCCGTTCGTCGATGCGCTGGCCGCTGCGGCAGCGCGCGGTTTGCCGGTTCGGATCTACACCCCCCGGCCCAATAACAAGCCGGTGATCCGCGACTATCTGCTGGGCGTCGCGGCGAAGTCCCGGCTCGACCTGCGATTGACCCCGATGATGACTCACGCCAAGGCCTTGCTGGTCGATGGCGCGGCGCTGGTGGTCGGCTCTTCAAACTTCGATTTCGTCAGCCACCGCGCCAATGCCGAATATGTCGCGACGATCCGCGATCCGGCGCTGATCGCGGATTTCACTATCCGAGTGTTGGAACCCTTGCGCGACGGGGCTGGCGAGCCGGAGCCGCGCGAGCATTCGCCGTGGCGGGCGTGGAAGGCCGGGATCGGACTGCGCACCGCCGACGCACTGGTCAGCTTGCTCGATCACGGGCCCCGGATCGCGGAGTGGAAGCGGCCTTAGCCGTGCGCCCCGAACAGGTTAGCGATCGCTGTGGTGATCCTGAGTGACAGCGCTTGGGCCTGTTCGATCGGATCGATGAAATCGCGGTGGATCGCCGAGTAGCCGACCGCCGCCTCGTCCGGATAGTCGCTCGGCTCGGCCACGCTGTAGCCGCCCAAATGGGGTTCGGTAGAGGGGAAAGCGCGGCGCAGTTGCGCCAATGCCTCTTCGACCCGCAACGTGAAGACCATTTCCAGCACGTCCTCGCGGCTGATATCGTTGGCGCGGCTGAAGGCCGGGACCGAGACGGCGCGCAGGAACATGTGCTGCATCAGCGCCAGCCGCAGCGCCTGGAGCACGCCGAGCAGGCGGCGGGTATGCTCGCGTTCGGGCGTCGGCGCCTCGTCCGGAATCAGCGCGAGCAGGCGGTGCAGCTTGAGCGCATCGACCCGCAGGCGGCTGGCCATCCGGCGAAACACCCCGGTCCGGTCGTCGGTGGTCAGGTATTCGGCCAGGGCCAGGCAGGCATCGGCGATCCGGTCTTCCCCGCCGCGATAAGGCCGGCTGGCCCAATAGGCCGAGTTGAACAGTTCGCCGAACGCGGCGACGGTCTTGATACTGGCCAGCGCATTGGCGCTGCGCACCAGGCGGACCAATTGTCGGCCGCGCTCGCTGGTGGTCAGCAGATCGGCCAGCGCCTCG
>CAZOSI010000264.1:0-3614 GCA_964582485.1 uncultured Novosphingobium sp.
GGCGGTAGAAGGCGTTCGATTCCTCGGCGGTGGAGAAGCCGGCGTACTGGCGGATCGTCCACGGGCGGCCTGCATACATGCTGGCGCGCACCCCGCGGGTGAACGGGGCGAAGCCGGGGAGACCCGGATCGCCGGCATCTTCCGCTGTGTAGAGCGGCTTGATCGGGAACCCCTCGGGGGTGTTCCAGTTCAGGGCCTTGCCTTTGACCTCTTTGGCGGCGGCGGTTTGCCAGTCACTCAATTTTGCCATTTCTACCCTTCTTCCTCCCCTTTGATGGGGGAGGGATGCGAAGACTTGGCAGCTTGCTGCCTAGTCATAGCTGGGTGGGGGTGATGGCGCCGCCATGCGCCAAGGCACCCTCACCCCTATCCAACTTGCGCTAGCTCCTGCGGAGCAAGCTTCGGTATCCTTCCCCCATCAAGGGGGAAGGCAACTCACTTCCCCTTGAACTCGGCCTTGCGCTTCTGGAGGAAGGCCATGCCCCCTTCCATCGCGTCGGCGCTGGCCCCGGCCAGGCGCTGGCCTTCGGCCTCGGCGAGCAGGACCTGCGGCAGCGTGCCGTCGAGCGCAGTGGCGATATTGGCCTTCATCGTCCGGTAGGCGAGCGTCGGCCCTTCGGAGAGGCGGGTGGCGAGCGCCATCGCCTCGGCCATCAGTGCCTCATCCTCGACCGCCTTGTAGATCAGGCCCCAGTCCTCGGCCTGGCTCGCGCCGATCTTCTCGCCCAGCATCATCATCCGGGTGGCGCGGGCGCGGCCGATCGCGCGGGCCAGCAGCCAGGTGCTGCCGCCGTCCGGCACCAGCCCGATGTTGACGAAGGCCTGGAGGAAATAGGCGCTCTTTGCGGCAATCACGAAATCGCCGGCGAGCGCGATCGAGCAGCCGACCCCGGCCGCCGCGCCGTTGACCGCGCAGACCACCGGCACCGGCGCACGCATGATTTGGCTGATCAGCGGGTTATAATGGTTCTGCAGAGCAAGGTGGCTGCCGCCCTTCTGCTGGATCGGGCTGGCCTCGCCCCGTGCAGCGAGATCTGCGCCCGAGCAGAAGCCCTTCCCCGCCCCGGTAATCACGACGCTGCGCGCGTCGCCCAGATCATAGAACGCCGCGCCCAGCTCGTCCGCCAGGGGGATCGAAGCTGCGTTAAGCCGCTCGGGCCGGTTGAGCGTGATCTTGAGCACGTCTCCGACGCGCTCGGTCAGGATTGTTTCGTATGACATTTTTCTCTCCTCAAAGCCCCTCCCCCGGAGAGGAGGGGCCTCTATTCAATTCGACCAGTGCTCCCCGGCCTTCGGCGTTTCCATGATCTCGGTCAGCACCCCCTGCATGTCCTTGGGATGCACAAAGAAGATCAGCGTTCCGTGGGCCCCGATCCGGGGTTCACCCAGCACGCGCTTGCCCATGGCCTCAAACTCGGCCTTGGCGGCGTGAATGTCGGGCACTTCGTAGCACATGTGATGCTGCCCACCAGCCGGGTTCTTCTCCAGGAAGCTGGCGATCGAGGTGTTGCCGGGCAGCGGCTCGATCAGCTCGATCTGGGTGCCGTTGAGCGCGCCGTCCGCGCCCGGGGTATCGACGAAGCAGACCTTCACGCCCTGCGATTCCAGATCGAACGGCTCATGGATCTTCGTCGCGCCCATGACATCGCGGTAAAACACGATCGAATCCGCAATCGAGGGAGTTGCCACGCCGATGTGGTTGAGGCGGCCCAGTTTCATTGCATTGCGTCCTTTCAACAGCCCAGCTTGGTTTCGCCCGATGTCAGCACGTATTTTCCGCCCTTCATCACGTAGGTTTCGGTAAAGCTGTCCGTCCCGGTGACATGAACCTGCAGGGATCGGCCCTTCTGGACATTGGCGATCGTTCCATCGAGGCTTTTCAGCGGGTTCCCGCCCATGTCGGTCCCGCTATCGGGATCGACCGCGCCTTCGTTGGTGGCCGAAGTGGCGATAAACGAGGTGACCGGCCCCTTGGCGGTCAGTTCGGTGATTGATGTGCTGCCGCAGAAATAGCCCTGGTTGCCGTCGGATCCGCTGGCGACGATCGCCGGGCCAGCCGTATAGTTGCTCGATATGCTCCATTCGGGGACAGTGCCCCAGCCCCAGCCCGATACGGCTTCAGGCCACTTGCCGGTGACCTTGAACTGGCCGCCCTCGTCCTTCAGGTAATAGACCCCGACATAGCCAGCGCAGGCATGGCAGGCATCGGGGCGGCTGGTGCTGGTCAGTAGCACCGTGCCGAACGGCAGGTTGATCAAACGCTCCGCCTTGGTGATGACCTTCTGGGTCCCTTCCTTGCGGGTCCGGCTGCCTTCGAAACCCAGCGCCGCTAGCGAGGCAAGGCGCAGCTGTTCACCGATCGGCAGGCTGGCCAGCGCTGGTGTTTCAGAGGTCGCCACGGCGGCAGCGGCATCGCTGGCCGCCGTAGATGGCACGGCGGCGGGATCGCCCTGGCCGGACAGTCCGAACCAGGCTCCCGCCCCGACCGCGACGACTGCCGCCGCAATCCCGGCGATCAGGCCGACTTTGGAGCGTGCCGCAACCGGCTCCGGCTCCCACGCCGGGGCCGAAGGCTGCGCCGGAGTGGCATTGACCGCCTCCAGCAAGCGCGCCTTCTGTTCTGTAAACTCGGCCTCGCTGAGCGCACCGGCCTCTTTCAGGCGGTGCAAGCGTTCAAGGGCATCTAGATGGTCCATGGTTTAGGCAATTGTCCTTCGATGGTCTGGCCGGCGGTCAAAGATGCTGTTGGCTAAGGAGGGTCTTGCCACGTCGACGTGGTTGAGACGGCCCAATTTCATCTATTCACCCGGTGAAAGCCAAATACTAAATAAGATCATTGCGAACCCGACGGCGAACTTCCAACCGATCGAGAACCAGTAGATCCTTGCGGATTGGAAGCCATCGGCGGAATCAAGCCGCCTCAAATTGAGCCAAGGTTCAAAAATCGTGCGGTCCGTCCTGAAACTCTTCCAGCTGGCAAATGCTTCGACAATTGCCAAGCTGATCACGAGAATTCCAAGGGCCAGAAGAAAAGTCATCTGTTCCATCACAGCGGAATATTATCGTGCTTCTTCCACGGATTCTCGAGGCTCTTGTTCCTCAGCTTCCGCAGCCCCAGCGCAATCCGCCGCCGGGTATTCCGCGGATGGATCACCTCATCAATGAACCCCTTGCTCGCCGCCACGAACGGGTTGGCGAAGGCGTCTTCGTATTCCTTGGTCCGCTCGGCGATCTTGTCGGGATCGCCGATGTCCTGGCGGAAGATGATTTCAACCGCGCCTTTGGCGCCCATCACGGCGATTTCGCCGGTCGGCCAGGAATAGTTGAGGTCGCCGCGCAGGTGCTTTGAGCTCATCACGCAATAGGCACCGCCATAGGCCTTGCGGGTGATCACGGTGATCTTGGGCACGGTCGCCTCGGCATAGGCGAACAGCAGCTTGGCGCCGTGCTTGATGATCCCGCCGTATTCCTGCGCGGTGCCGGGCAGGAAGCCGGGCACATCGACGAAAGTCAGGATCGGAATCTCGAAAGCATCGCAGAACCGCACGAACCGCGCGGCCTTCTTGCTGGCGTTGATATCGAGCACGCCGGCCAGCACCATCGGCTGGTAGGCG
>CAZOSI010000265.1:0-3612 GCA_964582485.1 uncultured Novosphingobium sp.
CGAACTCGGCCTCGATCATGGCAGTTGCCGGATCGATATCGCGGTGATCAACGGCCACATCCGAGGTGTCGAAATCAAGGCAGAGGCCGATACGCTGGACCGCCTGCCTCGACAGGTGGCAGCCTACGGCGAGGTGGTTGACAAGGCTCTGTTGATCGTTGCGCCGAAGCATCTCGAGCCAGCTATGGCGATTGTCCCAGACTGGTGGGGCGTCATGGTTGCAGAACGTGGAGCAAGCCGGGGCGTGAAGTTTCGACGCGTGCGTGCGGAGAAGGCGAATAAGGGCATCGATCCGCTCGTTCTGGCGCGCCTGCTCTGGCGCCCTGAGGCGCAGGAGATCTTGCGAGGCCTTGGCGTTCCGGAGAGAGAACTCCGAACACCACGGGCTATGCTCTACAAGATGTTGGTTGATAGGTTGCCGCTGCGCCGTCTCTCACAGACTGTTCGTGAGACTCTCAAGGCCCGAACATCGTGGCGAGATCGGCCACCACTTTTGTGATGTGATGGTTTGAGCCGACCCACCGCCATGTGGACAGGCTCCCGGTGCTCGCAATCCCGTCTCGGCATTGCTCGATATAATCGCTGCCAGGCGAGAAGCCCGAACCCAGAAAATGGGCTGAACCTGTGACCGTGCCGCTGCATCCCCGATACTGCCCGAAGCCGTTGTCACGCACGTTGACGCCCTTGGCAATAATCCAGCCATCGTCGCAGGCGTAGCGGATCGTCGCCGAAGGCTTCACTTTCCTCATATCCATCTGTGTGTAACCATTGGCGGCAATGGCATAATCAGAAAATGTCGGTTTGCGGACAGTCTCTCCCAGAGCAGTCGAAAGCGCCCTGAAAAACGTCCATTCCCGCCGCGGCCAGAACTGGATTGGGCCGGTGACCTCTGCCATGGAAGCCGGAAATGACGTGCCCGCAAGAATGAGACTGCGCGCAGTGGCCATAGTATTTGATGCCTGGATCGCAGCGGTGACGATGTTGATCAGTACCTCTTCTGGATCCCAGGCCGGGGCTTCGAGATCGAGAACCACATCGCAGTTGGCAATGATCACACCGAGCTGCTGCAGAATTGCGCCCACATTGGCGTCGAAGTTGGGATCCAAGGCTTCGTCCAGAGAACAACGCAGTACGACCCCGGTCTGCATCATCGCGTTCGCGGCCTTCACGGCCGAACGGTAGGCTGCGTTGCTGTGGAGTCTGATGACCGGGATAAGCGTTGCTCCCCGCGCGAAAGCCTCCTCGCACAGGTATTGCATTGGATGCTTGCCGCCCTGCATCACCTCAGCCGGATCCAGCAGCCCGCAGTCGAGCAGAGCAAGGCGCGTTCCCCATTTTGCGCGAAAGCGAGCGGCAAACTTTGCAAGGTGTTCGTCGATCGACTTCGAAGGAGTCCAAGTGTCGAAATCGAAATCTGGGGGGGTGATTTCGATAAGAGGAACAGTCCTGTCCTTGACGGCTTCGGGCAGGCGCAAGAGCGCTTGGTATTCGCCTAGCCGCCATTTGAGGATCGGAACGTAGTCTGTGTGCGTGATCGGCATAGCGTCGCCCCTCAAAGATCGAATTGGCGGCGAACTTCGCCGTTGCCAACAAGCGTGCGAAACAGGGTGTAGTCATTCGCGTCTCGCCGGATCCGGCCCGCGATTACCGAGGGCGAAACACCAAAGCGCTTGGCATCGGCCATCACCGACTTGTCGTTCCGGGTGAACCGCGACACCGCGAGGTTCCAGCTCGCTTCCGGGATCAGCGCTTCCTGAGCGAAATAGTCGGCATCCTGCTCAACTTTGTCGGCGGCCGGCGAATCATTGTCGTCAAAGATCGCCGCGTACTCGCCCAACCTAATGTGTAGCTTGAGATGTCCGATCTCGTGGAGGAGCGTGAACCAGAAGTTGTCGAGCCGGTCGTGGCGCAGCGTCATCGCGACAATCGCATGATGATCGGCCGATGCCAGCGCGGCACCGTCGAGCAGTGTGCCCGGCAGGTGACGTTCGATCACCAGTGATATGCCCGCGTCGCGCAGATAATCGGACGCGATACGCGGTCCGTTGTCGTCGAGGCTGAGAGCAACCAAGCCGCGAACCCAATCGGTGGTGAGTCGATCTCGGTCGAATGCCCGTTCGGGCGGATTGCGATCCGCAAGGGTTCGGACGCGCGCCTCCCACGCGGCGATGGCGGCCTCATGCACTTGCCCGCTGGAACGCACCGACTTGCGGTGCAGTGCCATCGGCACAAACTGCGAATGCGCGCCGCGCAAGAACGCCGGGATCAGATCTCCAGCGGCCTTCTTCGCCTGCGCGAGCGTGCCCGAGAAATCCTCGAACCATCCACGCTTGTACATTTCAGCGAGCGGAAAGGCCTGCCAGACATTCGGATCGACGCTATCGAGCTTCGGGCTTCCGACCAGTTGGGCACGCTCGACGATGCGCACGTTCAGGGCATCGGCCACCTCGGTCAGGCGGTCGAGGCTCGCCATGCGGTAGCGGTCGGATTCGTAGCGCTGGATCTGCTGCTCGGCGACGCCAAGGAAGTCGCCCAGGTCCTTCTGGCTCATGCCGCGCGCAATACGCGCTTGGATGAGTATGTCGGGCAGGTCGTGAAGGCTCTCGGCCGAGAACTCCGAAATCTTGCCGGCGCGCAGATTCTCATAGAAGCGCACGTCTTCCTCGAGTTCGTCAATCTGGCTGCGCAGCGCGGAACGCTGCGCCTTGGCGAACACTTCGGGGAAATCACCGGCGGGCGCTTCAAGCGCCGCAACGGCTCCTGCCAGCTTCTCAATCGAAGCCTTGGTAGACCTATATTGCTTTTCATTGGTGATCATGGCGTCGCTCCTTTCAGCGGCGCGAGCGGGATGCGGAGAATACCCTTGGGCTGGCCTGACGATTTCTCGACCTGGAAGAAGTCGAGGAATGGGCCACCCGGACCGTTGGGCATCCCGGCAATGAACATCTCGCCGAGGTATTTTGCTTTTTGCGCTGCTCGCTTGTTGTCGAAATCGAGAAGGACCGGATCGAGCTTGGCTGGATTCACCCCGACATGGTCCCAGCAGCCGTCGTAGTCGCCGGGGTGGGGCTTCGCGGTCACGAAGCTCCCGTCCAGATAGACGTAGCTACAACCGGCGGAGGCGAGGGCCTGCGCCATGCGGACAAAGCCATCGAACAGCCACTTGCGGTGCGGTGTCGTCGCGAAGCGCGCCTCGACCTCAGCAAGGGTCGTGTCGTGAATGCCTGGCGGCAGCACGGCCCAAGGGCAAGGCGAGCCCAGCTCGATCAAGTCCGGTATCATGAACACAACAATATAATTGTGTTGTGCTTTTGTCGAGTCTGATTTTGTTCTCGCCTAATGCCGAGAAAACTGCGGGGTTCTGGCTACGCGGCGAAGCGGAGAATGGTGGACTCGCGCCCGTTGAGGAGGTTTGCGATCTTAGTCGAGACGCGTTCGACAGCGAGTCGCAAGGCCTCGTCGATGTGGACGTAGTTCTGGGTCGAACCCCGCGCGCCATGCCCGAGGAGCGCCTTGATGGTCAGTTCCGAAAATCCCATGTCGCCCGCGACACTGCCGAAGGTATGGCGGAGCACATGCGGCGTGACGCCCTTGATCCCTGCGATTGCGCAC
>CAZOSI010000266.1:0-3585 GCA_964582485.1 uncultured Novosphingobium sp.
GGCCGCTCCGCCGCCGCCGCCGCCGCCCGCGCCTGAGCCGGTTGCCGCCGCGCCCGCGCCCAAGCCGGCCGCGCCGCGTCCCGCGCCTGCTGCCGAAACGCCGCAGGAACGCGTCGCCCGCTTGCAGCGCGAGGCCGAAGAGGCCCGGCTCTCGATGCTTGAGGAGCAGACCCGCCGCGAACAGGAAGACCGCGCCCGCGCTCTCGAGGAAGAGCGCCGCCGCGCCGAGGAAAACCGCAAGGCCGAAGCTGAGGCCGCCGCGGCTGCCGCCGCTCCGCCGCCTGCCGCGCCCAGCGAAGCCGAAGAAGCCCCGGTTGAGGCCAAGGCTGACGAAGCCCCGCGCAGCGCCGGCACGCCCGCACCGGCCGCGCGCCGCTTCACCCCCGTTGCCGCGCCCAAGCGGCCCGAACCCGCGCCCAAGAAGCCCGCGCCTTCGCGCGGCGAAAAGGGCGGCGACAACCGCCGCCATGCCGGCAAGCTGACCGTCAGCCGCGCGCTTAACGAGGATGAAGGCGCCCGCGCCCGCAGCCTCGCCGCATTGAAGCGGGCCCGCGAAAAGGAACGCCGCGCGCACTTTGCCGGGCAGAGCCAGCCGCGTGAAAAGCAGGTCCGCGATGTGATCGTGCCCGAAGCGATCACCGTGCAGGAACTGGCCAACCGCATGGCCGAAAAGGGCGCGGATCTGGTCAAAGCCTTGTTCAAGCTGGGCATGATGGTCACCGTCAACCAGACGATCGATCAGGATACCGCCGAACTGCTGGTCGAGGAATTCGGCCACAACATCCAGCGTGTGTCGGAAAGCGATGTCGATATCGATACCGCAGCTGACGTTGATGACGACGCATCGCTCAAGCCGCGTCCGCCGGTGGTGACGATCATGGGCCACGTCGATCACGGCAAGACCAGCCTGCTCGACGCGCTGCGCGGCACCGATGTGGTGCGCGGCGAAGCCGGCGGGATCACCCAGCATATCGGCGCCTATCAGATCAAGACCAAGGGCGGTGAGCTGATCACTTTCCTTGATACCCCGGGCCACGAAGCCTTCACCGAAATGCGCATGCGCGGGGCCAATGTCACCGACATCGTCATCCTGGTGGTGGCCGGTGATGACGGGCTGATGCCGCAGACGATCGAGGCGATCAACCACACCAAGGCGGCCGGCGTGCCGATGATTGTGGCTATCACCAAGAGCGACAAGCCCGAATTCAACCCCAAGAAGATCCGCGAACGTCTGCTCGAACATGAAATCGTGGTCGAAGCGATGTCGGGCGACGTGCAGGACGTGGAAGTTTCGGCCAAGACCGGTGCCGGGCTGGACGAACTGATCGAAAAGATCCTGCTCCAGGCTGAACTGCTTGAACTGACCGCCAATCCCGATCGGTCGGCCGAAGCGACCGTGATCGAAGCCAAGCTCGACAAGGGCAAGGGTCCGCTCGCCACCGTGCTGATCACGCGCGGCACGCTCAAGGTTGGCGACATCCTGGTGGTCGGCACCCATTCGGGCCGCGTCCGCGCGATGCTCGATGACAAGGGCCGCCAGATCAAGGCCGCGCCACCCGCTTTGCCAGTCGAAGTGCTGGGTCTGGGCGGGGTGCCGATGGCCGGGGACACGCTGACCGTGGTCGAAAGCGAAGCCCGCGCCCGCGAAGTCGCCGCCTTCCGTCAGGAACGCGCCACTGCCAAGCGCACAACCAGCGCCCCGACCAGCCTGGAGAACATGTTCTCCGCGCTGTCGGCCAAGCAGGCTGTGATCGAATACCCGATCGTGATCCGCGCCGATGTGCAGGGTTCGACCGAAGCAATCATCAATGCGCTCAACAAGCTGTCGAACGACGAGATCAAGGTTCGCGTCCTGCAATCGGGCGTGGGTGCGATCACCGAAAGCGATGTCGGCCTGGCCCAGGCCAGCGGCGCGCCGATTGTCGGCTTCAACGTCCGTCCCAATGCCAAGGCGCGCGAAATGATCGAACGCCAGAAGGTGCGGCTGAAGTACTTCGACGTGATCTATCACCTGACCGATGACATCGCCAAGGAAATGGCGGGAATCTGGGGTCCGGAACGGATCGAACACGTGGTTGGCCGCGCCGAGGTCAAGGAAGTGTTCCCGGCTGGCAAGCGCGACAAGGCGGCCGGTCTGCTGGTTCTCGAAGGTTACATCAAGAAGGGCATCAATGCCCGGCTTACCCGTAACGATGTCATCGTCTCGCAGACGCTCATCCATTCGCTGCGGCGCTTCAAGGACGATGTTCCCGAAGTGCGCGCGGGCCTCGAATGCGGTGTGGTGCTGGCCGATACCAACGACATCAAGCCGGGCGACATGCTTGAAGTGTTCGAGGTTGAGGAGCGTGAACGGACGCTGTGAGCGACTTTACCACTCCGCGCGGCGCCCACACGCAACTGATGGGCATCCGTTATGCCGGTTTCGATCCGGCCACGGAAACCGTCACCCTGCATTGCCACGCGCCCGATAGTTTTATCACCCCGCGCGGGGCGGTGCAGGGCGGGCTGGTGGCCGGGTTCCTGGACGAAGCGATGGGCTGGGCCCACGTGATCGCGACCAAGGGCGTGGAGGCGCCACTGAACCTGGATATCAGTATGACGCTGCTGAACATGGTCCCCGCCGGGCCGCTGGTCTGCACCGGACGGGTGCTGCGCCGGGGCAAGCGGGTGATCTTCCTGGAAGGCGAATTGTGCGATCCGGATGGCAAGGTACTGGCGCGCTCCACCTCCACCGCGATCCCCACACCGCGACCGGGGAACTGACCGATGTCCCGACAAGCCGCCACACCCGAAACCCGCTCGGTCCGCCTGCTCAAGGTGGGCGAACAGGTGCGCCATGTACTCAGCGAACTGCTGACCCGGCAGATGGTCCATGACGAAGTGCTGACCGCGCATTCGGTCAGCGTTACCGAAGTGCGGATGAGCCCGGACCTGCGCCACGCGACGGTTTTCGTGAAGCCGCTGCTGGGCGCGGATGAAGAGCCGGTGCTGAAAGCGCTGCGGACCAATACAGCCTTTTTCCAGAAGGAAGTAGCGGGCAAGCTGCGCCTGAAATATGCGGCCAAGATCCGCTTCCAGTCAGACGAAAGCTTTGACGAAGCGAGCCGGATCGACGCCCTACTGGCCGATCCCAAGGTCAAGCGCGACCTTGAAGATTAAGCCAGCCGGGGATGTCCTGAGCACCTGCTCTGGCCTTTGGTCATAAAGCCCCTATCTGTCCGCATATGGCCAAGCTCTATTTCTACTACGCCTCGATGAATGCGGGGAAATCGACCACGCTGCTCCAGGCGGACTTCAATTACCGCGAACGCGGAATGACCACGATGCTGTGGACCGCGGAACTGGACGATCGCGGCGGTGAGCGGGCGATCGAAAGCCGGATCGGCCTTCATGCGGAAGCGTATCGCTTCACGGCCGGAACAGACCTGTGGGACCGCGTGATGGCGGCCCACCGGGTCGAGCCGCTGGCCTGTGTCCTGGCAGACGAGGCGCAGTTCCTGTCCAAAGATCAGGTCTGGCAATTGGCGCGGATCGCTGACGAAGGCGGCATTCCGGTGGTCTGTTATGGCCTGCGCACCGATTTCC
>CAZOSI010000267.1:0-3579 GCA_964582485.1 uncultured Novosphingobium sp.
GAAGGTCATGCCCAGATCGACCATCAGCCACTTGCCGTCGCAGCCATATAGATTGACGTTCATGCCAATCTCGCCCGAGCCACCCAGGGCGCAGAACAGAAGCTCCTTGCCGGGCTTCACGACGCATCCGACCGGTTGGCGTATAGCAAGGCAATTCCTCTCAAGGTCAGGTCAGGCTCGACCCGGTCAAACAGATGGCCATGTTGCTGGAACAGCGGGGCGAGACCGCCAGTGGCAATGACCTTTGCCGGCCGACCAATTTCAGCCTTCATACGGCCGATCATTCCTTCGATCATGCCAACATAGCCCCAGTATATCCCGATCTGCATCTGCCCCACCGTATCTCGCCCGATAACGCTCGAACCTGGGGGCGGTTCAATTGCGATTCGGGGAAGCATGGCGGCAGCATTGTAGAGTGCGTCGAGTGACAGGCTGACTCCGGTGGCGATCGAGCCGCCGAGGTAAGCGCCATCGGCGCCGATATGATCGAAAGTGGTGGCGGTTCCAAATGAAATCACGATCTTGTCGCCCGGCTCCAGCGCCTGGGCCGCGATCGCGTTCACCGCGCGGTCTGCACCCAGCGCGCGCGGTTCATCCACCTTAAGCGCAATGCCCCATTCGACTGGCGCTCTGCCGCCGATCAGTGCATCGACGCCGAAGTATTTCTGCGCCAGTTCCTGCAGGTTATGAAGCGCCCGCGGGACGACAGAAGCGATCACCACCGCAGTCACGTCAGCACGCGAGAAGCCTTCCATCTGCAGCAGCTGGTTAAGCCAGACGGCATATTCATCCGCGGTGCGTTTGATATCGGTCGCCAGGCGCCAGCGCTGCACGATTTCGCCCGCCCCATTGACGAGCGCGAATTTCACATTGGTATTGCCGTTGTCGATCGCGAGCAGCATGGCCCCGGTTCCTTATTCGGCGAGACGGACTTCGCCAGCGTGAATTATCCGCGTCGTGCCGTTCGCAAGCCGCAGTTGCAAGGCCCCATCGGCGGTCAGCCCGGCAAATCGTCCCCCCAGAGGGGTTTCCCCCGGTTCTCCCACCGCCAGGGCCGTACCCACCGGATGCGCGGCGACTTGCCAGCGGCGGACCAACGGGTCGAGTCCGAAGCTGCGCCAGCGCTCAAGCTCGATATTGAACTGCCGGGCCAGATTCTCGGAAAAATGGTCCCGGTCCGGGGCCGGACCAAAGGCGGACAGTGCGATCGTCTCCCGCCCTTCGACTTGTGGCGCCTGCGCAAGGTTGGTGCCGATGCCGACGATCACGGCCTCGCCAACCCGCTCCAGCAGGATCCCGGCCAGTTTGGCAGGGCCGATCATCAGATCGTTGGGCCACTTGAGCAACACGGTGGCTGGCGGTGGAACCAGCGAAGCCACCACTTCGTGCAGCGCCAGCCCGGCCAGCAGCGCCAGACTCGCTGGCGGCGGATCGCCAGGGCCAGGGCGGACAATGGTCGAGCCCATGAAATTGCCGTGGCCATCGAACCAGGCGCGGCCCTGCCGGCCCTTCCCGGCGGTCTGGCGGTCGGCAACCAGCCACTCACCCTCGGCAACCGGTTCTCCGGCGAGCAGCCGCGCGGCAAGATCGGCGTTGGTCGAGCCGGTTTCGGAAACCGTGCAGATCAAGTCGCGGCGAACAGCACGCCCGCCGCGATTGCGGCCAGGGCACCAAGGCCCTTGGTCAGCAGCCAGCCCAGCGGTGAGATGAACAGCGCCGAGACTGCCAGCAGCCAGTCATGCACCATATCGCTATGCCCGGTGGCCTTGCCGGCCGGCTCATCGAAATACATGACCTTGACGATCTTGAGGTAATAGAACGCTCCGATCACGCTGCCGAGTGCCGCGATCAGAGCCAGCGGCAGCAGGCCTGCGCCAACCGCAGCCTGAAACACCACGAACTTGCCCCAGAACCCGAAGAAAAACGGGATCCCGGCCATCGAGAACATCACCGAGCCCAGTCCCAGCGCAATCAATGGTCGGGTGCTGGACAGGCCGGCAAGATCGGAAATAGCCTCCAGCTGGTTCCCAGCTTCGTCGCGCAGCATCAGAACGGCGACAAAGCCGCCAATCGTCATCGGCACATAGATCGCCAGATAGACCAGCATCGCTGAGACGCCTTCGGGGCTGGCGGCGGCAAGGCCAACCAGCATGAAGCCGACGTTGTTGATCGATGAGTAAGCCAGCAGCCGCTTGACGTTCCGCTGCCCGATCGCACCGAGCGCCCCGACCACGATCGAGGCCAGCGCCGCAAAGCCGACGATCTGCTGCCAGGCGGCGGTCTGCCCGCCGAAAGCCTCCAGAGCGACCCGAATGGTCAAGGCCAGCGCGGCAACCTTGGGGGCCGAAGCGAAGAAGGCGGTCACCGGAGTCGGTGCGCCTTCATAAACGTCGGGGGTCCACATGTGGAACGGGACGGCGCTGATCTTGAAGGCCAGGCCCGCCAGCATAAAGGTCAGCCCGAACAGCGCGCCCTTTGACAGCCCCGCGTTGGTGACCGCGGCGATGCCAGTGTAGCTGACGGTGCCGGTGAAGCCGTAAGTCAGGCTCATCCCGAACAGCAGGATCCCGCTGGCCAGCGCACCCAGCACGAAGTACTTGAGGCCAGCCTCGGCCGAGCGTTCGTCGGCCTTGAGGAAGGCGGCCAGCACATAGGCCGCCAGTGAGTTGAGTTCGAGCCCGACATAGAGCGTCAACAGATTGGTCGACGAGACCATCAGGCACATGCCAAGCACGGCGAACAGCACCAGCACTGGAAACTCCGGGCGATAGCCGCCGTGCCGTTCAAAGAACGCCGGCGCGACCAGCAGCGAGGCGCCCGCAGCGGCAAAGATCAGTAGCTTGGCAAAGGCGGCAAAGGCATCGGCCGAGAACAGCCCGCCAAAGGCCAGAGCCGCCTCCCCGCCGATCCCCTGGCACAGCGTCGGTGCGACCATCGCGGCGGCGCCCGCCAGAACCAGCACGGCCAGCCAGTTGACTGCCCGCGCATCCTTGGCGGTCTGCCCCCAGGCCGAGACCAGCAACAAGACCAGGCCCGAAACGCTCAGCAATTCTTCCGGCGCGGCAAGGCGCAGTGACTGCATCCAGTCCATCAGTGCGCCCCCCCTTCATGGGCTGTCTCTTCGTGGGGCTTAGGCGCCCCCAGCGTCAATTTGGCATCGCCTTCCGGTTTGGCCCGGGCGAGCCGCGCATCAAGCGCAGCGATATCGGCGCGCATCGGGGCGAGGAAGCTTTCGGGATAGACCCCCATCCACAGCACCGCCGCAGCGATCGGTCCGAGCATCAGCCATTCGCGCAGCGACAGATCGGGCATCGCAGCGGCATCGGCATTCTTCTGCTCTCCGAACACCACGCGGCGATAGAGATAGAGCATATAGGCCGCACCAAGAATGATGCCGGTGGTGGCGATAAAGGAAACCCAGCTGGAGACCTGGTAGATCCCCGAAAGGCTGAGGAATTCGCCGACAAAGCCGCTGGTGCCGGGCAGCCCGATCGAGGCCATGGTGAACAGCATGAACAGCAGCGCATACTTGGGCATGTTGATCGCCAGGCCGCCATAACGGTCGATCTCGCGGGTGTG
>CAZOSI010000268.1:0-3538 GCA_964582485.1 uncultured Novosphingobium sp.
GCAGCGCCTCCAGATCGTCGGTCAGCTTCTCGCCCTTCTGCATCGTGCTGCGGGCCTGGGCGAGCTGCTCCTCCTCGCCCACTTCAGGTTCCAGCGTCGTCAGCTCGGCCAGATGAGCGAGCAGCAGATCCCGGTCTTCGGCCGCCTGAGCGATTCCGGCCCGCGCCGCATCGAGCGCGTCCTGCGCGCCGCGCCAGGCCTGCCAGGCTGCTTCCACCCCGGCCACATCGGCGCGCGCGAAACGGTCGAGCAACAGGCGATGCCCGCGCGGATTGACCAGCCCGCGATCGTCGTGCTGGCCGTGCAGCTCTACCAGATGGCCCGAGAGTTCGCGCAGCAGCGCCGCGCCAACCGGCTGATCGTTGACGAAAGCTTTCGATCCACCGTCGGCCTTGACCCGGCGCTTGATCAGCAGCGGCTCACCCGGTTCCACATCCAGTTCAGCTTCGGTCAGGATCGCGCGGATCGGCATCGGCAGCTTGTCGAACTCAAAACTGGCGGTGACGCTGGCCTGATCCTCGCCAGACCGCACCAGCCCGCTATCGGCCCGCGCGCCCAGCGCCAGCCCCAGGGCGTCGAGAAGGATCGACTTGCCGGCCCCGGTCTCGCCGGTCAGCACGCCCAGCCCGCCTGCGAAATCGAGGTCGAGCGCTTCGATCAGGACGATATTGCGGATGGAAAGACGGGTCAGCATGTTCGCCGCCTGTTCTAGCGAACCGCGCGGGCCGAGTCACCCCTCGGCGTCGTCACCAAAACTGGGGACCAGCGGGATCGGATCGGCCAGCGTGACCTGGTCGAGCATGGTTGCCATCTCGTCACGCAATGTCAGCATCAGTCCCCGCAGGCGGCATTCAGCTTCAGGCAGGCAATTGCTGCAATGTTCGTGGGCATTTCGGCTGGCGCAGGGGACCAGCGCCAGACTGCCCCGGGTCAGCCGGATGATATCGCCATAGCGGATATCGACCGGGGCCAGCCCCAGCTCATACCCCCCCTCGCGCCCGCGGTGAGAGATCACCAGCCCGGCGCGGACCATTTCCGAAAGGATCACGGTCAGGAATTTACGCGGAATGTTCTGCTTCTCGGCAATAGTATCAAGCCGCACCGGCCCTTGCCCGACCGTATCGGCCAGGTGCTGCAGCGCGCGGATGGAATAGCGGGTTTTCTGCGAGAGCATGGATGGCGGCTATAGAGCACGGCCCTGAACGAAATGTCAACTTGGGGAGTAGAAAGGTTAGAGCAAGCGCAGCAGCAACGGGTCAAGCAGCAGGTGCACTGCTCCATGGCCGACTAACGCGCTGGCGAGGCCATGCCGCCAATAGAGCCAGCCCCAGGTGCAGCCGACCAGCCAGAACCGCAGCGCGCCCCACGGCGGCACTTCCAGTACCAGTGCGTGGACGTTGGCCAATTGCGCAAGCACGATCGCTGCGACCATCCACTTCGGCCCGGCCCGCTTGCCCCACAGCATTGGTAGCGCGGCAAGCGCAGTGGTCAGCAGGAGGCGGTAAAGCAGCTCTTCCTTCAGCGCGCCGAGGCACGAGGCGAGCATGCGCGGAGTGAGTGGCGCGGTGTAGAATTGACGATAGCCATCGGGCAGCGCGGCATTGAACGCCAGATCGAGTGCCACGACAATCAGGCTGACCCCAACCACCGCACCCAGCGTGGCGCGCAATGCAGCGTTCAGGTCACCTGGAAACAGCCGCAGCCCGGCGGGCAGGCTCAGCCGGCTATCGCCCCCCAAGGCCCCTCCCCCGACGCGTTACTTCGAGGCGACCCCGGGGGCGTGCTTGCCCATCAGCTTGTAGGCCTTGTCGTACCACTCGCTGCCCGGATAGTTGGCGCCCAGCACTGCGGCATATTTCAGCGCTTCTTCGGGCATGCCCAGCTGCAGGCTGGTTTCGACCATCCGGAACAGCGCTTCGGGCGCGTGGCTGGTGGTCTCATACTTTTCGACCACGTTGCGGAAGCGGTAGGACGCGGCGAGCCAGCGGCCCGAACGTTCATAGAACCGACCGATCTGCATTTCCTTGCCGGCCAGATGATCGTTGACCAGGTCAATCTTGACCCGGGCGTCGGCGGCATAGCGGGTGTTGGGATAGCGGCGGATCACCTCATTCAGCGCGGTCAGCGCCTGCTGGGTGATCTTCTGGTCGCGATCGACATCGCTGATCTGCTCGTAATAGCAAAGCGCGATCAGATAATAGGCATAGGGCGCATCACGGTTGCCCGGGTGGATCGAGAGGAACCGCTGGGCCGACTGGATCGATTTGGTGTAATCCTTCGCCACATAATAGCTGAACGAGCTCATAAGCTGGGCGCGGCGGGCCCAGGGCGAATAGGGGTGCTGGCGCTCAACCTCGTCAAACAGCGCGGCGGCGATCAGGGTGTTGCCGTTATCGAGCTTGTCCTTGGCTGCGCCATAGAGCGTCTCGACATCGCGGGCGATGAAGGCCGTATCGCGCGGCTTCCCCCCACGCCCGCCGCAACCGGCAGTGAACAGCATGGCCGTGGAAGCGACGGCAAGAAGGGCGAGCTTGGCAGGTGAGCGGGCTAACATGGTGCAGGCCTATAACCAGTGCCAAGCTGAACGCCAAGTGAAAGGGGATGGTGTGTGCACAACGGGGTTTGGGTGGGGGAGCGCCGGTTACCGCGCTGGGTGACATGATGCGCCACGCCGAGCAGCGCATTCCGGGCTGGCCTTGCCATCGGAGCGTGGAGCCATGGCGGCGAAGGCGCGTCAATTTGGTATACTGTCCCCGGAATTCTCGGAATTCCAAACGGAATTCAATGGGCATCCACTTCCAATTTCACGGCGCGATCGACGGCAGCTGCGTACCCATATCCATAACCAAACGGGATTCCGATAAATACAATGAACACGGCTAGTCCTGCGATATCGTCAAAAAATCTCTCTATCAAAGAATAATACATACATGATGATATTATAAAGAAATAAATTATTATGAATTTTAACATGACACATTCCTATTAATTAATTCCGGAACATATTTTCTTAAGTTCCTTCTCCAATGCTTCTCCTACTAAATAACCAGCCAGGGCCCCTAATGCAAACCCGACAAGGCCACCTTTTCCTCCAACTCGCCCCCATCGCGCGAGTTTACCTACTTTGCGCAAACCTCCATCAGGTGCCTTTTCGAATTTTGGAATTCGCTGATTGTTCAGCTCTCGCAAAGCACGCTCTGATAACTTTTCAGCCAAAACCGGACCCAAGCTGCCACCCGCAATTTCTGGAATACTCTCACACAAGTCGCGTGCCAACCCAGCAAGATCGTCTTTATTCAATTCTTCCGCATATTTAAGCTTTTGATTCATCGCCTGCCTACGCCGAATTCTCTCCTCCGGCTGGGTCTCCATCGCCGCAGCATTCCGCCAAATTTGCTCGAAATGATCCGCCAGAGCCTCGGCGGTGGTCGGGCCGCGAAATGGATTATATGGAGTGTAATATCTGCTGATTGGCGATTGGACTCTAGTTCCCACTGCAACGATAGTCGAGCCGACTTCTTCGCCGGTCAACCCGCTC
>CAZOSI010000269.1:0-3467 GCA_964582485.1 uncultured Novosphingobium sp.
GCAGCTGCGTCATCTGCTCCTGCGCCGGGTACTTGTGGGCCACGGCCCAGCGCGGCTCACGCGTGACGAAGCCCAGGCGCTGCTGCAGGTCCAGCCGGTTGAGCTTGTAGACGACACCGTCGATATCGTACGGCAAATCAGCTCGAGCCCGTTCCGCCTGCTTGTAGAAGACGATCAACTCGATATCATTGCGACACCATTCTCGAATGTGAGAAATTGGAATTCCCCACCTTGCAATTGTCCGCATGACCTCTTGTTGCGTGCTGCCAGGGATTGAACTTGCCGCGCCCCATCCATGCGCAAGGAACTTTAGATTGCGTCCCGCAGTCACTTCGGAATTCTTCTGTCGCAGCGATCCAGCTGCTGCGTTTCTTGGGTTGGCAAACTGTTTAACCTTACTCAGATCGAATTCTAATCCCTTGCTCTTTGCAATCGCTTTCTCGATGTCCATCAGGCGATCATTGAGTTCATCAAAGTCCTTCTTCGCCATATAAACTTCGCCGCGAATTTCGAAGACCTCGGGGATGTCGCTACCATGCAGCTGCTGCGGAATATCAGCGATGTGCGCGACATTGCGGGTCACGTCCTCGCCTACCTGCCCGTCCCCACGGGTCGCCGCACGGACCAGTTGCCCATTTTTATAGCGCAGCGAACATGAGAGACCGTCAATCTTGTCTTCGGCCGTCATCGCCACTTCGGCATCAGCGGGCAAGTTGAGATAACGCCGCACCCGCGCGACAAAATCCTCAACGTCCGCGTCGGCGAAGGCATTGTCTAGGCTCATCATCCGGACTTCGTGCGTGACCTTTGACAGCGGCGATGCCACCACCTCGTGCCCGACCAGCCGTGACGGACTATCCTCGCGCACCAAACGTGGAAAAGCCGCCTCAAGTTCGGCATTGCGACGTACCAGCGCGTCATATTCCGCGTCGGAGATCTCCGGCGCATCCTCGGCATGGTACAGCCGGTTGTGATGCGCAATCTGCCGCGCCAGCCGCATCAGCTCATTGGCCGCTTCGGCTTCGGTAAGGTCGATTCCCATGCCGCTGTTCTAGCCGCGCTCCAGCACCGTGACCACCATCTCGCGCTGTGCGGTGAAACCCAGGCTCTCGTAAAGCGCGATCGCCTTGGCATTGCCAGCATAGGAGTGGAGAAACGGCACGTTCCCGCCTGCAACGATATCGACCATCACCCGGCGGATCAACGTGCCGGCCAGCCCCTGTCCGCGAAATTCGGGCCAGGTGCAAACGCCCGAGACTTCTTGCAGGCCCGGCGCCGGGCGCATCCGCGCACCCGCCATCGCGGCGAGGCGCCCGGCGCGGCGGATGCCGTGGAACGGGCCATAGAGCCGGGTCAGTTCACACCAGGGGCCGGGCTCTGTCGCCAAAGCCAGCTCTGCCATTTCCGCCGCGTCAGCCTCGCCGAGCGCCAGCGCGGGTTCGTCATCGGCCAGCGGCATGATCGGCTGGGCCGCGACCATCTGTAACAACGGAGCGATGCGCACCCGGCGCATTCCAGGCGGGGCGGGCCATTCCTCAGGCTCGACCAGCCAGACCTGCTGCCCCGGGCTGACCAGTGCTGCCAGCGCCGCCTGCGCCAGTTCACCGGCATCGCGCGCAGCAGCGAACGGGCCATAGCGAGGATCAACCCGCACTGCCCCCGCTCCGCCCAGGCCAAGCGCGGTCTGCGGTCCGGTCAGCATGTGCCAGACCGGACGATCGAGCGGCTGAACGCTCACACCCCCTCCAGCAACCGGTCCGCCTGGGCCCGCGCCTCGGGCGTCACTTCCGCCCCGGACAGCATACGCGCGATCTCTTCCTGCCTTCCGCCCGCATCCAGAAGGTGGACCGAAGTGCGCGTCACGGTGCCTTCGCTCGATTTGGCGATGACATAGTGCTGTCCGCCGCGCGCAGCGACCTGCGGGCTGTGGGTAACGGCGAGCAATTGCCCGCCATCGGCCAACCGGGCGAGCCGTTCGCCGATGGCCGAGGCCACCGCGCCGCCGACCCCGCGGTCGATCTCGTCGAAAATCACCGTCGCCGCCCCGCCCTGCTCCGCCAGCGCGACCTTGAGCGCGAGGATGAAGCGCGACAGTTCGCCGCCACTGGCGATCTTGTTGAGCGGCCCGAACGGTGCGCCGGGGTTGGTGCTGATCAGAAATTCGACCGCATCGATGCCCGACGGACCCCAGCGCTCCTCGCCCTGCGGCTCGACCGCGGTGCGGAACCGTGCGGCATCGAGTTTGAGCGGTGCAAGCTCTGCCGCCACCGCCGTATCGAGCCGCAATGCGGCTTCCAGACGCAGTGCGGAGAGCGCTTCGGCTTTAACCTGGTAATCGGCCGCAGCCGCCACGGCCGCTGATTCCAGCGCCGCCAGTTCCGCCTCGCCGCCCTCGATCCCGTCAAGCGCGCTGCGCATTTCGCGCATCTTGTGCGGCAGATCGTCGACCTGGCAGTGGTGCTTGCGCGCGGCGGCGCGCAGTTCGAACAGGCGGGTCTCAATCCGGTCAAGCGCGGCAGGATCGTGGGCCAGCGCCTCGGCCGCGCGCTCCAGCTTCTCCTCGGCCTCACTGGCCTCGATCACCGCCCGGTCGAGAGCGCCGAGCGCTTCGGCCAGCAGCGGGTGTTCCTCGGCAATCCGGTCGAGCCGCCGCGCCGCGCTGTATCCACCAGCAGCGTGCCTTTGACGCCGGTGCGGGTGAAGGTGAGCAGGTCTTCCTTCTCGCCCTCTTCGTAGGTGCATTCCATGTCGAATTTTTCTTCGGCCTTCTCGGCCCAGGAGAAGGCGACCTTGCGGGCTTCCTTGAAGCCGAGGTGGTGTTCGCGGTGGATATGAATGTCAGGCACCGGCTGTCTCCTTGAGGTGTTGTGGGTCAGGTAAAAGGGCGCGCAGGGCCTCGTGCCGCTCGGGCTGGGGCTGCTGCGTCAGTTGTCGTACGGCATCATAAAACCGGGGCCAGTCGCGGCCCTCACGTTCGAACAAGGCCTCGAATGCGGGCACCAGTTCGTCGTAGGCGGCCTGGGCCGCAAAGCTGGCGTTGTTGGCCTGGGCCACCCAGCGGTCGTAGCCTGCCACCTGGGCGGTGGTGGCCTGGGGTGCACCACCGCCAGTTGGGCTGAGCCAGCGCTCGCGCAGCGCCGCGTAATCTGCGCGGAAACGCTGCATTGCTTCAGTTTTGATAGCTAAAAGAGCTTGCTCATCGCGCGCAGCGGCCTCTTTTTGCTCATAAATGGCGGCCAGTTGAGCTCGTGTGGCACGGGTCAGGGCGCGGAAGGCGCCGCGCCGCGCCTCGTTGGTGGCATAGGCCTCGTGCGCGGCGGGGGGGGACTGCGTGGCCAGCCACTGCGCCACGCCGATGCGCTCCACCGCCGTGGCGAAGGATTCGTTGAACAAGGTGTCGTTTTGGGCATAGACCACCTGGTGCGCCAGCTCGTGGAACAGCAGGCGCACAAAGTCGCCCTCGGGCC
>CAZOSI010000270.1:0-3419 GCA_964582485.1 uncultured Novosphingobium sp.
TATGCTCGGTCGAGAACATGTGCATCGACCCGCCCTTGCCCTTGGAAATCCCGGCACCGCGGCCAGTCAGCTCGGCCATGATCACCTTTGGATCGATCCCGTAGGCCAGCATGTGGCCGTGATCGCGATACCCGGTGATGACGCTGTCCTTGCCCTCTTCCAGCGCCGACTGCAGGCCGACTGCGACTGCTTCCTGGCCGATGTAGAGGTGGCAGAACCCGCCGATCAGGCCGAGGCCATAGAGCTGCCCGGCCTTCTCCTCAAACCGGCGGATCAGAAGCATTTGCTCGTAGAATTTCAGCAGCTCATCGTCGCTTGCCGCATATCGCGGATTTGCTTCATGTGCGTCCTGCAGACTGCGCAGCGCGAAGGTTTCATCGTCCGCCGCTGCCTTGGCAGGCGCTTTGCGGTTCGAACCGGGCTTGGCCAATGTCGTATCCCCTGGGGTATGGAACTACCCTTCCGCCTATAGGCGAAGGCGCGGCATAGGCAATCCGCCGCATACGAATTTGGTCTATCGAAATGACGAATTGCTTGCGCGGTGCCGTAGCGTCACTTGATGATCAGAACGACTTCGTCCGGATGCACAACATTGAGATTCGCCCGGAGCAATTGCCCGGCCATGTCGGGATCGACCTGACGCGGATCGAGCAGGGCAACCCGGTTTTTCAGGTCCAGTCGTTCAATTTTAAGCTGCGCAAGTTCCTTCTGGCGTTCCGCCAGCAAGCGATTGTTTTCACTCCACGAAAGCAAACCACTTGGTCCGACCAGCACCCAGGCGCCCATCGCCAGCAGGCTGAACAGGGCAAGACCCTGAGTCAACTTCTCCTTCGGCAGCTTAGGATCAGGCTTCCCGCTCATGTTCTCTTAGAATCATAGTTAATTCAGCAGTTCAAGCGGAAAGTTTAAAAAACCGCAGAAATGCTAGGCCAGGTAGAACTGCCGAGGGGAATTGTGGTGCGCCCGACGGGATTCGAACCCATGGCCCCCAGATTAGGAATCTGGTGCTCTATCCGGCTGAGCTACGGGCGCACTCATGGTTGCCTCTAAGCGGTGGTCGCCCTGCGGGCAAGCGTGGCAATAGTCAGTTGAGATCTTCGGGTGAGGCAACCGGGAACGGTAGCGGCATGACCGCAATCCCTTCCTCCAGCAGATCCTTGGCCTCTTCAAGGGTGGCCTGACCATGGATCGTTTCGGTTTCCCGCTCGCCATAGTGCATCTCGCGCGATTGCTCGGCAAAGCCCTTGCCAACCCAGCGCGATTGCTTGAGCGCTTCGGCTTGCAGCTCGGCCAGCCTGGTCATCACCGCTTGAGCCTCGGGCGGCATGGCTCCACCGACAACCGTCTGGCTGGACGCGGCCGCAGGTAACTGGTTACCCTTGCGCGGGACAGCCGGGGCCATCGGCGCCTTGCCGACCTCGGGCGATCCGCAATGAGGGCATAGAACCAGTCCGCGTTTGCGCTGATCGGCAAAATCGTCCGATGAAGCAAACCACCCTTCAAAGCGGTGACCGACCGGACAAGCGAGGTCGAATACGATCACAGCGTAATTGGCCGCTTGTTGGCAAGGCTCGGCAACTGAGCGCGGACAGTCTTGATCCGATCCGGATCGATATCGGCAAATCCAAGCCCGGCTTGTTCCCCATCCATCTCCAGCAGAATCTCTCCCCAGGGATCGATCACCATGCTGTGGCCATAGGTTTCGCGGCCATCCTGATGCAATCCGACCTGCGCAGCGGCAACTACAAAGGCGCTCGCCTCGATCGCACGGGCGCGCTGCAGCACTTGCCAGTGTGCGGCGCCGGTCGGGCGGGTGAAGGCTGCCGGTATCGCGATCACATCGCACTGAGCCCGCCCGAGTGCGTCGAACAGAGCCGGAAAGCGCAAATCGTAGCATATCGTCAGGCCGAGTCGGCCAACCGGAGTCTCAACCGTGACTACCTGTTCTCCGGGTGCGTAAGCTGCAGATTCGCGCCAGCTTTCCCCGGTTTCCAGGTCGACGTCGAACATATGGATCTTGTCATACCGCGCCGCGATATCGCCGCTGCTATCGATCACAAAGGACCGGTTGGCCCAGCGGCCATCTTCGCGCAGTACCGGTATGCTGCCGACCGAAAGCCACATACCAGTCCGCGCAGCGGAATTGCGCATTGCGGCCAAGACCGGGCTTTGCTCTTCCAGGACGATGCTTCCTGCGGCGCGCTTGCGATCACGATCAATCAGACCTGACATTTCGGGCGTGAACAGCATGGTCGCTCCGCCCATGTCGGCCGCGCCGACGGCGGAAACCATCGCCGCTGCATTTGCTTCGGGATCGATCCCCGAACTCATTTGAAAGATGGCGATGCGGGTCAAAGCTTAGATACCCAGCAGGGGATCGAGTTTTCCGGCCCGCTCCAGCGCCTGCATATCATCGCAACCACCAATTGCGAGATTTTCGATAAAGATCTGCGGCACGGTCATCGCGCCGGGCGCGCGCTGTTGCATCTCGGCCTTTTTCGGGCCGCCCAGGGTGATATCATACTCGGAATAGGGCACCCCTTTCCCGTCAAGGAGCGCCTTGGCCCGCACGCAATAGGGGCAGCCCCACTTGGTATAAATCTCGACCTTGGGCGTGGACACGTCCGAACTCCTCTTGAAACCAGGCTTCGCTAACATATCTCGGGTGCGAAGTCATGGTCCGCAAGGGGATGGCTTCGCCGGGATGCCGATGGTCGGGTCCCAGATAACCATGATTGCTCAAACAGAGGATTGTGCCATGAACCGTTTCGATTTTACCCCCTATCGCCGTACCATGGTCGGATTCGACCGGCTGTTCGATCTGCTGGAAAACCAGAACCGGATGAATAGCGGCGACAACTACCCCCCTTTCAACATCGAACGCCGCGGCGAAGATGCCTATCGCATCACCCTGGCGGTAGCCGGGTTCAAGCCGGCCGACATCGATATTACCGCACAGCAGAACCTGTTGGTGGTTCAGGGCAAGAAGGCTGAAGACGCCTCTGCAGGCCAATTCTTGCATGTCGGGATCGCCCAACGCGGCTTTGAGCGCCGTTTCGAACTGGCCGATTTCGTCCGGGTCGAAAACGCCAATCTCGAAGATGGATTGCTGTTGATTGACCTTGTCCGCGAGGTTCCCGAGGCGATGAAGCCAAAGAAGATCGCGGTCGGCACGCACAAGCCCCTGAGCGTGGTTGCCGACGTCAAGAACGAAGGTGATAGTGAGGCCGCCTGAGACCCAGGTACCGAGCCGATCAGAATAAGGGGTGGGCCTTCCGGCCCACCCCTCGCGGCGCTTTCGCGCCGCCCTGTCGCATCGCGATCATCCGGGTCGCAGAAGATGATCAGATCGCGACAAGCCTATGCATTTTACGGCTTTGTTGCCGTGTTAAAGCGTCATGCCAACTACCCTATTTCCG
>CAZOSI010000271.1:0-3411 GCA_964582485.1 uncultured Novosphingobium sp.
CAGGCGGTGGTGCGTGACCACGGCCATTTCCTTGGCAAAGCCATCGACGTGTTCCGCTTCCTTGGCGAAGTAGGACAGCGGGATGAACAGCGGGAAGTAGCAGTTCTGCACTCCGGCGGCCTTGATCCGGGCATCCATCAGGTGCTGGATCCGCTCCCAGATGCCATAGCCCCATGGCTTGATCACCATGCAGCCGCGGACGCCGCTTTCCTCGGCCATTTCGGCTTCGGAGATGACTTCCTGGTACCAGGCGGCAAAGTTTTCGGAACGGGTGATGGAAAGGGCGTGTTTCATGGGGCGGCGCGATAGCCGCTTGGGCATGGCGGGGCAAGGTTTGTACCCGGGCTGCGCTGCCAAGTGATCCGGGTCCAGGTTGATTTGGCTGCAGCGAATTCCGTTTTGAGGCGGAAGAACTGAGCTTCAGTCCTTGCCAAGCTTGTCGAGCTTGGTCTGCATTTCCGCCATTTGTTTGCGCAGCGCAGCGATCTCTTCATCCTGGCTCTTGGTCTTGCCAGTTGCTTTGCTGTCTTCGGCAAGGCCGGGAACAAAGGCCGAAGCGGCGGCCTTGAACATCGCCAGATTTTGCTGCGCCAATTTGGCCAGCGGATTGCCCGCCAGACTCGATTCAAACGCTTCGCGCAGCTTTGACTGGTTGGCGCGGAACTGGTCCATGCTGGCTTCAAGGTAATGCGGGACCAGTCCCTGCATCGAATTGCCGTACATTCCGATCAACTGGCGCAGGAAATTGACCGGCAGCATCTGCTCACCGCTGACGCTTTCCTCTTCCATGATGATCTGGGTAAGAATCTGATGGGTTATATCGGTGCCGGTTTTGGCATCGAGCACTTTGAAATCAACCCCTTCACGCGTCATCTTGGCCAGATGGTCCAGCGTGATATAGCTCGACGACTTGGTGTTGTAGAGCCGCCGATTGGCGTACTTCTTGATAATGACGGTTTCGCCCTTGGCGTCGCTCATGTTCCAAAACCCCGCAGGGAAAGGCCCCTTTCGGCCCTGTTAGCATCTGCAATAGTTGCAATGCAACAAATCCATGCTGCGCAGCATTAGCGGGCCAAACGGCGACCCATCACGGTAAGCAGTTCGTATTGCGAAAGGCCGCTTGTCCTGGCAGCTTCGGGCAAGGAATATTGCGCCGTCACCCAATCGCCCTCACCCAGATCGGGCGCCGCGCTGAGATCGATCACGGTCATGTCCATCGAGACCCGGCCCAGTACCGGAAGGCGCCGACCATTCGATTCCATCGCGCCCTGGCCCGACCAACAACGCAGATAGCCATCGGCATAACCCAGCGCGATCACTCCGGCGCGAACCGGACGATCGGCAATGAAAGTTGAATTGTAGCCGATCCCCTCGCCCGGCTGCACCGACCGGACCTGCATGATTGCGGCTTCAGGCCGAGCAACTTGCCGGACTTCGCCAGCCAATGCAGCGCAAGGCACCCCGCCATACAGCGCCAGACCGGGACGAGTCAGTTGACCGTGATAGTCGGATCCCAGCGTGATCCCGGCTGAATTTGCCAGACTGCACTCATCTTTGCCGATATGCTCGCAGGCTGAGCGCCAGCGCGATAGTTGCAGCTCATTAAGCGGGCTGTCCTCATCGGCGCTGGCGAGGTGAGAATGGACGGTGGCGACTTGAAGCCCGCCGATCTCGGGCGCGCTGATTTCATCCAGCGCCACGCCAAGCCGGTTTATCCCGGTATCGACCATGAGGTCGCATGTCCGGTTTCCCGCAGCAGTCCACAACGCGGCCTGCCCCAGCGAATTGATGACCGGACGAAAGCCCCGCGCAGCAATCCACTGCGCTTCACCGGCGTCTTGCGGGCCATGGAGGATCGCGATCCGGCCTGGTTCAACCAGCCCCTCCAACTCCCCTGCCTCGCTGGCATAGGCCACGAAAAAGTCGCGGCAGCCAGCGTCAGCCAATGCCTTGACCACCCGGCGCGCGCCGAGGCCATAGGCATCTGCCTTGACCGCAGCACCCGCCCGGGCCGCACCCGACAGGCGATCAAGCGCGCGCCAGTTATCGATCAGGGCGGCTTCGTCGATCGCCAGCCGCAGCGGCGGCTCAGGCGGGATCATCGGCAAAGTCGCTGGGCTTTCCATCCGGCAGGCCCCACCAGCTGACCACCAGCGCCATCAGCACCACCACCCAGGTGTACCACAGCCCGGAATAGGGATCGCCGGTCCGCGCCACGATATAGCTGGCGATGAACGGCAGGAACCCGCCGAAATAGCCGGTGCCGATGTGGTAGGGGATCGACATTGAGGAATAGCGCACTTTGGGCGGAAACATCTCTGCAAGCAGCGCCGCGACCGGACCATAGGTCGCGCCCGACAGTGCCATCAGCAGCATGAGCGCGGCGACAATCAGCGCGGCTTGGCCGAAGCCAGGTGTGTGCTTCGCAAAATTGAACACGGTCTGCCCAGCTCGAGCTTCGATTTCGGCCTTGCGGGCCTTTGGATCGTCGAGCGCGATGTCATCGAGCGGAATTACCTTGGCCCCGCCGACCACCAGCTCAAGCTTTTCACTCTTCTCTAATGTATAAGGAACGCCGGCTCCGGCGAAGTCGCCCATAAGCTTGCCGCAGCGGGTTTCCTGCTTGGCCGCAAACGGAGAATAGCTGCAATCGGGCCCGCGCAGGGTCCATTCGATTGAAGAAGTGTGCGCCGGATCCTTCGCCACCGAGCCGATGAACCAGTAAGTCGGAAACAGCAGAAGAAGAGTCAGCGCGTAGCCGATCACAATCGGTTTCTTGCGCCCGACCCGGTCGCTGAGCTTGCCGAAGTAGATGAAGAACACCATGCCCAGCGCTGCTGCGATACCAACAATGATCTCGGCCGCGGTATCTTCGACATGCATGGCCGATTTAAGGAACGACAGACCAGAGAACATCGCGGTGTACCAGATCACCGTCAGTCCGGCGGCGATCCCGAAAAGTGCAATGAAAATCCGGCGCTTGTTGCCAGGATAAGTGAAGCTTTCGACGAACGGATTACCGGCCAGTTCGCCTTCTTCCTTCATCGCCTGAAACACCGGGCTTTCCGATAGTTTAAAGCGCATCCAAAGCGAGATGGCGAGCAGCAGCAGGCTGAGCAGGAACGGCACCCGCCAGCCCCAGGCGTTCCAGTCATCCGCGCTCATTATCGCTTTGCAGCCCAGCACCACGACCAGGCTCAGCACAAAGCCGCCAACCACGCTCGCCTGGATATAGCTGGTGTGATAGCCGCGTTTTGCGAAGGCCGAATGTTCGGCCACATAGATCGCCGCACCGCCATTTTCCCCGCCAAGCGCAAGGCCCTGCAGGATCCGCAGCAGGATCACGATCGCCGGAGCCCACCAGCCAATACTCGCCGCCGAAGGGATCAGGCCGACCCCGGCGGTGGCAAC
>CAZOSI010000272.1:0-3061 GCA_964582485.1 uncultured Novosphingobium sp.
TCCTCATGTGGGGTGCCAAAGGTCTCGAAGAAGTCCTCGATCTCTGCTCGACTCTGAAATCCGCGGCCGTCATCTTCGATGGTGAATTGGCCATCCTCAGAAAATGTCAGGTTGACCCGTGTCGCGCCTGCGTCAACGCAGTTCATCACTAGCTCAGCTAAAGCTTTTACAAGCGTCCCCGCTTGTTCTCTGATCAGGTGCTTGATGATCCCGGGGTGTACCTTGAACTCGCGATTCTCTGAGGTTTGCATGCAGGGCCTTGTACGTCAGCGTTGTACAGCGAAAGGAGGGTGCGTTCCCTAAAGTCAGCCTTGCTGGCTGGCGGAGCGAAGAACCGTTCCGTCACTCAGGGTGACTTGGCCGGTGCGTGCGAGCGCAACGTGAACTGAGCGAGCAACCTTGCGCTCGACCTGCCTTGGAAGAAAGGCGACCTTCCGCAACTGTCGCTCAGCAGATACGGCTAGCACTGATATGAGCTCAGTGCTGGCCGGGCCTACGACCTCCCAGCTGCCGTCGGCATGAAGTACTGCATCAGCAGTCGCCGAGCCTATATCCACCACCATCCTCGAGGTATCGAAAGGCAGGAAACTCTTGCCCTTACCGGTACCGGCGTCTTCTGCCAGGACTACGGCGACTTCATCGCCAGCTGCGGTTTTCATCATGATCTCGTTCAAGACCAACTCCTCTCATCGTTCGATACTCGTTGTGGGCGCTAGTTGCGCAAGCTCGGGCACTTCCAGGATGCCCCACTGGCATCACTAGTGATCAGCACGGAGGACCATCTCGCTCCAGCCTGAAGCACCCTCGACTCGGAAAAGCTTGGTCTTGGAATCGTCCGGAAACTGGTGCTTCTGCCGGGCCCGCTCGAACATGCACTGCAGTACAAGCTGGTTGTCCGCGAAGTCTGCGATCTGTGGGCTGTCGATGGGTGTGGCCACCAAGTTGACGAAGACGTCGCTTAGGCGGTTGCAGCTCTGATTGAGCAGCAAGTCCTTGACCGTATCGTCGTAGACCACGGCTCCGAAACAGGTGAGGTGGTTTCCTTTATGTCGCCGACTGGTGCTGCTTGCGTAGAGCACCAGTGCTGGTGCCCCAGCTCCTGCCAGGAGTTCTGCTGTGGCCAGAGCGCTGGAGAGGTAGTGCAACATCACAGAGTCGTGTGCAGCACCTGGAGTCGCGGTAAAGCCTGCAATGAAGACAGGCACGCGCCCCAGATCCTTGTCCACAACGAAGGCAGCTGGTTCTGCGTAGAACTGGTCCACTGACTGCAGGTGTTCGATCTGCATCGGGGGCGTGGGGATCGGTTCAATTTCCCACTGAAGGAATCTGAGTAGAGCGAGGTGGGGGGCGCTCGGGGTGGTGGCCATCAACCGGGTCCGCCCCTCTGTAGTCTCCAGGCAGCGGCTGCGGTTGAGCTGATCAAGCGCTGTGTGCACGGAAGCTTCAACTGGCTCATCGGGCTGTTGCCTTCTCGCGCTGAACTCAGCGGGATAGACCGACCAGAGTGAGCTGCTACCTGGAGGATTTGTCCACACCAGGTGATTGGCGACGTCGGCCCTGATACCGAATTGGTCAGAGAGGATCACGCGCATCGATGCGGCCAGACGGAGTCGTTCGTCGACGGGCAGTTGGTCGAAGTCGAAGAGAGGAGCATTGGGCCGAGCAGTGTCGAGTAGCGATGCCCAGGAGGGATGGCCACAGAGCTGCACGAAGATGTAACGAGCGACGTCTTTGAACTCAGGAATGCCTTTGCGGAATAGGTCTATCCACTCATTCGCATAGTTCTGGCTGGGAATTTGGATTGGTTTCAGCTGTGGGTCGATCAAACACTTCTTCTCATTGGCGCCAACCGGAACAGTGCTACAAGGCTTGATCCGTTGGAAAGTTGCTCCAGCCGCTCGACCAAAATCGAGGACTGAATATGGTTAGCCAAGATTAACGCCCCTACCGGGGCGTTCAACTACGACGCCATGTACTGATCAGCGCCGGAAACCAGCCAGCACGCCGGGAAGGAGCTTGAACAGTCCAGAGAACAGGTTGACGTAGAAAAGGGCAAACGCGGCCAGGAAGGAAACCGTTGAAACCACACTGAGGGAGATGGCGGCTTGTGCGCCGAGTAGGCTGGGGCTGTTTAGCAGTGGGCCTGTCAGGAGCACGCAGATACCAAGGAAGAAGGGCGCCCCAAAAGCTGCAACGGCCGCTATGGCGAGCTTCGGCTGATTGCGCATCGTTAGCACACCGCCTACAAGTCCACCGACCAGGGCCATCAGATATGCATTAACAGGTGCGCCGGAGCCGGCCGCGATCATCATTGCTCGCAGACGGTCACCGTCATAAAACACCCCGTCATGAAGACCGACCAGCAGTGTGTAGGCAAGGCCAGATATCAGTGAAGTGGAGAACAGGACTTTTAGCAGCATCAGTGGAGCCTCCTTGGGTTTGTGGAGGCCAGCTTAACCAGGGCAGCGAACAGTGCTAGCCAAAGTGGCGACACCAAATTCTATGAACCACCCGGCGACTTTGCCGGGTGGGTTACGAGTAGGGAGAGTGTGGTAGAGCGTTATTACGGAGCGGGCCGGCTTCACCAGCCCGATAGTGATTGGTTACTTCTTGGGAGAGGTCAGCTTGCGGATAATGTCCTCCTGCCTTTCGGCCTCTTCCTCAATCATGCATTCGGTGATGCCTTCGGCCGCCGGCGAAGCGAGCATGATGTCTTCGGCTTCTTCCTCAGCGGTACGGTAAATCTCGTTGATGATGAATTCGGCCTCTTCTTCGTCATGACCGGCCGGGTCGAATTGGCGCACGTCTTTCTCGGCTTGTTTCTTTACCTCGTTTGCCTCGTCACGTGCTTCTTCGGATTCCTGTATCTGTTCATTGAAGGTCAGGCCTGCGTTGCTTTCCTTGATGTCACGCAGCTTCTGCTCAAGTTCAATTTCGGTGCGCTTGCTTTCGATCAGTTTGCTGAGATCCTCTTCCTGACCAACGAGCGCGGGGTGCATAAGTCCCGGGCTTTCCTGCAGGGCCTCCAACTGTTGGTGGATTTCGTTCTGCATCTGGGTAA
>CAZOSI010000272.1:3071-3409 GCA_964582485.1 uncultured Novosphingobium sp.
GCTTGTGCTAGTTCCGTCTGGTTCATGGGATACCACCTCGTTTTGTGATGAACCAGCCTGGCCAACCTTTTGGCCGGCTGGCACCGCTCAATCCTAGCATCCCGAAAAGCCGCCTACGAAGAAAAAAGCCCGGCATATGCCGGGCTCAATTGGCTCAACGGATTGGCGCTGGCCAGTTGGTCTGGCCCCGGGCGATTACCCCTGGCGTCCTGCCGTAGCGATCGGCAATCGACTGTGCCAGGTCTGGGAACAGCTCCTCGATGGTGGGCGCCAGCATGGCCACGTACGAATCGAACTGAGGATGCTTCTCCCAGTTACCGTCAGCGATCACTCCATGG
>CAZOSI010000273.1:0-3366 GCA_964582485.1 uncultured Novosphingobium sp.
CAGCAGAGTCTCATAAACTCCGTCGGCCACACGGCTACCAAAGGTTGTCGTGCCATAGTATTCCTTGACCTCCCAGATTGCAGCCGGATTAATCGTATCAGGCACTGCTCCATCGAAGCGCCGCGAGAAGATACCCTGCAATTTGCCCTTGTCAGTGAGTATGGCGAGACTTTTGGCGTCGTTCACGAGATTGGCTGCTCCAAGTGCTTCTTCCGCCAGCATTCCGACAAGTGCGGCAAGGTAAGCTTCATGACGCTTTTCGCCTTTTTGGCGATTCATTGGAATAGCGTGTGTTGGCTTTACTCGTGCATGAATCTCATCGAACAGCTCTTTCGCAGCTGCTCGATTCATCAGTGCAGGTTGAACAACATTGTTGAGTAAATCTGCTCGATAGATCGAATATGAACTAGCAAGGTCAATCTGGCTATCTGAGACCAAGGCGAGGTCAATACCCTGTTCTTCCAATGCGCCGAGAATTTCGTTTGAGGTTAGGCCTTTGATTTTTGCGACTGGGTTTTTCTTCGATTTTCGCAGCGTATAACCGGCCTTTTCCGAAGACAATTTGACAATTGCCCAAAAACCGAAAGTCTGGCCGGTGAATCTTTTGTCAGGTTTCATAAAACCGTTTCTGAGAGGTCGGACTTGGCTTGTCAAACTTCAGGACGACAATGGTCCGTGGCCGGACGGGCACACGCAATAGCTTGTACCCGGAGAATACTGCAAACGCCGCATCCGCGAAGAAAGCATGGGCGACTATGGCGTCGAAGATATCCAAGACTGACACTGGCGAGACGGTCATCCAGATGGCCGATGTCGCTGCGCGCCTGTCCAAACGCCGCGCAGAGCTGGGTGAACCGAAAATACCCCGCAACGCCGGCAAGAGCCGCACCCCCTCCAAACGCGCGCTGCTTGCCGAGATCGAGAAGCTGGGCGGGAAGTGGTGACGTAAGGGCGCCCCTTCGACAGGCTCAGGGCGAACGGCTGCTGGGCCGATCGTTTTCCTACACCGCAAAAATCTGCAACATGGCCGGTTTGCCTTTCGCCAAAGGAGCCGCCGCCCATGTCGCAGATGTCTTCGCTTCCCGTCCTGACCACCCCCGATCCCACCATCTTCCCCCGCGAACGCCAGGCGGCGTTCCTCGCGGCGCTGGCGGCCAGCGGCAATGTCCGCTCGGCTTCGGCGCGGGTGGGGATCTCGCATCAGACGGCTTATCGTGCGCGGCTGGCCTCGCCGGGATTCCGCCGGGCCTGGGATGCGGCGCTGCTGGCGGCGCGGGCGCAGGCGGAGGAGATTTTGGCCAACCGCGCGATCGAGGGGTGGGAGGAGGACGTGCTCTATCACGGGGAGGTGGTGGCGACGCGGCGGCGCTATTCGGACCGGCTGCTGCTCGCCCATCTGGCGCGGCTCGACAAGCTGTGCGGCGATGCCGAGGTGGCCGGGTTTGCCGACAGTTTCGACGATGCGCTGGCGCGCTATGCCGCGGGGGAGGACCGGCCGGCGCGGGTGGTGGAGGTGGAGAGTGAAGGGGAGGGCGACAATTCTTCCTCTGGACAGTGGTCCATGCGGTCCACGCCCTCAGCCAATGCCCCCGAATTACCGCCGCCACTGCCCGCGGTGCGCGAGCGCGGGGAAGTGCTGGGCGAGGCGGCGCAGCTTGATGTCGGGCTCTATGACACCTGGTGGGATGAGGTGGGGGCGCGCTGGCTGACCGACTGGCCTTTGCCCGCAGTTCTGCCGGCGGGCGAGGTGTGGGATGGGGAGGAGTTCTGGATTGATGAAGACTGCGCGGTGCTGGGCCCCTATGACGCGGCAGCGGCGGCCCCCGAAGTGCTGGGCAGCCCGGTCAAGCGGTACTATGCCCGCACGCTGAGCGCGGCCGAAACCGAGGGGCTGGAAGGGGCCGAGGTGCGCGCCGGGGCGCACCGCGCGGCGCGGCTGGAGCTGTATCGCCGCAATGCCTTTGGCCTGGCCACCCCGGCCGAAGTGGCCTCGATCGCAGCGGCGAACGGCGAGTGAGGCGTGAACCTCCGTCCCACTCACCCAGATGGCCAGGAAATCAGCCGCGCCGCGTGCTTTCGCGGACCAGCAGCTGGACCGGTACGCGGCGCTGCTCGTGGCTTTCGCCGGCGACGCTGGCCAGCAGCTTGTCGACCATCATTGCCCCGGCGGCGGCGAAATCGGGCTGGACCGTGCTGAGCGGGGGCATGGCATTGGCGCTGGCGCGGATCCCGTCGAAGCCGATCAGGGCCATGTCGGCGGGGACCTTGACGCCGAGGTCGCGCAGTTCGCGCAGGGCGCCCAGCGCGATCTCGTCACAGACCGCGAAGATTCCGTCGCAGGCACGGCCCGAGGCGAGCAGGGCGCGGGCGGCGCGGCGGCCCTGTTCCTCGCGCGGCTGATCGTCCTCGATCTCGATCAGCCAGGGCTCCAGCCCGGCCCGGACCATGCGTTCGGCATAGCCATCGTAACGTTCGGTGAACTGGCGCTGGAGCGAGCCGAGCGAGCCGATGCAGGCGATCTTGCCGCAGCCGCGCTCGATCAGGTGGCCGGTGGCGAGGCGGGCGCCCTCGTGATTGTCGGAGCGGATCCATTCGAGCTCGTCATAGGGGGAGCCCCAGCAGACCCAGTGCATGCCCGACTGGCCGAGATCGCGGTAATAGTCCCAGGCCGCTTCGTTCTGGGTGGTTCCGATCACGATCAGCCCATCGGCCTTGCGCTGTTCCTCATAGCGGCCTGAGAGGTTGGCCGGGCCATCCTGGAAGCTGACCAGCGTTTCAAAACCGCGGGCCGAGGCGGCGGCGCAGATCGAGCCGAGCAGCGCATAGGTGAAGGGGTTGAGGTCCTTGCGGTCCTCATCCGGGCGGCAGATCACCACCACGGCCAGGGTCCCGGTCTTGCCGGTGCGCAGCCGGGCGGCGTTGTTGTCAACGGAGTAGTTGAGCCGCCGCGCGGCCTCTGCGACGCGCAGCCGGGTCGCTTCGCTTACCACCGGATCGCCGGCCAGAGCGCGGCTGACGGTCGACTGGCTGACCCCGGCTTCGGCGGCGACGTCGAACGAGGTGACCCGGAACGGGCGCGGCTTCGGTTTGTCGTTGCTCTCCCCCATGGGATTGCCTTACATCGCCGAGATGCCGCCGTCGAGTTTGAGTTCGGCTCCGGTCATGAAACGGCTCTCGTCAGAGGCGAGGTAGAGCACGCCGTTTGCGATATCGTCGGGGTGGCCGACGCGCTTCAGCGGGATCTGGCGGGCGAGCTTGTCCATGATCACTTCCTTGGGCTTTCCGGTGGAGGTGACCATGCCGTCAAGGATCGGAGTGTCGACAAAGGTCGGGTGGACCGAGTTGCTGCGAATGTCCCAGCCCATC
>CAZOSI010000274.1:0-3355 GCA_964582485.1 uncultured Novosphingobium sp.
TATCACCAGGAATACTGGCAGGGCGAAGGCCAGCGCAATCCCTATTGCCTGGCCGTGATTCCGCCCAAGCTGGCCAAGCTGCAGAAGGGCTTCGCGGAAAGGCTGAAGGGCTAAGCGCGGAACCGGGCGACGAAGAACCCGTCGAGCCCGCCCGCATCGGCCAACATGCCGGGATCGGTCCTCAGCCAGCCATGATCGGCCGGGCTGAGCCCGGCGGGTAGCTCGTCGGCGCGGATCGGATCGGGTGCCAGCCCGACCTGCTGCGCCTGCGCCTCGCCCTCTTCCGGCTCGAGCGAGCAGACCGCATAGACCAGCTGGCCGCCGGGCTTGATCCAGCTTGCCGCGCGGGCCAGCAGCGCCGCCTGCAACTCGGCCATCTCGGCAATCTGGCGCGGGCCGATCCGATGGAGCACGTCGGGATGGCGGCGGGCGGTGCCGGTGGCGGTGCAGGGTGCATCGAGCAGCACTGCGTCGAATGGCTCGGCCGGCTGCCACTGCAGGGCATCGGCGATGACCACCTCGGCGGAAAGGTTCAGGCGTGCGAGGTTCTGATCGATCCGCTCGGCGCGCTTGGCGCTGCGCTCTACCGCCGTCACCTGCCAGCCAGCTGCCGCCAGTTGCAGCGTCTTGCCGCCCGGCGCTGCGCACAGATCAAGCACGCGGCGCCCCGCGCCCGGCCCCAGCAGCCGTGCGGGCAGGCTGGCGGCAAAATCCTGGACCCACCAGGCCCCGGCATCGAAGCCTTCAAGGTTTTCCACCGCAGTGCCCCGCGCCAGCCGGACATGGCCCGGTGCCAGCGATGTTCCGCCGAGCCGCTCGGTCCAAAGTGCGGATTCGGCCGGATCGCGCAGCGACAGGTCAAGCGGCGGCGGCACGGCGAGGCCAGGGGCGATGGCCTGCGCGCGCTCGCCCCAGCGCTCTGCCACTTCCGGCGGCAAGGTCGGCACCGCAGGAAGCTTCACATCCTGGCGGACCAGGGCCGAAAACACCCCGTGCGCCAGCCGCCGCGGTCCGCCGCTTAGCAGTTCCAGCCCGGTCGCGATCACTGCGTGCGGCGGGGTGTCAAGCCGCAGCCAGCCGGCAAGCATCAGCCGCAATACGCTTCGCGCCTTGGCATCGGGCGGCAGGATCTGCCGGGTCGCACTGTCGATCAGCGCGTCGAGGTCGATCAGCCAGCGCAGCGCCTCACCCGCCAGCGCGCGCGCCAGCGCCTTGTCGGGGCCACTGCGGATCCCTTGCAAAGCGCCATTCGCCGCCACGTCGAGCGTCTCGCCCCGGTTAAGCACCGCATCGAGCAATTTGAGCGCGCCCTTGCGCGCGGGAAAACCGGGAATGTCCATCGCGCTGCCCCTAGAGCCAATTGCAATCGAGGGCCAGCGCGCGCATGGAATGCCCATGACCAAGCGCGCCACCAAGCGTCCCAAGGACTTCGTCAAGCCCGCCCACTGGAGCAACGATCCGGTGCCCCAGCCTGCCACGCCGGTCGAAGGCGAGGACCCTGACGGCCTCAGCCCGACCCGCTATGGCGATTGGGTTCGAAAAGGCATCGCGGTGGATTTCTGATCACACCGCCCTAAACGTAACCCTCAGCCCATCCTTTGGCTTAGGGATCGGCCAGGGCTGCCAGCCCGGTTCGTAGCCCGGCTCGATCTCGATCTGGTAGCGGCTCAGCAGGTGGGCCATCAGCACCTTGATCTGCATATAGGCGAAGTGCAGCCCCAGGCACATGTGTGCGCCGCCACCGAACGGCACCCAGGCGTATTTGTGGCGCTTTGCCACCTGTTCGGGCGTGAAGCGCAGCGGATCGAAGCGGCGCGGTTCGGGCCAGTGCTCTTCGTCCATGTGCGCCGCCGCTGGGCTGATCCCGACCGGGGAGCCAGCCGGAATGCGCACGCCCTTGTAAGTGAATTCGCGCAGCGCCCGGCGCGGCATCGAGGGGACCGGCGGGATCAGCCGCAGCGCTTCCTTGAAGGCCATTTCGGTGAGGTCCAGCTTGCCGAGATCGTCATAGGCCAGCGGCCGCCCTGCACCGCCGGTGACGGCCAGGATTTCGGCGCGGAGCTTGTCCTGCCATTCGGGGTTCTTGGCCAGCAGCCAAACCAGCGAGCTGGCCGAACTGGTGATCGTATCGTGCGCGGCCATCATCAGGAAGATCATGTGATCGACCACCTGGTCGACCGGCATCAGGCTGCCGTCCTCGTGCGTGGCGGTAGCGAACTGGCTGAACATGTCTTGCCCGCCACCTTCGCTGCGGCGGCGGATCGTCTCGCGGGTGAAATAGTCAACCAGGAACTTGCGGCCTGCAACCCCGCGCCCCATCGCGGTGAACGGCAGCGGCCTCCGCACCACCCCGATCGAAGCGGCGACCATATCGACAAAAGCCTTGTTGATAGAATCGGATTCCGGCCCGAGCGGTAGGCCCATGAAGCTGTCTGCAGCCAGATCGAGCGTCAGCTGCTTGATCGCCGGATAGAACAGCATTTCCTGCCCGCGCCAGGACTCTGCACGGTCGGATATGCCCCGGTTCAGCGCATCGGCATAGTGCCGCATCGGTCCCGGCTTGAACGCGATTGACAGCGCCCGGCGATCGGCGCGGTGGTGATCGAAATCGAGCAGCATCAGCCCGCGCGGGAACAGCAGATCAAGTACCGGGCCCCAGCCCTGCTCGGATGAAAAGTTCTTCTCCCGGTCGAACAGCACCAGTTCATTGGCGTCGGCTCCGAACAGCGACACCCCGCGCCGCCCGAAGGCATTGTTGCGGAAGACATCGCCATACTTCGCCCGCATCCGGTCGCCGAAGCCCGATGGGTCAGCCAGCAGCTGCAGCGTATTTCCGAGTACCGGCCAGCCGTCCTCGCCCGGGATGTGATCAAGCGCGTGCGCCGGTTGCCGCTGGGACCAATGGGTGAATTTCGGGGCTTCGGGTGCAAGCGTTGCCATGGGATCCTCGGGAAGGGGTTACTGACAGCGATGTAACTTAATCGTGCGGTTAAATCCACCCCAACAGTTCGCGCTGAATCAGCGCCTCCAGCATCCCGACCCCGGCCTCGCTGGTGTTGAGGCAATCGAGCGCCGCGAACTCAGTACCGCCAGCCGCTTCGAACTGTTCACGCCCACGGATCGCCAGCTCTTCGCGGGTTTCGAGGCAATCGGCGGAGAACCCGGGGGCAGCAATGGCGAGGCGGCGGGTGCCTTTCGCGCCCTCCTGCGCCAGCACCGCATCGGTCGCCGGTTCGAGCCACTTGGCCCGGCCGAAGCGTGACTGGAATGTCGTTTCGATCCGCAGATCGGGAAACTCCCCGGCCAGTGCCTCGCTCAGCAACCGCGCGGTCTTGCGGCACTGGCAGTGATAGGG
>CAZOSI010000275.1:0-3353 GCA_964582485.1 uncultured Novosphingobium sp.
TCGACCCCGGCAGTGCCTTCCACGGTTCCGTTCTGGGCGTTGATCGCCACGAACACATCGTTGACCGTGACGTTAAGCGCACCCACCGAACTGCGCAGCGTGCCGTCGTCGAAATCGAGGTTGCTGATCGTGGTGGCAAGGCCCCTGGTATCAAGAATCCCGCCGTTCTGAATTTCGGTCAGGCCCTGGCCCGGATGGCTGAGCAGGTTTGTGGCGTTGAAGGCATTGCCCATCTGCAATGTGCCACCGGCAATCCGGAAGACCGAATTGGTGGCGTTCTCCAGGATCGATCCAAAGCTTGCGACAATCGTGCCGGTATCGGTGATGCTGCCGAAATTGACTGCCCCTTGCGAAATATGGCTGAGCGTTCCGGTCAGGGTCATGGTGGTGGCAGCGGCCGCCACAATCTGCGCCGTACCAGCGGTTCCGGTGATGTTCGACAGGGTGCCAATGGTGTTGTTGATCGTGCCCGAGGACCGGAACGTGGCGGCGTTGGAGATTGTGACTGCACCGCTGCTAAGCGCTGCATCGCCAAATGCTTCCAGAATGCCGCCGATGATTTCAATTCCGCCGGTAAAGGTGTTGGTCGAGTTCAGCTCCAGCGTGCCGGCGCCGGACATGATCAGTGTCCCCGCGCCCGAGACCGGCAAATCAAACCGGGCAATCGATCCTGCGGTCACCACATTGACCAGCAGATCGGAGGCCAGCGTCATCCGCAAACCGGCGGCACTGCTGAAGGTGGTCGGGCTGGTGGTAGCCAGCGTATTGATGTTCAGCTGGGCGTTCGATGCGCCATTGTCAAAGATCAGGTCGCCAATGTCCACGCCCGAATCGGTCAGCGAGCCGCGGATGGTGATCCCGGTAGTCCCTGTCATGGTAATGTTCATGATCCCGACCGAAATGTCTGCAAATTCGGGAATGCCGATGATTATGGTGCCGCCGACATTGGTTGGAAACGAAAAGGTAGCAGTAGAGCCAGCTGCAGCGGGGACGCCCCCCGACCAGTTGGCAGGATCGGTCCAGGTTCCGTTGCCGGATGCTATCCAGGTAGGCATGCGCACTCTCCCATCGAAGCGGGGTTGATATGACGCGAACCCCGACAGACTTTTGTCTTGTCGTTAACAATGGGTTTCTGCCGCAATACGACCGCAGAGTCTAGCTCTCGCGACCGGTACTGCCCCGATCCGGGACCGCTTGTTTCGCTACGGTGAGTCAGCGCCCGCGTAGCTGGCCCGCTTGCGCAGCCACAGGATAGACCAATCGCCTTTCACCCTGCGTGCAGCGATACGCAGCCCGGCGCGGCGGCAGGCACGGCGGACCTGGGCTTCCTGGGTTTCGAGCAGCCCGGCGAGCAGCAAGCTTCCGCCAGGGACCAGCGCCTCGGCGAAGTGTGGGGCCATTCCGATCAGCGGCCCGGCCAGGATATTGGCCAGGATCAGATCATAGGGGCCGCGGGCTTCGAGCAGCGGATGGTCCATCCCGTCGGCGACCAGCATGGTCAGTGCGCCAGGCCGGGCTCCCATCGGGATCCCATTGGACCGGGCATTGTCTTCAACCACGTTCAGGCAGACCGCGTCGATATCGCTCGCGGTGGCAAGCGCGCGGGGCCATAGATGCAGCGCAGCGAAGGCGAGCAGGCCGGTGCCGGTGCCGATATCGGCCAGGTTCCGGATAACTACGCCGCGGCGCTTCATCTCGCACAACATCTCCAGGCAGCCGGCAGTGGTGGCGTGCTGGCCGGTGCCGAAAGCCTGGCTGGCCGGGATCGCAAAATTGCGGACGCCGGGCTGGCGCAGCGGCGGATACTGCGGCGTGTGGACATGGAACCGCCCGGCACGGATCGGCTCCAGCCCTTGCTGGCTTTGCGTGAGCCAGTCGATCTCGGGCAGCTGTTCTGGAAACAGCAGTGGCTGGACGTCAGCAAACAAGCGCCTGATCGCAGCACTGTCGGCCTTTGTCGGCTTGCGGGGAAGCCAGGCTTCGAGCCGCCACTCTTCCGGCTTGTCCTCGGCAACTTCGCTGCCAGAAAGGACAACCTCGGGGTCCCAATCAAGCGCATCTTCGTGCGCCAGCAGGGCAGCTTCGATTACACCGCGTGGGGCAAGAGCGGTAAGCTTCCAGACTTCACTCACTTGGTGGCCTGCTCCTTGGCGAGCCGCTTGGCCAGCCGGTCGCTTCCGGCAGCAGCGTAAGCGGTGCAGGCGCGGGGATAGACCAGCGCTGCCTTTCCGGAAAGACGTTCCAAAAGGTCGCTGCCGCCGGGATGCGGGGTCAGCAACAGATCGCACGGCAACGCCTCGATCGTGCGCAGGCCTGAACGGGCCGCCTCGACCCGCTTAGGGTGCTTGGTAAAGTGATAGTCGTCGGAAGAGATCGTGTTGACGCTGTCGGCATAGGCGATCGTCAGGCACTTGCCGACTTCACAGCTTTGCCAGGTCCAGCTGGCCGAGCCGGGCGAATGGGTGGGGTTGGTGTGCATGGTAAAACGCGTGCCGCCGATTGTCAGCGATTCACCGCCGCGCAGCACGCGGTCGACCCGCACCGGGGTCATCGGGTACTTTTGGAGCAGTGCGGCCTGTGGGTCTTCCGGATCGGCCTTGCCGCTGCGCATCGCATTCTCGGCTCCGCGGCTGACCACCAGTTTGCCGCCGGTAGCCTTCTGGATCACCGCCATGCCACCGACATGGTCGAAATGCTCGTGCGTCATCAGCAGCCATTTGATCTGACGGGGACCGAAGCCCAACGCCCTGATGTTGGCCAGCACGTGCGGCGCGGCGTCTTCAGGTCCGGTATCGATCAGCACCAGCCCGGCCGAAGTCTCGACCAGGACCACGGTGATCCCGCAAGTGCCGACATACCAACTACGCCCGTGGATCTTGGCCGGTGGGGCTGGATCGGACCAACCATCACGAGTTCCGCAGGCGGCGGTGATGTCCTTGCTGGCGCCGTGGGGTTCAGGGGCGGGGGCGGGCTTCGCGCCCAGCAGGGCGAGAGCGGCAAGGGCGATCAAGGGTTTAGCGGACATAGCTCGCCCCATTGGCGTCGATCACCGTGCCTGTCATGCTTTCTGGCGCGTCTAGCGCGCAGAATTCGACGATCCGTGCAATTTCTTCGGGCGTTGCCACCCGGCCCAGCGGGATATCGGCCAGCAGGCCCGGCCCGCCGCGGCTGGCGAGATAGTCGCCCGCCATCGCGGTGTCGGTAAAGCCGGGGCAGACCGCATAGCTCATTATGCCTTTGTTGGCATATTGCCGGGCGATCGTCTTATGCATTGCGATCATGCCGCCTTTCGCTGCGGCATAGTGCCAGTGATCGGGCGAATCCCCGCGATAGCCCGCGCGGCTGGCGACATG
>CAZOSI010000276.1:0-3353 GCA_964582485.1 uncultured Novosphingobium sp.
GTCAATACCCGGCTTAGCGCCGACTACCGGTTCCGCGTTGCCGGCGATGCTGCCCCGGGTTCCGGTGCGGCTGTAACCTTTTCTGCGGGTTTCTAGGCGTTCCGGCCTTTTTTTGGCCGTCAGGGCGGTCTAGACCCTTGTCCAACAGATGGACGTCTATCTTCCGATTGCCAACCTAGCGGTCAACGGCCTGGTCATCGTCGCGCTCGGTGCGCTGACGGGCATCCTCTCGGGCATGTTCGGCGTGGGCGGGGGGTTCCTGACCACGCCATTGATGATATTCTATGGCATTCCGCCGACGGTCGCTGCTGCTTCGGCCGCCAGCCAGGTGACCGGAGCCAGCGTTTCGGGCGTTTTGGCCCATACCAAGCGCGGTGGTGTCGATTACCAGATGGGCGGGGTGATGGTCGCCGGGGGGATTATCGGCACTGCGATTGGCGCCGTCCTGTTCCGGATTTTGCAGGAACTGGGCCAGATCGACGTAGTGATCAACGTGCTTTACGTCTTGCTGCTTGGCGGGATTGGCTATGTGATGGCCAAGGAGAGCTGGCAGGTTCTCCAGGCTCAGAAGACCGGGGTGCCGTTGCCCGCGAGCAAGCGCCGCCATCATCCGATGGTGGCCAGCCTGCCGCTGCGTTGGCGTTTTTATCGCTCTGGCCTCTATATCTCGCCGCTCGCGCCGCTTTTGCTGGGCGTGTTTACCGGGATCCTGACCATGCTGATGGGGATCGGCGGCGGATTTGTGCTGGTTCCGGCGATGCTCTACATTTTGGGGATGAGTGCCAACGTGGTGGTTGGAACCTCACTCTTCCAAATCCTGTTTGTGACGATGGTCACCACCATGATGCACGCGATGACCACCCGCGCGGTTGATATCGTGCTGGCCGCTTTGCTGTTGATCGGGTCGGTTTCAGGTGCGCAGATCGGCGCGCAGCTGGCCCAGCGGATCCCGGCGGAGAAGTTGCGCTTCGTTTTGGCTGCGATCGTGCTGCTGGTGGCGCTGCGCATGGCGCTGGGTCTCGGCTGGCAGCCGGACGAAATCTATACGGTGAACCTGTCATGAGGGCGCTGCTCGCCTTGCTCTGCCTGCTGGTGCTGACCGGCGCGCGTGATCCAATCCTGGTGCCGGAAGTTTCGCAGCACGAAGTCCAGGTTCGCCAAGGCTTTCGCGGGACCGAACTGCTGCTGTTCGGCGCGATCCTGACCCCGGAAGGGACCCGCGCAGGGCAGGATTACGATATCGTCGTGGTGCTGAAGGGACCGACCAATTCAATCGTGTTGCGCGAAAAGCAGCGGATTGTCGGTATCTGGGTCAACGCCGCCAGCACCGAATTCCGCTCTGCCCCATCGTTCTTCGCGGTTGCTTCGTCGCGGCCGATCGCCAAGATCGTCGATGACAAGACTGCCGCGATCTATGAGCTGGGCCTGCCCTGGCTGCAGCTTTCACCAATCGGCGCCTATGATCCCAAAGAGCAAGCCCGCTTTTCCGCTGGCCTGGTTGACCGGATGAAGCGTGAGGGACTGTACAAGGACGATCCGCGCGGGGTGAAGGTTTCCGAACAGGTGCTTTACCAGGCCCGGATTGCGCTGCCTTCGAACGTCCAGACCGGCACTTATACCGCCGAAACCTTTGCCATCACCAAAGGCCGGGTGGTCGCCTCGGCGATCAGCCGGGTCGAGGTGAAAAAGCTGGGATTCGAACGCGCCGTGGCGCAGTTCGCCGAATACAACGGCTTTCTTTATGGCTTGATGGCCGTTGCGCTGTCGATCGCGATGGGCTTCATGGCGGGGCGTCTGTTCGCTCTGGTCTAGCTCGACTTAGCCCTATCTTAACCCCTTAAGCATAAGCAGATACAGCCTGCACAAAGCAGGTGCGAAGGGGTCGATTTCTGCGATGAATGACATGAACGCCAGCGGTTTTGGGGCAGCACGGGCGGCACAGCCAAGCGAAGTTCCGGCGGATGCGGCGCAGGCCGCGGCATCGGTATCGGCGCAGCAGTTCGACAATGCCCGCGAACCGATCGGCATCGTGCTGGAAATCGCTGGCTCCGGATCAGCCATCGCGCTGGACCTTCAGCGCTTGCAGGAATGCGGCGGGGACAGCGACCCCTCGATCGCGCTGGCCGGCCAGGTCGGCAGCCAGGTCAAGATCCGGGTCGGCAAGGGCTGGCTGCTCGCTTCGGTCCGGACCCAGCGTCAGGATGCCAAGACCCCCGGCGGGATCATGGCCCAGATCGACTTCCTTGGCGAAGGCGACGAGGAACGCCTGACCGGACGGATCCACTCATTCCGCCGCGGTGTTACGCGCTATCCGATCCCGGGCGCGCTGATCTATCCCGCGACCAGCAACGACCTGCGCCAGATCTACGCCAGCGACGGACGGACCTCGATCCAGGTCGGCACCGTGTTCCCGACCAAGGACATCCGCGCCGGGCTCTACATCGATTCGATGCTGGGCAAGCACTTCGCCCTGCTCGGCTCGACCGGTACCGGCAAATCGACCAGCGCCGCGCTGATCCTCCACCGGATCTGCGAACATGCCCCCGAAGGGCATATCGTGATGATCGATCCGCACGGCGAATATTCCGCCGCGTTCAAGCAAACCGGCATGATCTTCGACGTGTCGAACCTCAACATGCCCTATTGGCTGATGAATTTCGAAGAGCACTGCGAAGTGTTCCTGACCTCCAGCGGCAACGACCGCCAGGAGGATATGGACATCCTTTCGAAGTGCCTGCTGGCCGCACGGTCCAAGAACCGGCTGGCCGAGACGATGGGCAAGATCACTGTCGACAGCCCGATCCCCTACCTGTTGTCCGATCTGACCAACATGATCCAGACCGAGATGGGCAAGCTCGACAAGGCGACCAGTTCTGCGCCGTTCATGCGGATCAAGAACAAGATCGACGAATTGAAGGCCGATCCGCGCTTTCAGTTCATGTTCTCGGGCATGCTGGTCGGCGATACGATGGCCGAATTCATCGCCAAGATCTTCCGCATGCCAAGCCGCGGCAAGCCGATCTCGATCATCGACGTTTCGGGCGTGCCTTCGGACATTACCAGCACCGTGGTCGCCGTGCTCAGCCGCATGGTCTTCGACTTCGCGATCTGGTCGCGCGACGAAAAGACCCGCCCCGTCTTGCTGGTCTGCGAAGAAGCCCACCGCTATGTTCCCAACGAAAAGAACGCCGATGGCTCCTCGGTTGGCAAGATCCTCAGCCGGATCGCCAAGGAAGGCCGTAAGTACGGCGTCAGTCTGGGCCTGATCACCCAGCGCCCGTCCGACCTTGCCGAAGGGGTGCTGTCGCAGTGCGGCACGATCATCTCGATGCGCCTCAACAACGACCGCGACC
>CAZOSI010000277.1:0-1646 GCA_964582485.1 uncultured Novosphingobium sp.
CTATTCCAGCCTTGAAGGCCTGATCTTCCAGGGCGCGGTTGAACAGCGCAACTTCCGCGGGCGTGGCCAGACGATCGGTCTCAACCTGGCCTATTCGAACTATTCGAAGCAGGTCGACGTCAGCTTTACCGAGCCCTACCTGTTCGATCGCAACATCTCACTTGGCGTGAACGTTTATCGTCGCGATCTGAACAGCTTCAACCAGTTCCAGCGCGATCGTCCTTCGACTTACGAACAGGCGACGACCGGCTTTCAGGTCCGGGTTGGTTTGCCGCTGACCGAATATATCTCGGCTGTCGGAAGCTATACGCTGAACTATGACGATATCACCGTCGACCGGACGCAGTATTTCTCGGACCGGCAAAATCCGCCGACGCTGGAATGCGACCCGATCCTCTCTGGTCGTTATCTGTGCGATGCGCTGGGCAAACGCACCAGCTCGATCCTGGGCACCAGTTTCATCTTCGATTCGCTCGACAATCGCTATCGCCCGACCCGCGGCAAGTCTGCCTCGGTCAGCTTCGATTTCGCCGGGCTGGGTGGTTCGGTAAAATACTTCCGGGTCCGTTCAAACGCGGCGCGCTACTGGCCGATCGGCAAGGGCTTTGTATTCTCGCTCCGCGCTGAGGGCGGGGCAATTGCACCACTCAACAAGGAAAGCGCGACTCCGGGCGTGGAATCAGTCCGATTGAATGATCGGTTTTACCTGGGCGAACCCCAGATACGCGGGTTCGACATTCGCGGTGTGGGCCCGCGTATTCTAAGGCGGTTCTACCTACCTAACGGCACTTTGAATCTCGATCGTGAGCAGATCCAGGATGACGCGCTAGGCGGGCGGTTCTTCTACCTCGGCCATGCTGAGCTGGAAATTCCGCTGGGTTCGGGCGCCAAGGAGCTGGGGCTGCGGCCGTCGATTTTCATGGATATCGGTGCGGTCTGGGGTCTTCGCGCTCCGATCGAGCAGGCCGCGGCTCACCCGAGCGGGATCTTCTTCCCCACGCGGGATACCAGCGGCAATGCGCTATATACCCAGATCAATGTTGCAACGCTGGTTGGCACCAACTGTGTGCCAGGGACGGCTACGGGTGATGTCACCACCGTAACCAACGCGGTCAACCCCGCTCCACCGGCCTGTCTGGGCAGCGCGAACAATATTGCGCAGGGCTCGAATTATCCTGCCTTCTCAGAACTGTTCGTCGGCAATTCAGCCAAGCCGCGTATCTCTGTTGGTATCGGGGTGAACTGGAATTCACCCTTCGGTCCGTTCCGGATCGACTTTGCCCATGCCATTACGAAGGTCGATGGTGATGACACCAAGTCCTTCACATTCAACGTAGGAACCCAATTCTGATGACCAAGACTTTCAAAGCCCTTTGCGGCACCGCCCTGGCGCTCGCGCTGGTTTCGCCGGCAATCGCGCAGAAGAAGCCGGCCCCGGCGCCCGCTGCGGTTGCTGCGCCTTCGGGTCCGATCGTGCCCGGCCTCGGGGTCGCTAATCTGGATGCGGCGGTTGCCAATTCGAACGCATACCAGGTTGCAGCGCAGCAACGCCAGGTAACCTACAAGGCAACCTATGATCAGGCGCAGACCCGCGCCAACCAGATCGACGCCGAACTGAAAGGGCTGGTCGACAAGTTCAACGCTGA
>CAZOSI010000277.1:1656-3332 GCA_964582485.1 uncultured Novosphingobium sp.
CGCCAAGGAAAAGCCCGACGCGATCCTTCAGCAGGATTATCAGGCGATCCAGCAGCGGCAGGAGCGCGGCAAGCAGGAACTGCAGCAGATCCTGCTGCCGGTCATGATGTCGGAAGCCTATGTTAACGAGCAGATCACCGACAAGCTCGACCAGGCGGTTCAGGGCGCAATGGGCAAGAAGGGCATCACGATCCTGCTTCAGCCGGACACGGTGATTGCCCGGGCCAATGCCTATGAATTGACCCCGGCGATTATCGCCGAACTGAACATCCTGTTGCCCAGCGCGAACCTGGTGCCGCCGCAGGGCTGGGTGCCGCGCCAGGTGCGTGAGCAACAGGCCGCCCAGCAGCAGCAGCAGGGCCGCCCGGCTGCCGCACCGGCTGCTGGCACGCCTGCGACCGCTCCGGCGCCGCGTCCGGCCGGTCCCACGCCAGACGGCCGCTGATCGAGGCTGGGGGCAGCATGAGCGACAGCGCCGCGTCGGCTTACGATATTCCCAAGATCCTGGCCGCCCTGCCGCATCGTTACCCGATGCTGCTGGTCGACCGGGTCTTGGAAGTCGGTGAGGAAGCGATCACCGCGGTCAAGGCGGTGAGCTTCAACGAAGGCTTCTTTCAGGGCCATTTCCCGGGCCGCCCGATCATGCCTGGCGTGCTCCAGATCGAGGCGCTGGCCCAGGCCGCCGGGATTCTGGCGATCGAGAGCCTGGGCCTCGCCGGGACCGGCAAGCTGGTCTATTTCATGGCGATCGAGGAAGCCAAATTCCGCGCACCAGTTGAACCTGGGGTTCTGCTGACGCTGGAAGCTGGCTTCGTTCAGAAGCGCAGCCGGGTCTGCAAGTTCTGGGGCAAGGCTTCGGTCGACGGCAAGGTAACCTGCGACGTTCAGTTCACCGCGATGATCGCCGACGCTTGATTTATCGTTCCGCTGCGTCTAAGCGCGCCGCTTCCATTTCAGGCCGGTCGGAACCGGCCACTAGCGAAAGAGAATTGCCATGAAGGCCGAAGGACATCCCGATTACCACACGATCAAGGTGCAGATGACGGACGGCACCGTGTTCGAGACCCGCTCCACCTGGGGCAAGGAAGGCGACACGCTGGTGCTTGAAATCGATCCCACCTCGCACCCGGCCTGGACCGGTGGCACCCGTCAGCTTGATCAGGGCGGCCGTGTGGCGCAGTTCAACAAGCGCTTCGGAGGCCTTTCGCTCAAGAAGAATTGAGCGACCGGCATTCAGCCACAAACAAAAAGGGCGGCCAGATCGGGCCGCCCTTTTTAGTTGGTTCTCCGGACGATCAGTCGTCCGAAATCTCGCGGACTTCGATTTCGCTGATCGGGCGAAGGAATTCGACACCGGCACGCGAGTCGCGGACCCAGCGGACGACGGCCTGGATCGTCCAGTCCGAGGTCACAGCAATGCTCATGAACATTCCGGTGCGAAGCCATGCAGCGTCGCACTCCAGCGCACAACCAAAGGTTGAAACGTCGCGAATTCGGCCTTTGGCGCGGTCGCCATGGCTTGATCGGATCGTAACCCGGCTGTGCGCAAACAGTCGCGTAACCCGTCGCGAGTTCGGGCGGGCCTGGCGGCTCGAGACACTTTCAAGCTTTAGCTTCGCGGCCACCGGCCTCTCCCTCCTCGCGGACCAATACGTGCCAGCTTAAACAGGCGCGGT
>CAZOSI010000278.1:0-3276 GCA_964582485.1 uncultured Novosphingobium sp.
CAAGAACCAGCGACCAGTTCTGGATCTGCAGGCCTGCGAAGATCGGATCGCCCAGACTGGGCTGGCCCACCATGGTCGCCAGCGTGGCCGCGCCCACGGTCCATACCGCAGCAGTGCGGATACCGGCAACAATGTAAGGTAAGGCCAGCGGGATTTCGACATGGCGGAGTTTTTGCCAGCTGGTCATCCCCAGTGCATCGGCTGCTTCGAGGACTTCGCGGTCCATCCGTTCGCGCGCCGTCACCGCGTTGCGCAGGATCGGCAACAGTGCGTACAGTGTCAGGGCCATCAGGGCGGGCAGGAAGCCCAGCGCTGGGATGCTTAGCCCGGTGAGCGCACCCAGGCTGACCAGAAGTGGATAGAACAACGCCAGCAAGGCCAAGCCCGGTATCGTCTGGACCAGACTGGCGAAACCAAGTGAGAGCGCGGCAACGCGCGGCGACCGGCTTGACCAAACCGCGAGGGGCAGAGCGAGGAGCAGGCCAAGCGCCAATGCCGAAGCACTAAGCAGGACGTGTGCTGCAAGTTTGCCGCCAAGCCCGGTAAAGGCCACAGACAGGGTGCTCATCCCTGCAACCTCGCAAGTCGCTCAGCCTGTTCGCGTGGTACAGCCAGGAGCGCCTGCGCCTCCTGACCTCCCGCACCAGCCAGCAGCGCGACAGGGGACTCATCGGCAACCAGCCGACCTTTGTGCATCACCAGGACCCGGTCCGCCATCAGCAGGGCCTCGGCCATGTCGTGCGTAACGATAATGCTGGTCAGGCCCAGTTGCTCATGCAGGACCTGGACCTTTTGCGCCAAACTATTGCGTGTCACCGGATCGAGTGCCGCAAACGGCTCGTCGAGCAGCAGCATATCGGGCGCAGGCGAAAGTGCGCGCGCGATCCCGACTCGTTGCTGCTGGCCGCCCGAAAGCTGGTGCGGCAGTCGGTTCGCGAGCGTCCGAGGCAACTCGACAAGATCAAGCCAGCGGAAGACATCTTCGATGTTGGTCGGCAAGCCGCGCAGGCTTGGGCCGATTGTGATATTCTCAGCCACGGTCAGGTGAGGAAACAAGGCTATCGACTGAAAGACAAAGCCGATCCTGCGGCGTGCAACTCGATCGGGCGCTTGCGCCGCCTTTCCCTGCCCGAACAATACTTCACCGCTGTCAGGTTTGATCAGGCCATTGGCAAGCCGCAAGAGTGTGGATTTTCCAGCGCCAGATGTCCCGACAATGGCTGTCATGCTGCCTTTGGTGAATCGCAACGAAACGCTGCTCACCACATCTTTGCCACCATAGGACTTGGTGGCAGCCAGGAAGGACAAGATGGCGTCGGTACTCAATGGTTCGGTCATCGGCTGTTCGCCTATTGGAACTCGTCGATCAGGTAGAGGTCGGCGAGTTGTTTCTGCCGGGCAGTAAATGGGCAATGCATCTTGAGGTAGGCGACGACTTGGGGTGAAGTGGTGAGGATATCCACCCCCGGCAGTTTTTCAGTGGTCAGCGCCAGATGTTCGATTGCCTGGGCCAGTTTGGAATTGACGACGGCAAGTTCGAGAATCTCTTCCGCATTGTCGGATGGAATCACCACGACGCCATCGCGATTGCCGAACAGAAAGTCTCCCGGCAGGACCAGCGCATGGCCAAGCGCCACCGGAACGTTGACCTCAGCGGGATACAACATCCAGCCAGAGCCATATTGGCAGGTAAAGCCACCGGCTGCCACACAGGTTCCTTGCTGGTTCGCCAGACTTTCAAGGTGGCTGCTGTCGCGCAAGGCCCCATCGGTAACGATCGCTGCCGCGCGCCGCGCGAAGGCCGGGGTCAGGCCGGTTCCGCCACCGGCCGCGAAATGTCCAGTCCCGCGCGTTTCGATTACCAGCAAGTGATCGCTGTCCAGCAAGGACACGGCGAGGTTGAACGGCGACATTCCGTATTCTGCCTGGGATGCGGCCCCTGCGTTCTGCAAATGATCCGGGCGCGCCGGCAGTGAACGCAGCGTAACCGCGCGACCGAAGAATTGCTCCGGCCCCAACCAGTGAAGACCATTGACCGATCGCGGTGCACCCGCTTCCCCAAGTACCGTCGCCATCGCATCAAGCGCATCGGCAGGGGTGGTTTCACGGGCGATTTCGAACGGACTGCGCTGGTTCATCAGGCGTTCGCAGGCAGGTTGGTTGCAGCGCTTGCCTTGAGCCAGTCAGGGATCGCGCTGATGGGAAGGTCGGTCGGTCGGCGAAGATCGACCGAAAGGCCAAGATCGCTATGCTCAAATCGAACAGACCCTGGATCAGCGACGGTTGAGGGAACGACCACCAACCGGCTCGGCACACCTTTAATCCGTTCCGCGATCAAGCTCGCCCTCCCTCTGAAATCGTGCTTGTTGAGAGCCATCCCCTTCAACTCGAACGCATTGCACTGCAACCACGACAATTCGCCGAAGCCCAATTCGGCGCGACCTTCGGCGATCCCGAGCGACAGCCGACAGGCCAGCCAGCGTTCATCCGCGCTTTCATCGTCGCGACCTACCTTTTGGATCCATCTTTGCCCCAAGGCGCGATGTCGGGGATCGGATGCGGCGCCATCGCCACTGTAGGCGCGATAGTGCGCAGCCAGGCCGTCATCTATCGAGACCGTAATTCCCGCGGGTGCGCATTCCGGCTGAAGATAGCCAACCAGCTCCTCGGCATGGCATGCCTCACAGTCAAGTAGGAAGCCATAGGCACCTGGCCAGACCAGAAAATCGAACAGCACCCGGCCTTCATCGTCCAGCAGTGCAGCCCAAACAGGCAGATAGTGGGTAATCTGGTTCGACAGCCGCGGCTCAAGAAATGCAGCGACATTGATGCTACGATCAACAGGATCGACGCGCACAAAGCGACGCGAAAATAATCGGGTTGCTGTCATCTCGTTCTCCAGGAGATCTGCGCACAGTCAATAAATTGCGCGAATGTCGAATGCGCGGCCTCGAAATTCGGCGGTTTCACCCGCCTTCAGCCCTTCTATAGCGGCATAGAATGGAGCGGCCTGCGACAGGCCCATCAATTCCACACCTTCGCAAATGAAGCGACCGGTCGAAACCCCGATTACGAAATGTCGTCCATCGACGCATACCACTGCCCCGGGCGAAACGTCATCCTTGGGTCCAAAATCCAGTCCGTTGACCGCCCTGAGCTTGTGCTCGGCAGAGTGGACCGGCTGCTCAAGGCTGCTCGCCAGATTGGGGTGGAATTTGGCCTGAGCCTGCTCATCTATCTGACTCGGCTCATTTGGCACAAGGTTTGTCCCTTCCA
>CAZOSI010000279.1:0-3241 GCA_964582485.1 uncultured Novosphingobium sp.
GCTGAACAATCAGGCTGCCGAAACGCTTTACCTATCCAGCGTGACACTAGCCGAACTCCTGTTTGGCATTGCGGCACTCCCTGCAGGTAAACGCAAAGATATGCTGGCACAGACTCTGGACGGCCTGATGGGATTATTCAGGGATCGAGTATTGTCGTTCGACGTTGATGCCGCTCGGCACTATGCCGGGTTAGCCATCACCGTAAAGACTGGCGGACGAGGATTTCCAACGCCTGATGGCTACATAGCCGCGATTGCGGCCTCACGGGGTTTCATCGTGGCATCGCGAGATACTGCCCCCTTCGAAGCGGGCGGGGTGTCCGTTATCAATCCGTGGGAAGTGTGAGCTATCTGTATCCGTGGCTGAATTCGGCCAATTGCTGCCATTGCCAGTTGTTGGTTAAACGGCCAACTGAGCGGCCACTCCACTTCTTGAAGCTGACATCTCACCTATAGAAGAGAAGCACGCCGGCCGCAGCCAGGCCCATCAAATCACCCAAGGCTATCCATTTCTGTTTCATGCGTTCGCCGAATGGCTTTCAGAATATTGACGGGAACGTCAGCGGCATGACGTTGAGCTTGAATACACTCACGACGGACGCCCACGGCAGGCGCTCTTCAGCTCCCTCGGGAATAGAGGAACAGGTCGCGACTACATTCGTGATCAATGCGACCGGGTATCCGCCGCGAACGGCATCGAGTCCGAAGCGCGCAAGCGAGGCATAGCGTGGCCGATGTTCAGTCCTATGTGCAGCAATGGCAGGCAGATCTGGGGCACAGCGAACCCCATCACGAAGTACACCAGACTTTGGCCGTGGCCTTACAGCAGCCTTCTCACCTTGCAGCGTGGCACAGCGAGTTGGGCTTGGTGACGTAGCGCCAAGCAAACTCACTGAGCCCTTGCTTTCGGCAGAGGCACTTGTCCTAAAACGGGCGAAGTGATTCGCCGTGAGGCAATGAAAGCAGCCTTTAATCGTTGCCATTCACACTAAAGAATGCTTTAATTTGATAGCACTCTACTAAAGACAGCTTTCAATGACACGCACCACTGGGACCTACTCAATTTCCACGACACTGGGCGAGTCGGTGCGTGCCTTCGTGCCCCACGCCTTGCCGCCAGCTGAGCCCGCCCTGTCACCCGAGGTGTTCACTGACCTCAATCGGCTGGCAGAACTGGCGCTTGCACGTTTGGCGGGCGTGTCTGGCTTGGTGCCGTCGGTAGATTGGTTGCTGTACAGCGCCATCCGCAAGGAAGCCTTACTCACGTCACAGATCGAGGGCACGCAGGCCACGCTGACCGATCTATTCGACGAAGAAGCAGGCTTCAAGATCAGCAATACCGACGACGTGGAGGAAGTGACCAACTACCTGCGTGCCTTCCGCTGGACACAGGAGCAACTGCGCGATCCGAAAGGGCTGCCCATCAGTGTACGGCTCTTGTGCGAGGCGCACCGACGCCTGCTGGATGGGGCGCGCGGCGCAGGCAAGCAACCCGGGGAGCTGCGCCGGTCGCAAAACTGGATTGGTGGCACACGGCCCGGCAATGCGGTTTTCGTACCGCCGCCGCCGGAGCACGTATCAACCCTGCTGGCCGACATGGAGCGCTTCATCCATGACGAAGCGAAGGACCTGCCACCGATGGTCAAGGTGGCGCTGATCCACGCACAGTTTGAAACCATCCATCCGTTTCTTGACGGCAACGGGCGCATTGGCCGCCTCCTGATCGCGGCGCTGTTTGAACACTGGGGGCTGCTGTCCGAGCCTTTGATGTACCTCAGCGGCTACCTCAAGCAACACCAGGCGGAGTATTACCGTCGCCTGTCGGCTATCCGCACAGATGGGGACTGGGAGTCTTGGGTGATCTTCTTTCTAGAAGGTGTCGCTAAAGCCGCTGGTGATGCGGAAAAAAACATCATCGAGGTCGCCAGTCTGGTGGCTACAGATCGCAGGCGCTTGCTGCAATCCGCCAAGGCAGGCCCGGCCAGCTACCGACTGTTCGAGATGTTGCCGATGATGCCGCGCTTCACCATTGAACGCGTGAGGCAGCAACTCGATACCAGCTTCCCTACGGCGACGGCGGCGGTCAAGGTGCTGGAAGATTTGGGCATCGTGACGGAAATGACCGGGCAGAAAAAGAACCGGAGTTACAGTTACCAGGCCTACGTTGAACTGCTCTCGCGGTGACAAACACTCGCAAGCCCGCAGCGCCCCGCACCAGTACTTATAAGCTCGGGAGATCGGTCAGCACGTGGTCAACCGGCCGCCACCAATTACTAGTACCAAGACGTTCAGCAACATCCAGAAAACCCGCATGGCAGCTATCTGCCGATGGTCGATAGCGGCTTTTAGTTGCAGTTAAACGCTGTAATTGGCGCAACAACTGCAACACCACCGTGTCTGCTACAATAAACGTTAACGTATTTATTAAAGGATGTTGCCATGAGCTTCACCGCTAAAGATGTTGTGCCCATCAGCGAAGCTCGCGCCCGCCTGACCGAGTTGGCTGATGATGTGGTCTCCGGTGCTGAAAAGCTTCTAACCAAGAACGGGGCTGCTTACGTGGCGCTGGTTGATGCGAAACGCCTGGACTACTATCATCGGCTCGAAGAAGAACACGCCAGCCTAGTCCTGCTAACCGAAGCTGAAGCCGGTTTGAGTGAGGTTTTGGCCGGGCATCGTGTATCGAACGCTGACCTGATGAAGGCGTTGTCTTAATGGCGTTACCCCTAAACGCCAAGGTCGAAGCCGCACCGAACTTCCTTGCCAACCTCGATGCTGCTCACCAGTTCTTTCTGGTCCAGGATGCAGACAGCGCAGAGTCACGGCTGAGCAAATTGAAGGCTGACATCCGAGAGATGATCGCAATCCTGGCCTGGTCACCAGCCAGCGGTAGGCCCGCACGGTTTCTGTCTGCAAAATCTGCACAAGCTACGCTGAAGGCGAACGCGGTTCAGCAACTGGCTGAGCAAGCTGGATTGCCTTCACTACGCGAGTACGTTGTCGGCCAGCAATTCATTATTTTGTACGCCCACTCTGACACTGACGTTGTACTGCTGGCTTTGAAGCACCAGCGACAGTTGATGTACGCGGCGGAGCCCTGATCGGTCACCAGGGAAGGAAAGCTTGCCGCCGCCCATTAGGGAAGCGCTGAACAATTCAATTTTTTATAGCGTGCTACCCTGTTTTTTTGGGGGGGGCAGCTTGCGCGAAGATCCCCGACTGCCTTTGTGCATTGGGAAAT
>CAZOSI010000280.1:0-3208 GCA_964582485.1 uncultured Novosphingobium sp.
GCGCACATACGGGGGTGATGCGGGCTTGGCAAGCGTCTATTTTCACCTTTTCAACCTGTCCTGCACGGCCCGCGCCAATGGTACGTCAAGCGGGGGCATCGCATGGTCCAGCAGGTGTTCCGGTGCAATCCAGGCGATTGCTTCGCCATCAAGGCACTGCACTTCGCCATGCCAGGCCCGGCAAGTGTAAAGCAGCACGACATGCGGCTGATTGGCGCTGGTGGCAAAGCTGAGCGGCTCCAGCGCGTCCGGGTCCAGCTGGATGCCCAGTTCCTCCTCAGCCTCGCGCAGCAGGGCGGATTGCAGCGTTTCGGCGGGCTCAACCTTGCCCCCGGGGAATTCCCATAGTCCGCCATGCGCCTTGCCGATCCGCCGCTGGTGCAACAGCACGCGGTTTTCCGGATCGATCAGTGCCACGGCGACGACCGGGACCATTGTCGGAATTTTTTTCATGTCCCGCCCAATTCTCAACCAAATCTTAAGCACGACCTGCGAAATCGGCGACTTGTCCATCCATATTCCCGGAGAGGGGGACAATGAAGGCCTATCTGAAACGCGTTGTGAATGACAGCACCGGCACCTCGGCTCTCGAAATGGGGCTGATCTGCTCGCTTGTTGTTCTGACCATGCTGGGTGCGCTGCAGGGCTTCGGCAATGCGACGCAATCGACCTGGGAAACGATCAACAATGAATCAGCCAAGGCCGTTCAAAAAGCTCCCAAGTGATAACCATTTGGAAAGAAGTTTCCCTTAGTTCGATCATTGCTCGAACCGGAAACGGGGAATGAGCCGGGTACTTAGAGACTACAACAGGAGACAGATCATGAAGTTCATCAAGAAGTTTTTCCGCAACGAAGAAGGCGCGACCGCAATTGAATACGGCCTGATCGCTGCTCTGATCGCCGTTGCTGCCATCACCGCCATGAACGGCCTGGGCAACCAGCTCCAGTCGACGTTCAACACGACCTCGACCCAGATGTCGACCGCGAACTCGAAGGCTGCCTAAGCCTAAGGTCGCATACGACTGAACAGCGGGGGCGGCAGGGAAACCTGCCGCCCCTTCTCGTTTGCGCGAGGCAAAAGTTCAGTAGGTGACGATCTTGACCTTCTGGCCCACGGCCAGCGTGCTGCCTGCGGCCAGACCGTTGAGCACCAGAAAACGCTGCTGCTGCGCATCGGTATAGGCCATCTTGCTGGCCATCGAAGCCACGGTATCACCCTTCTTCACCGCCACCACCAGCAGCTTGCGCGGCTTGACTGCGGCCGCTTCGGCCACGGTGATCCGCCGCAGGGACTGGAACATCGGGTTGAACACATCGGCCCCGCCAGCCTGAACCACGGTCAGGAAGTGATAGGCCGTGGTGGCATCGAACTGATAGGCGAACACTGTCACGTCCACCTGGCTGTTGCCGTTGTTGACCCGGGTGACCGCATAGGCCGCCGGAATTCCGTTGACGGTGGTGCGGGTGATCGTTCCCGGATCGATCGCTTGCTGGCCCTGTTCGGTCAGTCCGGCAAAGGCCGCGCGGATATAGGCGTCCAGATCGCCAGTGAATTTCGCGGCGGTAAATTGCCCTTTGCCCGATTGTCCACCGATCGAAACGGCATCGGTGCCGTTCATCAGATAGAAGCCGGCAGGCGCATCAAACGCCAGTTTCAGGTCAGGGTGGGTGAACTTTCGCCCCTCGACCACGCCCTGTTTGGGGTCATCGCCATAGGTCAGCCCGCTGATTCGGGTCAGGAAGGTGTCGCGATTCGTTACACCCTTGGCCCCGGCCCCGGCCTGCGCCAGCGCTGCTTTCACGCGGCTGGCGGGATCGGGGTGGGTAGAAGCCCAGGCCGGAACCTGATTCGATGCCCCCATCAGCTGCGCATCCAGCGCGTTCTGGTTGGCCAGGCTTTGCAGCACGGTGGACATGGCGCGCGGATCATAGCCGGACTTTTTCAGCAGCATGATCCCGCCGTTGTCAGCCTCGGTTTCCTGCCCGCGCGAATATTTCAGCGTGAGCAGCTGCGAGCCTTGCAGGAAGCCCTGCTGCAACACTTGCCCGACCTGGCTGTTGCCTAGCAGCACGCCCGACAGAATCGCCAGGCCGGTGCCGATCACGGTGTTCTTGGTTGCCGCGCTCTGCCGCTTGTTGGAATGGCGCGCGACCACGTGCCACACTTCATGCCCCAGCACCCCGGCCAGTTCCGCTTCGTTGTTCATCAGCGAAACCAGCTGGCGGGTGGTGTAGATATAGCCGCCGGGAATCGCGAAAGCGTTGTTGACCGAGCTGTTGAGCAGCGTGACGGTGAAATCGCCGCGCGCGTTGGACAGGCCGGATTGCACCGCCACGTTCTTGCCGATCGTACCGACATAGTCAGCCTGTGCGCCGGTCATCCCGCCGCCGAATTCGGCCAGCAGCTGGGGGTGGGCCTTGGCGCCTTCGGCCTTGTCCTTGGCGCTGATGGATTGAACCGCGCCATTGACCTGCGCCACCGGCGCGGCCTGGGGCGCGATCAGGGCGAGCATGGCTGCGCCAAGGGCGAGCTGGCGGGAACGGGTTTGCGACATAAGGGACTTCTCCTGCGACCGATTAACCATGGCTAGGCCACGGACAATCGCTTGAAAAGCCCCAAAAGGATGAACTGTGATCAGCCCTCGCCGATGCGCAGGAAGCGTTCCTCGCGCTTGGCGCGCAGCTGATCCGGGGTCAGTTTGCCCAGCTGATCCAGCTCCTCGCCGATCGCCTTGGCCAGCGCCGCGCTGGCCAGAGCCGGATCGCGGTGCGCGCCGCCGACGGGTTCCTTGACGATCCGGTCAATCACGCCCAGCCCCAGCAGGTCCTGCGCGGTGACTTTCATCGCTTCGGCGGCTTCGGCGGCCTTTTCATTGGTGCGCCACAGGATCGAGGCGCAGCCTTCGGGGCTGATCACCGAATAGACCGCATGTTCCAGCATCAGCACGCGTTCGGCGCTGGCCAGCGCCACCGCACCGCCCGAACCGCCCTCGCCCACGATCACCGCAACCATTGGCACCGGCAGGGCCAGGCAGGCCTCGGTCGAGCGGGCAATCGCTTCGGCCTGGCCGCGCTCTTCCGCTTCGATTCCGGGAAACGCGCCTGAGGTATCGACCAGGGTCACCACCGGCAGTCCGAACCGCCCGGCCATGTCCATCAGGCGGATCGCCTTGCGATAGCCTTCGGGCTTGCCCATGCCGAAATTGT
>CAZOSI010000281.1:0-1040 GCA_964582485.1 uncultured Novosphingobium sp.
ACCCCCGACACGCGGATTATGATTCCGCTGCTCTAACCAGCTGAGCTACTCCGCCATACCAAGGCTTGCCCGCCGCCGTCGTGCGGGCAGGCGGCGCACATAGGGCGCGCTTTAGGCTTGGTCAAGCACGCTCTTTACCGCGAAATTTCCACACTCCCACCACTTCCCAATGGGGGTTGCGGTAAATGTGCAGGCCAAGCCCAGTAAAGGCGAAGCTGCGCACTTGCAGGCTTGGCCCAAGCTCTGCCTGCAACGCCAGAGCGGCGCGGCGCGCAACCTTGTTCTGGATCGTGATGTGCAGCCTCTTGCCGCCCTGATCCTGGCTAGTCAGCATGGCCCAAAAGTGTTCGGCAATGCGCTCGCGGATTGCCAGCAAGCCGGGTGAGCGGATCGCCAGCGCGGTACCTGTGCCCAGATCCATCAGGCCGGATTGCTCGGCTTCAGGCGGCGCAAATTTTCCAGCGATTCGGGCCAGAAAGCGCGGCAACTCATCGCGTAACGAAGGCGCGAAGCTGTGAAACAGCGTGACATGCGCCTTCAACCAGTTGCGCTCCGGCGGGAAATGTTGGGCGCGCAGGCCATTGGACCATGCGAAGATGTCCTCGGGCAGTTCGGCCGTGACGATGAACGGTGCTTGCGGCATTCGGGATTGAGTTGGAGCGGATTCCACCGCCCGGACCTAACTCAATTAGGCGGCTTCGGCCACCAGTTCACCAACCAGGACGGCAAGCTGCTTTGGGGAAGCCGATTCGTCATCGGATCGGAAAAGCAGGCCGAAACCCTTACCTGGATAGCCAAACCAATTTAATTGATCGGTTGAATGCGCTTGCTTCAGGCCGCGCCGAACCGCATCGTGTTTTCCGGAGAGAGGAGACCCTAAACCATGCATCGCCCTGCCCTGCGCCTGTCCGTGCTTGCCCTGCTGCTCAGCGGAACCGCCGCTCTGGCCGAAACGCCACCCGATCCGGCGCTTGAGAACAAGGATGCCAGCCCGGCGACAATCCAGGCCCAGAAGGCCGCAGCAGCCACGCTGCCGGCTG
>CAZOSI010000281.1:1050-3148 GCA_964582485.1 uncultured Novosphingobium sp.
TGCCGGCTGAAGACGGCCGCGATGCAGAGTTTGCGCGGCGTGGCTTTGTCGCCACACTCGACCAACCAGTGATCCGCAATGCCCAGGGCAAGCCTGTCTGGAACCTGGCCGCTTACGATTTCGTCAGCGGGACAGCCCCGCTCACCGTCAATCCATCGCTGTGGCGTGAGATGACCAACCTGCGTCATCACGGCCTTTTTCAGGTAAGCGATGGAGTCTGGCAGGTTCGCGGGTTTGACGTTTCGAACATGACCCTGATTCGCGGCAATACCGGCTGGATCGTGGTCGATCCGCTGACCACGCGCGAGACCGCCGCGGCCGCGCTGGAGCTGGCCAACAGCAAACTGGGTGCACGGCCAGTTGTCGCAGTGATTTACAGCCACAGCCACGGCGATCACTACGGCGGCGTTCGCGGGATCGCGAATGAGGCCGACGTCAAAGCCGGCAAGGTTGCGATCATTGCCCCCGATCATTTTCTTAAGGAGACCGCCTCGGAAAATGTGATGGCCGGTGCAGCGATGGGGCGCCGCGCCACCTATCAGTTTGGCACGACCTTGACCCCGGGGCCGCGCGGCCAGATGGGCTCCGGGATCGGGCCCGGTCTGGCTTCAGGCGAGATTACGCTGATCCCGCCGACCGATACGATCCTCAAGACCGGCGATACCCGCACGGTCGATGGGGTTGATCTGGAGTTCCAGATTGTTTCGGGCAGCGAGGCGCCGAGCGAGCTTAACGTCTATATCGCACCGAAACGCGTGTTTCTTTCGGCCGAGATGAGCACCTGTTCGCTTCACAATATCCTGACCCCGCGCGGCGCCAAGGTCCGCGACACGCATGCCTGGGCGGGCTATCTTGACGAGGCACTGCGGCTCTACGGCGGGCGCAGCGACGTGGTCATCTCCAGTCACTGCTGGCCGCGTTTTGGCCAGGGCGAAGTGACCAGCATGCTGGCCAGCCAGCGCGACAATTACCGATATCTGCACGATCAGTCCGTCCGTCGGATGAACCGGGGCGAGACTCAGAGCGAGATTGCCGAAGGGCTGGTCCAGCCCCCGGAGCTGTCGGGTCAGTGGTACAATCGGGGCTATTACGGCACCTACAACCACAATTCGAAAGCTGTCTATCAGTGGTATCTGGGCTGGTACGACGGTAACCCCGCGAACCTCCATCCCTGGCCGCCGCAGGATCGCGCCAGGCGCTATGTTGCCGCAATGGGCGGCGCCAGGAAGGTGCTGGGCGAAGCGCGCAAGGCTATGGCTGCGGGCGATTACCGCTGGTCTTCCGACCTTCTCAATCAGCTGGTCTTTGCGGATCCCACCAACAAACAGGCCCGCGCACTGCTGGCCGATAGCCTGGAACAGCAGGGCTATCAGGCCGAAAGCGCAATCTGGCGCAATCAGTTCCTTTCGGCCGCGCGAGAACTGCGCAAGGGTTACACCCCCCAAGCAGTTCAGTCGCAAGGCACAGACATGATTTCGGCAGTACCAACCCAGTTGCTGCTCGATACTGTCGCGACGCGATATGCCCCCGAGCGGATGATCGCCCCGACCACGATCAACTTGGTGCTGACCGATACCAAGGAAAGCGTCGGGGTCGAAGCAGGCAAGTCCGTGCTAATCGCCCGGGTTGGCGTACCGACACCGACTCCAAAGTTGACGATTACCGGTCCGCGCAGAGCCATGCTGGGACTGTTGTTCGCCAAAATGCCGCTGGCGCAGCTTCAGGCGCTGGGAGTGAAGGTAGAAGGTGATCCTGGCGCAATGGCCGCCTTGCAGGCCGCGCTCGATCCAGTCCCCGAGGGTTTCAACATCGCTGAGCCCTGAACGCTCAGAAATCGCCGCGTTCCTTGCGGATGGTGTACCACTTTTGGACGTTATCGTTATGCTCTTGCAGGGTCGTGGCAAAGGCGTGGCCGCCGGTGCCATCTGCCACCATGTAGAGCACATTGGTCTGGGCCGGGTTGAGCACGGCGGCGATTGAATCGCGCCCTGGGTTGGTGATCGGACCACGCGGCAGCCCAGTCATCGTATAAGTGTTGTAATCGTTGACCGCATTGATTTCCGATTGACGGATCCGCCGGCCCAGCGGCTTGCCCTTG
>CAZOSI010000282.1:0-3081 GCA_964582485.1 uncultured Novosphingobium sp.
ATCGCTGGATGCCCGAATCGGCGGACATCGTCAGGTTTCTCCGCAATCTGGTCGGTCAATGATTTTATTTCATTTGTGAATGCAAGGTTTGATGACCGCAGGAGTTCATTCGATTTCCCGAACGATTGGGATTGCTCTGGGTGAATTTGCTTTGCTTGTAGACGTTGTGCCTGTCGCTGCTCGGGCAATCATCATGCGGCACAACTCGATAACGTTGCCCAAACCGTCGAGGGATCGGTTGTGAGCACAGTTGTAGTCGCTCTCCTGGCCTGTGCCGTACTTGGTTTCGTCATCCAGCGAGGTGGCACCTGCATGGTGGCCGCTGTCGACGAATTCTGGACGACGCGCCGCTTCGGCTTGGGACGATCGCTGATAGAAACGGCGCTGTGGGTCACCCTTCTGGCGGGAGTTGCTGCACTGATCGGGCTGAGTGTGCCAGCTTCGCCGCGGGTCGAACCAGGGTCGGCGGTGGCACTTGGAGGTGTCCTGCTGGGAATTGGTGCTTGGCTGAACGGTGCCTGCGCCTTAGGGACACTGGCCAAAATTGGTTCAGGTCAATGGGCCTTCTTTGTCACGCTGGGCGGCATTATCGCCGGGATCGAAGCTTCGGCTAGGGTTGGCATGATGAGCCTGCCCGGCCTAAGCATGCAAGCCATGCCGAGTGTGAGCACAATGATCTCCTTTTCCGGAGTTCTGCTAGTCGCGTTTCACTGGCGCTCGTTGCTAGGTCTGACTGCCAGCGATGACCGGCATCCCCAGCAAAGTCTGAAGTGGGCGACAGTCGCAATCGGCATCTGCATTACGATTATCGCCCTGTCGGTCGGATCGTGGAGCTACACTGGCGCACTTCACGCGATCTTTCGCGATGGACCGCTTTCCCATAGCTTCGATCTTGCAATGATGACGGCCATTCTTGGCGGCGCCATAGTTGGTGGCAGTCTTAGCAAAACGATGTCAATGCAAGAGGAAGGTGGCGGCTTGCTGGACTATGCCCGGCACCTTGGCGGCGGAATTCTAATGGGGCTTGGCGGCGGACTTGTGCCGGGCGGAAACGACCAACTGATTCTTTTCAATGCCCCGATGTTCGAACCGTTCGCCTGGCTCGCGCTCACGACGATGACCCTGACCATCCTGGCGTGTCTGGTTGTCGGCGCGCGAACCGCAACGGCGCCGCCCGACCCCACAGATGTGGCGAGGTGAGACAGGCATCCCGTCAATTCAGGAGGATCTCATGCAAATTCCGTTGATGCGCAAGGCTGCGGGCCGCCTGTTCGGAAATCGCACCGCCGATGTCCAGGTCGAAGTTTTTCTCGACGTGCAGTGCCCGCATTCGGCCAAGGCTTGGCCAACCATCGAGCAGGTCATGGCGCATTACGGACCCGACGGCATCGGCCTGTCGATCTACATGATGGTGCTTTCGAACCATCGGCAATCGTGGGACGTCACGCTTGCCCTTTATGGCCTTTCCGGTGAAGACGATGCGCGCTTCTTCCGCTTCCTGGCGTTCCTCTACTCGCACCAAGAGCGGTACTTCAACGGCGCTTTTGCCCACCGCACGCACGATGATCTCAAGCAGTTAGTGGAGAATCTTTGCCAAGAGTTTGACGGAACACCGGCGGAGCAGGCCACCCGTCTGCTCGCCGATGATAATGTCTTTGCCGCCGCCAAGCATCCCGGTCGTGTCGCGGCGTTGCGCGGAGTTTGGTCAACGCCAACGATCTTCATCAATCACAGCGAACGGAGTGAACTTGGCAGTTCATCCTCACTGGGTGACTGGCGAGCCACGATCGATCCGTTTCAGTGATGAAATAACAATTTGGACACACACAGGTCCAACCTGTTTCCAACCGTCGAGTGCATTCGAAGCGCTCGACTTGCCGGAGTTTCGATTCTTACCCTGTCTGGCGGGAGGCTGGATAACTTCCCGACCCAGCCGAAATGGAGGTGAACCAGCTGCCAGCGGGTTACTCCCGACTGCCATCGAAGGTCATGCAATTCGCACTGTCACCCCCAGCCCAAAGATTGGCCGCACCCGAGCACACGCCGAGCGAAGAAGTTTTGCTAATGAGTAGCGCATGCGCGCAAACGGCGCCACTATCCCAAAGCCGAAGTCTGGCGGATACTCTCATTTCTCGAGCAGAATCAATTCAATCGCTTCGATGTAAGGGCCAAGCAACGGCTACGAGATATCTCTCCCCGATCCCGCGATGCCAGGCCGGAAACAACATGAAAACTATACGGAACCGCTATTGGACTTTCTCGATACCAACGCACCATAATATCCGAACTCGTCATCTCGCTAAATGGGGAATTCAACATGGTCAGGCAAATGCTGTGGGTTGCTGGCGTCGTCACATCGGTGGCTCTTGGCGCGGTCGCATTCTCGGGTGTCGCGAGCAATCCCGCCGAGGCTGCTGCCGGAAAGGCCCGGCGAGTCGCTGCACCCTCCGGCACAAAGGCCGTTCTCGACCCAAATTATCCGCAGATTGACACTCCGCCAATCTGGGACACCGCCGGTAAGCTTGTTCAGCCAAAGAATTTCCGAGACTGGTATTTTATCGGTGCGCCGATCACGCCGCACGGTCTCAATAACGGGAAGGCCAACTTTCCTGAATTCCACAACGTTTATGTGCAGCGGTCCGCGCTCGAGGCATATCGCGCCACGGGCAAGTGGCCTGAAGGCACTATGATGGTCAAGGAGCTGCAACTTGTCGGTGGCACAGCCGAATTCCCCGACGGGTCACACTTTGAACCGTCAGGGCGCGGCTATTTCCCTGGTGCAGTCAATGGACTCGATGTCGCAGTGAAGGACAGTAAGCGATTTTCCAAGACGAAGAACTGGGGCTATTTCAACTTCAACCATTCTGCTCCTCCTTACCTTCCTGCCGCAGCTGAACGGCCTGTAGGGGAGTGCGCAGGTTGCCACATCGCGAACGCGGACGAAGACATGGTTTACATCAGCCATTATCGGCCGCTCATCAACCCGCTGCCTGGAAACTAGGCTTGCATTGGTTCCCGGATGATTCGGGACGCTATTGAGATAATTTCTGGGGGCAAGCTGATGAAACGGATCAATCGAAA
>CAZOSI010000283.1:0-3064 GCA_964582485.1 uncultured Novosphingobium sp.
GGCGCATGCTTGTTGCGGGGGGAGCGATCCTGGCCGGCCTTCTTGCCTGCATTCTGGCAGTGTCCTGGCCTGGGCAAGGTGATCGGCCACGGGTTGTGATCGGAGCGAAGAATTTTTCCGAGCAATTCATCCTCGCCCGGTTGATCGGGCAACGCCTTGAAGCAGATGGCTACCGTGTGGAATACCGTGACGGGCTCGGTTCCAGTGTCGCCTACAAGGCGCTGGCCACAGGCCAGATCGACACATATGTCGACTATTCAGGAACCTTGTGGGCCAGCGAGATGCACCGGACCGATCGGGTATCTCGCGATGCGACGCTATCCGCGATTTCGGATTGGGCACGGACCAGCGGAGGCGTGAAATTGATCGGGGCACTCGGCTTCGAGAATGCCTATGCTTTTGCCATGCGGACCGAACGAGCCCGTTCTCTGGGCATTGCATCGCTCGATGATCTTGCTCGACAATCCTCGAAACTGACGCTTGGCACGGACCTTGAGTTCCTTCCACGGCCTGAATGGAAAGCTGTCCATCAGGCCTATGGGCTCGATTTTGCGGCCACGCGCAGCTTTGCCCCATCGCTGATGTACAACGCATTGGTCAGCGGCGACGCCGATGTGATCTCTGCCTTCAGCTCGGATGGACGAATTGCCGCTGACGGGTTGGTACTATTGTCCGACCCGCGTCAATCTCTTCCGGGATACGATGCATTGCTCCTAGTATCAGGCAAGGCCTCGCAAGATCCAAGGTTGCTGCGTCTGCTGCAGCCGTTAGCTGGCGCGATCGGGGTCGAACAGATGCGTATCGCCAACTACTCGGTTGATCGCACAGCAAACAAACTCTCGCCCGAAGCTGCGGCACGCTTGCTCGGCTGTTCGACACGACTGGGGCCTTGCCCCGCCAAATGACCGATAGGCGCTCACAACGCCCTGCAGTCACGAATACTCAATCAATGGCAAAAGGAACCATCATGCCGGATATCACAGACCAATGGCGCCCCGTTCCGTCAACCGACATTGTCAGTACAATCGTCGGAAAAACCGTTCTTTACGACGATGGCAACTCTCAGGTCTTCGCCGCCGACGGCACCACCCTGTATGTCGATCGCGGACATGATACGCACGGCGGCTGGCGGGTGCGCGATGGGCTCTTCGAATCGGTCTGGCCGCCGTTCCAGCGGTGGGATGGCTACCGCATCGAGATCAGCGCCGATGGGGAGCGCATTCGCTTCCTGTCACCCCATGGATCGATCTTCGGCGGCCGCTTTGCCGCCCCGGCCGACTGACTGCTGGGGGCGCTGCAATTGGCAAATCTAGCCAGCCGTCAAGCAGGCCCCAGCCCGGGATGAAGCCAGGGGTCGGCGGCCTGTCATTTCACGGCCGCCGACCAGGATAGCCCTCAATTCCGATAGAATTGCGGCCAGGTCTTGGCGAGCTTGGTAAGGCGCGGTTTGTCCCACATCGCGATGTAGGGGTGATTGGGGTTGCGACGCATGAAATCCTGATGCTCGGGTTCGGCCGGATAGAACTGGCCCGTTTCCAGCTTGGTGGCGATCGGCTTGGCAAAGGCACCCGAACGGTTGAGCGAGGCGATATAGGCCGCTGCAATCTGGCGCTGGCTTGCGTTCTGAGGAAAGATCGCCGAACGATAGCTTGGCCCTTCGTCCGGATACTGGCCGTTTACCTGCGTGGGATCATGCGCCACGGTGAAGAACACTCCCAACAGGTCGGTGTAGCTGACCTGCTTGGGATCATAGACCACCCGGATCGATTCGGCATGGCGCGTCGTTTCAGACGATACCGCTGGATAGTTGGCATCACGCGCGGTGCCGCCAGCATATCCGGGGCTGACAGCCTTGACGCCCTTCACATGCTCGAACAGGCCCTCCATCCCCCAGAAGCACCCACCTGCGAAAACCGCAACCTGATCACCAGCAGCCAGAGGTGCCGATACCGGTGCGGCCTGTACGCCCGCGCCAGGTGCATAAGTGAATGCCAGCGTCGTCCCGATTGCGGCGGTTCCGATTAACAGTGATTTCAGCATCAAACCTTCTCCTGGGTGAATTTCATCGCCACGCCGTTCATGCAGTAGCGTTTCCCGGTAGGCCGCGGGCCATCATCAAAGACATGGCCAAGATGGCCGGCGCAGCGCCGGCAGCGGACTTCGGTTCGCGGATAGCCGACCTCATAATCGGTCGACATCCGGATCGCGTTGGGCAGATGGTCCCAGAAGCTGGGCCAGCCGGTGCCGCTGTCAAACTTGGTGCTGGAAGAATAGAGCGGCAAATCGCAGCCTGCGCAGGAAAATGTGCCTTTGCGATGTTCCTTGTTGAGCGGGCTCGTGTAGGGATATTCGGTATCTGCGAGGCGCAATACCCGGTAGGCTTGTGGGCTCAGCCGGCGTCGCCATTCGGCATCGGCCAAATTGATTTCGCCGCGCGGCCGGGTGCCCGATGTCGTACCGGCATGGCTTTGCACTGCGCGAACGGCAAACGGTAGACCGGCAGCTCCCACCAGCAGGGATCCCAGCGCCATTCTGCGATTTAGCTTCATCGTCTTGCTCCCATTCCGCGCCGCAGCTTCAACAGTATTCGGTCGATTAGGACGGCGTTAGCAGTCCCATTCGCCAGCGAGGGATCACGGCGGTCTTTCGACCATTCAAGCAGCAGACTTGCAGTCGTCTTTCGCCGGGCGTTCAAAGGTTTCTGGTCCTTTCGTAAGATCGGGCGCGCGCATCTAACGTTCAAGGAGGCATGGAATTTATGCAAACGATGCATTTCCCACCAGCAGGGACCTATGCGGGGCAAGTTGTGAATTTTTGAGTGAAGCAGGTCGTTCAGGTATGACGAAAGTAGAGGAGATCGGCTTTATCGGGCTGGGCCGCATCGGTGGGAACATGGTGTGCCGACTGACCCGGAACGGTCACCGATGACATATCTTCAGTAGCAGTGCGGAGACCCGCGGGGAACTGACGCGAGAGAGCGGATCCGTTGCAGCATCCAGTCTGTCCGAACTGGCGGCATCATTTGCCCTGCCCCGCAGGCTATGGGTAATGGTGTCGGCCGGTC
>CAZOSI010000284.1:0-3022 GCA_964582485.1 uncultured Novosphingobium sp.
CCGGATGGGCCGAAGGACAAGGGTGGCTTGCGTTATTGCATCAACTCGGCCGCATTGCGGTTCATTCCCCTGGGCCAGCTTGAAACCGAAGGTTACGGGGAATTTGCGAAACACTTCAGCGAAGAGGTGGATTGAAATGACGACTACCGAACGGGCCGTTCTGGCCGGTGGCTGCTTTTGGGGCATGCAGGATCTGGTCCGCAAGATGGACGGGGTGATCTCGACCCGGGTGGGTTATTCCGGAGGCTCGACGCCCAACGCAACCTATGCGACGGTCAAGACCGGAACCACCGGGCACGCTGAAGCACTTGAAGTGGTTTTTGACCCAACCCGGCTCAGCTTCCGCACCTTGCTGGAATTTTTCTTCCAAATCCACGATCCGACCACGCGGGATCGCCAGGGCGGTGACCGGGGCAGTCAATACCGCTCGGCCATATTCTTCACCAGTGACCAGCAGCTGGCCGAGGCCCAGCGCACGATTGCCGATGTCGAAGCTTCAGGCCTGTGGCCCGGCAAGGTAATTACCGAGCTCGCGCCGGTGGGCGATTTCTGGGAAGCCGAGGCTGTCCACCAGGATTATCTTGAGCGATTTCCTAACGGCTACACCTGCCACTTCCCGCGCAAGGACTGGGTCCTGCCGCGGGCAGCCTGAGGGCACCAGCCCTCCGGGTCGCATGGGGTCGGGGTTCACGACGCCGACCCCATTTGGCCGTCATAATACGATGCACGAGGTGAATGACCATGAGTATTGGAATCAGTACGCATAACGCACCTGAACTTCGCGTTCCCTATTGGATCGATGGGCAGGGTAATGAGATCGCACCGATCAAACTGGCGGATTTGGGCGATGGCTACAAGGTTATCTACTGTTTCCAGCACTGGTGCCCAGGTTGCCATTCGCGCGGCTTTCCGACGCTTAAGCGCATGGTCGATGCGCTCTCGAACAATGGCTTCGGCTTCGCGGTTGTGCAGACGGTCTTCGAAGGTCCCGATGAGAACACCGTGGACAAGCTTCGTGAAACCCAGCTCCATTATGGCCTCGATCTGCCATTCGGCCACGATCTTCCACCCGCCGGCGGTCGTTATCCGACTGTGATGGAGGATTACCGGTCCGGCGGCACGCCGTGGTTTATTGTGATCGATCCCAAGGGCGAGGTCATTTTCAATGATTTCAGACTCGATCCAGAGCGCCTGATCGCGGCCTTTGAGTACGCACCATCAGTTACCCTTGATCGCTGAGCGCGGGTTTGCCCCCACCCGCCGCTTGCGTGCCGCCGGGCGGTTGCGACGTCCCCTCTCCCGTTGCCCGAACCGTCCGGCGGCCTTTGAGTAAGAAGACAAATGTCCTGGAATTTTGAAAACACCTACTTTCGTGATCTTCCGGGCTTCTACGCGCCGGCCGCTCCCAATCAGCCTCCAGCTCCGGAAGCGTTGATATGGAATAGTTCCTTGGCCAAACGCCTTGGACTCCAGGATTTGGCGCCGGACGCATTGCGGTCTCTGTCGGGCGAGAAGCTGCCTTTGGGTGCCAACCCGATCGCGCTGGCTTATGCCGGCCACCAGTTCGGCCACTTCTCGCCCCAGCTCGGTGACGGCCGCGCCATCCTGCTGGGGGAGCAGATCGCCCCCGACGGGACAAGGTTTGACATCCAGTTAAAGGGATCGGGCCGCACACCGTTTTCGCGCAGCGGTGATGGGCGCTATGCACTGGGACCTGCGTTGCGCGAACATCTTGTCTCCGAAGCCATGGCTGCGCTCGGAATAAAGACTACCCGATCACTTGGTGTGGCCCTGACCGGCGAGCAGGTCCAAAGACAGGAACTTCAACCGGGGGCCGTCCTTGTGCGGGTTGCGTCAAGCCACATCCGGGTCGGAACATTTCAGTTTTTCGCGGCACACCTTGGTCGTGAGTATGTCAGGCGGCTAGCGGACTATACCATCGCCCGTCATTACCCGTCTGCTGCCGAGGCGGCAAATCCCTATGTCGCGCTGTTCGAGGCCGTGATGGAAGGCCAGCTGCGCCTGATCGCTTCGTGGATCAATGTCGGTTTCGTCCATGGTGTCATGAACACCGACAATGTCGCGATTTCAGGAGAAACCATCGACTACGGGCCATGTGCCTTTTTGGATGACTATTCGTCGAAGAAGGTATTCAGCTCAATCGATGAACATGGCCGCTATGCTTTTGGAAACCAGCCAGTAATCGGTCGTTGGAACTTGACTCAGCTTGGTTCGGCCTTGGCCGAGGTCGTCGCCGAGGTCGATCCCGAAGGTGTGCAAGTATTGAATGCGCTTCTGGCGAGCTATCCCGAACGCTATCTGACCGTCTGGCTGGAGGGAGTGAGGGCCAAGCTTGGCCTCATCACGGCAGATACTGCGGATATCGAGCTTGCCAATGCCTTGTTCGCTACGATGGAGGGCGAGGGCGTCGACTTCACAAACCTGTTCCGCAACCTGGCGAACTCGCTTATCGTCGGACGTGAACCGGTCGTGCAGATGTTCACCTCTTCGCAAGCCATTAATTCGTGGCTCGACAGCTGGCACGAACGTTTACAGCGTGATCCCCCCATGCTTCCCGAAACACGCGCGTCAGCGATGAATGCGGTCAATCCTCTTTATATTCCACGCAATCACAAGGTGGAAGAGGCGCTGGCGGCGGCGATTGGCGGTGATATGGCACCCTACCTGCGACTGCTCGACGCTGTCAGCCACCCCTATGCAGAACGGGCGGAATGGTCTGAATATGCGCAGCCCGCGCCGGCCGGATCGGCTCCATGCGTCACATTTTGCGGAACTTGATGAAGGGCGACAACAGATGGTTGAAACGGATGTTGTTCTAATCACGAACGGACTTTGCGCCAAATCGCGCGCGATACACGAAAAGAGCATCGAGCTTGGCATAGAGCCCAGGGTCATTGACATGGCTGCTGAACCCGAGACCGCTGAGGCCTACGCGCGCCTTTTCGGTGATGACAGGCCACACTCACCTGGCTTTATCATCGGCGATCGAGCGTGGCGCAAT
>CAZOSI010000285.1:0-3016 GCA_964582485.1 uncultured Novosphingobium sp.
CCTCGACATGGATCAGCGCGCTTTCGACGACGCGGGTCCGGCTGCGCTCGGAACGCCCGCGCACCGATCGCGCCAGATCATTGAGCGAGAGAAACCGCTCATCGTCGGGCCGCGAGAACCATTCCGACGACACCCGACCGACGCGCTCGCCGCGGGACACATCGACCTTGTAGCCGCCGCTGACGTCGCGGCGCGCATCTAGAACCTGCATGTTCATGGGAAATCTCCATGACGGGCGGCCGGGAGCCTTTCTCTCGACCCTCATCCCGTCACGGCGAAGCCCGCCATCCTCTCACTCTACCTGCTGATGCTGGGCGTCGCGCAAGCAGCCAGCGAGATTGCCATGACAGGAGACCGCACCCTGAAGGGAGGCGGTGGTTGCTACCTTGCTCGTGCAGGCGGAAAGGCGGGGCCTGTCGGCTTTCCAAGCCTGCTCATGAAACCATGACTGCCGGTTCAGAGTGCGTGCGGGGCCTTCTTCAATGGGCATCGCGCCCTCAGGAGCAGGCCGCGAGGACTGCGGGACAGAGCGCGTCACTAGCCCCGCTCCGATTCTCGGGGCGTTGCGGGGTGTCCCCGCATGAAGGGGTAGGCGGAGACAGCGTAGCGGCTCCGGCTCAGGGGAAGGCATTCCCCTTCCGTTTGCGGGATTTCGTTCCTGTTATGTTTGCCTTCTTGAGACATTCAATTATGGTTACCTAATGACAAGTCGACCTAACCTTCCCTCATCGCTCGAAACGATACGCACGAGTCTTCAGGCCAGGGCAATTCTGGATGTGCTTGCCAAAGAAGGCGGAACGAACAGCAGGTTTCTGGAGACATGGCTCGCTACGATTGGCCTCACGGCATCGAGCCGCACCATGGCCGATCTACTGGATCGCCTTGAAAAGGACGGGCTGGTTCGACTGGAGCAGGTGGACACTTACCGCGTGGTCCGGATTCGGCGATTTGGAGGCGAAGTCGCATCCGGTCTCGAGACCTTGGACTGGATTGCCAAGCCCGAACTTCCAGAGTGACGTAATCGTGAGCCGTCATCAGCGCACCATCCTGATCGCCGATTTCGAACTTCCTCGAGGTGCGGTCCCGATCGAGCAGTTGATGGACATGCCCCGCGCCGGATGGGGTCACCTGCGATCACAGATCAACGTGCGGCGACGCGAGGATCGGTCCAAACCACTCGCTCGGTGCAGGATCTGCGAAGGTGGCGTTTTCATCAGGGTGCAAGCGACCAGGGACGGACACATCCCTATGTACGCGCACTACCCGGAAGCGGACAGGCAGTGCCCCTGGTACGAAGGCAACAATCTGCGCCCCGATGACGCTCGAGCGGCTCAATACCAGGGACATCAGGAATCCGCGCTGCACCGCCGACTCTGTTCAACAATCGAGCAGCTGGTCAAGGCCGATCCGCGTTGCACGCACACTGCCGTGAACACCTACTTGCGGCCCGAAATCCACAAACGTGGTCGCTGGCCGGATGTCTATGCTGACCTGAGCGACCTCGGGCGCTTTGCGCTTGAAGTGCAGCTGTCGAAGCCGTTCGCACCGGAAATCGCGGCCCGGCATGTTCATTATGATGCCGAAGGGGTCGCCCTGGTATGGATCTTCAATTCACTTGAAGACCCTATGCCTCAGGGGTTCCATGATGTCGTCGCCATGCAGCGCGGCAATGCTTTCGTTTTCGATGACGCGGCAGAGGCGGCATCGATCGAGCGTGGGACGCTGGTATTGAAATGCTTCCTGGAAGATGGTCTTGGCGGCTGGCGTGAGCCGAGAATGATCGGACTGGATGAGTTGCAGACGGGCGCAGGACGGTCAGCCTTTGTGGAGGACTGTCGGTCAGAGGCCTTGAAACTGCGTTGCAAGCAGCATCGGTTGCGTTGGTGGGATGCCATGAAAAAGGCTGGCAAGGAACGGCCGAACTCGCCGGAATACAGCGAACACCATGAAGATGGCTGGGCTGACATGAAGGCCGCTGTTCCCGGACTGGGGCAGTGGGAGCGGGATTTTTGGACAGAGCGGTCCCACCGTGCCCGAGCACATACCGCAGTGCTCTACGCGATCTTGTGTTCGATTGCGCACAGCGCGGAGGCCGGGCGACCTATACTTCATGTCACCAAGTTCTCCGGCGACAGCGCCGTTTTGTCGATGCTGAACAGCAAGCTCAGCGGAGCGGATTTCAAACACTGCGCCAACCTGATCGAGACCTTCGTTCGAGCAACGGCCTTGTCGGATTTGCTCGAAAAGCCCTCGCTCAGGCGGATAATTGCGGAAGCCCAGGCGACGGACGCTCAGGTCAAGGAGGACCATCCGCTGTGGCGAGCCATGGCACGCCTGTTCCCGGAAGTGCTGGATGGCCTGGTCAGGGCGGAGCTTGACGATCTGGGGCAGTTGCCATGTTGGGCATCTCCAAGCCCCAAAGAACCGATCGCCGACCTGGCGGCCGCGCAATGAAGCCGCTGTTCTCGCAGGCGGAACTCGAAGCGATCTCCGGTGCCCTCGGCGATACCGACATCGGTTTGAAGGGCGCGGAGATCGAACTGCTCATTGCCACGTGCGGCATGACCGATCCTGGACCGATCACCAAGCGCACGAGAATCTACAACGCATTCGCGGACAGCCAGAACCAGAGGCGGGATCGCACACGGATTCTCGGCTTCATTCGGCATGCCATGAAGCCGGCGCGCTATATTCGCGAACCCGAGCGCTTCGAGCCGATGCGGACAAAATTGAACTTCGCACTGGCGTTTGCCGGGCTGGTCGTAACCGAGGCTGGCGCACTCGAATCCGTCCCTGTCGCAACGACACTGACCGAAGCCCAGCGCCGGGCAAACGAATTGCGGTGCGACCTTGAAACGAGAGGTGTCCATGCGGATGTGCTCGTTTTCTGCCGCGCCGAGCTGGTAGCGGACGACTATTTCCATGCGGTCCAGGAGGCCGTGAAGAGCGTCGCGGCGAAAATGCGGGCGAAGACGGGCTTGACCGATGATGGCGCGACGCTCGTGGATCGCGCCTT
>CAZOSI010000286.1:0-2978 GCA_964582485.1 uncultured Novosphingobium sp.
CCCGCAACCCGGCGGCAGACAAGGCGCCCGATCCGGTGCTCGATCCGCTTTCGCTGCAAAAGGCCTATGACAGCGGCTTTCAAAGCGCAGTCCAGTCTGCCCCTGGGCTCAATCAGCCAGGCGATGTTGGCCAGCCGGCTGGGCGTGCGGCCCCCGCCCCGCGCTATTCGACCGATGTCGAGCAACGCGGAGGCGATAAACAGTATTCGGGCGAGAGACTGCCAGGATCGACCGTGAAGCCGGAATACCAGAATTCTGGCCAGTGGATTGGCAAGCCAGGAGGATAAGGTCGCTGCCCGCCGAACGGCGGTGCCGACAAGGCATCCGCCTTTGTTTGCCCGGTCGGTACTTGGTAAAGGCCACGGCAACCATAGGCCAATACCAAGGCTTAGCGCCCCGCTGCTAGACGATGCTTCCTACCGTCCGGAAGAGAACAAAACACATGACCCTCCGCTTTGCGGCTGCCCGTCCGGCAGCGCTGCCGACCTATCTCGTCCGCGCCCAGCAGGGCCGGATCACCGCCCGCGCCGCCAATGACAATGGCGACGCAGGACAAAACAGCGACGTCTTGCGCGCTGCTCTGAAACATTTCGCCAAGTTCGGGCTGGCCGCGGCGGCCGATGCCCGCGACCAGGCCCGCACCGCACACTTTGCCGGGGACCGCGCCGGCTATCTCCACTGGCTGGCGATCTGCCGCGCACTCGATCGGCGTATGGCCAGTGCGCTGGCCTGTAACCTGGCAAGGCGCACCAAACGATGACCGAATGACCCTCCCCTCATGGCGGGGATCGACTGCAGACAGGTGAAACAAAGGGGATAGGCGCGCACTGCCAGTGCTGTCGCCCATCCCCTTCTTGTCATGCTCCGGCACCGGCTCAGGCAGAGAAAGAATGCGCTCTTGCAATTGCGAACTATTATCACAAATTTGTTGACCTTACGCCCTTTTACCGGGTTGCAATCGGCGGAACTGCGGCTTAGGGCCGATTTGTTCACTGGGCGGCCCATAGTCCTCGCGGGATGGAAGGGCCCTACCCTCAGCCAGTTGTCGATCCCGCTTTCTAAGGCAAAGGACGATTTCCCCAATGGCTCGCAAGAAGATTGCCCTGATCGGCGCCGGTATGATCGGCGGCACGCTGGCTCACCTCGCCGCGAAGAAGGAACTGGGCGATATCGTCCTGTTCGACATTGCCGAAGGCATTCCCCAGGGCAAGGCGCTCGATCTGGCGCAGTGCGGCCCGGTTGAAGGCTTTGACTGCAACATCAAGGGCACCAACGACTACGCCGATATCGCCGGGGCCGACGTGATCATCGTCACCGCCGGGGTGCCGCGCAAGCCGGGGATGAGCCGTGACGATCTGCTGGGCATCAACCTCAGCGTGATGAAGGCGGTCGGCGCCGGGATCAAGGCCCACGCCCCCGACGCTTTCGTGATTTGCATCACCAACCCGCTCGACGCGATGGTCTGGGCGCTGCGTGAATTCAGCGGCCTGCCGCACAACAAGGTGGTCGGCATGGCCGGCGTGCTCGATAGCGCCCGCTTCGCGACCTTCCTCGCCTGGGAATTCGGCGTCTCGGTCAAGGACGTCAACGCCTTCGTGCTGGGCGGCCACGGCGATACCATGGTGCCGGTGCTCGAATATTCGACCATCAGTGGCATTCCGGTGACCGACCTGGTCAAGATGGGCAAGAGCAGCAAGGCCCGCCTCGACGAAATCGTCGCCCGGACCCGCGCCGGCGGCGGTGAGATCGTTGGCCTGCTCAAGACCGGCAGCGCCTATTATGCCCCCGCCACCAGCGCGATCGCCATGGCCGAAGCCTATCTGGGCGACCAGAAGCGGATCCTGCCCTGCGCGGTTTACGTTGACGGCCAGTACGGCCTCGACGGGCTCTATGTCGGCGTGCCGGTGATGATCGGTGCCAATGGTGCCGAAGAAGTCATCGAAATCGCGCTGGACGATGAAGCCAAGGCCAACTTCCAGGTCAGCGTCGATGCGGTCAAGGAACTGCTGGTCGCCTGCAAGGGCATTGAGCCGTCGCTGGGGTAATGACCTTCGAGGACATCTATGAAGCGATGCTCGTGTCGGTGTTTGTCGCGCCTTTGATTTGGCTTGCCATAATCTCTGCCTCCTTCGCGGCAATCTTTTTGAGAAAGCGGATTGGCACATTGGCAGCCGCAGGGCTTATAACCGCGATTGCCATCGTCACTTGGTTTCATTCAATATGGATCGAAAATCAGTGTGTTAACTGCAATCATGTGGCTCGGATCTACCAGATCGAAACCCGATGGGGGTTAGTGTTCTGGGCAATCGCGTTCCTCGGAATCTTGCTGGCCATGCAAGCCTATTCTGCGCGCCAAGCAAAGCGAATTGAGAAGGAAGTCTAATGTCTATCCTCGTAAACAAGAACACCAAGGTCATCACCCAGGGGATGACCGGCGCCACCGGCACTTTCCACACCCAGGCGGCGCTTGATTACGGCACACAGATGGTTGCGGGCGTTACCCCCGGCAAGGGCGGGACCGAGCACATCGGGCTGCCGCAGTTCGATAGCGTCGCCGAGGCCAAGGCCGTCACCGGCGCGACCGCTTCGTGCATCTACGTTCCGCCTCCGGGCGCGGCCGATGCGATCCTTGAGGCGATCGATGCCGAGATCGAACTGATCGTCTGCATTACCGAGGGCATTCCGGTGCTCGACATGGTCCGCGTCAAGCGCGCGCTGTCGGGCAGCAAGAGCCGCCTGATCGGCCCCAACTGCCCCGGCGTGCTGACTCCGAACGAATGCAAGATCGGGATCATGCCCGGTTCGATCTTCAAGAAGGGCTCGGTCGGCGTCGTCAGCCGCTCGGGCACGCTGACCTATGAAGCCGTGTTCCAGACCACCAACATCGGCCTGGGCCAGACCACCGCGGTCGGCATCGGCGGCGATCCGGTCAACGGCACCAACTTCATCGACGTGCTGGAACTGTTCCTGGCCGACGA
>CAZOSI010000287.1:0-2968 GCA_964582485.1 uncultured Novosphingobium sp.
GCTATCCCGATTTCCAACTGTCAGCAAAGGAGGCGCCTGCCACCTGATCGAAAAACAATTCACAGTGGAGAAATGAAAAGGCCCGCCATTGCAGGGCGAGCCTTTTCGAGATCGGTGATTAACCTGCTGATCGTCTCCCTCAAATCATTGGCATTGTCAAGGTCCATCGCGGGTGGGCTGCGGCGAAGCCTGCCCAAATCCAAGCAAATACGGGAAAGACGATCCCATGAAAAACTACCGAAAATCCAGAGCCTACAAGATGCGCCTTTTTCTGCGCGCTATCGAGCACCATCCTTCCGCCAGCATTGGCGAACTGGCCGAGCTTTCAGATATCGCGCGCAATACGGCAGCAGCCTATTGTGATCGCCTGATTGAACTGGGGGATACCCCACAGACTCTACTGGAACTGACCGACAAGGATCTGTGCGCAGCCATGGCACCAAACTTGCGGACCTCCCGGCTCTACCCATTCGACGAACTCGAAATGAAACTCCTGCGCAAGAACCGGTTCAACAAAAAGCAGTGTTACCGCCGCTATCTTGAATCAATACCGGCAGGCGCGGTGCCGATGACCTTGCGCACATTCCGCGATCGGCTGCAGAAGATCGAACACAAAGACCCGTCGATGAAACTGAATTTCGTCGCGGGTGACGTGATGATGGCCGACTACGCGGGCCTGAAACCTGAAGCAATCTCGCCATTCGGCTTCGAACACAGCTATAATGTGTTCGTAGCCACATTGCCGTGCTCACAGCGGATCCATGCCGAGATTCATGAGTTCCAGCGAATCGAGGATTGGATTGACGGTTTGACCAACCCGAATCCCGGCTGCAGTCGCCCACCGGCCGCACGGTTGCCGCACACTGGCGCCGCGGACATTTCCGCGCGGTTGCCACCGGGCCTGGCAGAACCCAGCGCGAAATACGCTGGATCAAGCCCGTCCTCGTGAATCACGAACACGGCACCGCAATCCCCAAGACCCAGGTTCACCACGCCAAGGCCCCCGATCGCGACCTTCACTAACCTCTTCCGAAACATTCATGCCGAACAACCCCCGCGCCGATAGGACTGGCGCAAAGGGCCTGCCGCAATGGCTTGCGACGGCAGGGCCCTTCACGCAGTCGGCGCGGCGGGTTGAATTGTTCGGAAATCTTGATATGTTCTCTTACGAGGTGTGAAATGTTCAACGACGATTTCAGCAGCAGCGGAGGTTTCACCGGCACTCAGAGGACCGGCCTGTTCGATGATTGGGGTTTTGCCAAGAGCGACGAAACCCTTGGTATCACGTCATCGAGCAATCCGACTGGTTTCGACGTCACCAGCTCGCAATCGCAATTCGACACGTCAATTGCCGGCAGCTCGGTCGCCTATCAATCACACGTCAACCCGAATTACTCGGGCACTTGGCTCGACAGCTCTTTGCCCCTCATTCAGCGCGCACGCCTGCTTGCGTACCAAGCATTCTACGCGATTGTCCTCTATGTCGTGATATCGACCGTGTTGGACAAAATCGCCGAGATGTAATCAAACGAAAGGGAGCGGGAAAACCCGCTCCCTTCTGTTTTAGCGACGCCGACGAGATCCACCCAGACGAACGTGCAGATGGTTATCATGACCATCATACCTCTGAGTTAGACCCTCTTTAATCAACACTGGATCATTGAACAGCACCGTTGCTCCAGGATGCCGCTGCCGCACCATCTGAACATACTCCCGCGTGGTATTCCGATCATATTGAGCACTATTCCACGTCGTCGGCGCATTCTTCCCGTCCAACCTGAACGGCCTCACATCAACTTCACGCCCATTTTGATGCCCGTCGTGACCGGGCATACGGCCCCCACCTGGCTTGCTCATATCACCATAACTGATCGGCGCATTCCCGCTAGCTGCCCAAGCAGAACCCATATTTCGCAGCTCACCCACGAAGCTTTCAGTACCAGCCTGGTTCCCGCCAAAAGTCTGCCGTCCGTACGTCGTGAAACCAGCTCCACGCGCAGGCAACCGTGAATCAACAGGGCCCGCCATAACAGGCGCTCCCGCTCCTGAACCAGCCCCACCACCACTCCGCGAAACCCCACCAATGATATTGCCGACAATCGGCATCGTCTGAGCAAGCGAAGCGTGATTTCGAGCATTTACCTCTTCGCTAAGATTAGCAGCATCACCCCTGGCTCCAATAACAGCCGACCGGGTATCCCTACCGTGAAAATCAACACGCTCATTGCCGGCCACAATCCTGTCACCAACAAGACCTTCCAATCCGGAATCTCTCCCTGGACCTGTCACGTCAACATTAGGCCCTCTCGCTTCCAAACCAGACATGCCAGCTGCCGCAGTCGCCTTGATCTCTCCAACCGACGTCGCTGACGGCCCAGCAATCGTCCCCGCTGGCGCATCAGGCACAAGTCCAAGATCACTGCGCATATCAGCGACCTTCCCATCCATGTACCGGCCAAGCAGAATGTCCTGCGTCATTGCCTGCGAAGGCGTTAAATTCACCAGACCCGGATGGTAACTGTGATCAAGATGACGATTGGACGGATCAAGCATTTGCTCTGCGGAAAAACGCACGAAATCCTGACTATCATTACGGTTTAGCGTAAACCCACTCTTCTCAAACTGAGACGCTTCCGTTTGCCAACGCTGATACGAATCTTCAGCTCGAGACGCTTCAGTCGAAACCGTCTCGGCATGACGAAGATCTTGCTGGAAGTCACGGCTCAGGCCGCGCACCTGGCTATCACTAGACGCATTCGTCTCCCTGACAAAGCTTTCTCGCGCGGTCCGCGCAGAATCAGAATTCGACTCTCGTGCAAGCCAATCCATGCCATTACTAAGTTGGTCGCTCGAAGAAACCCCCGTAGAAGAACTTCGGGCCTCCGTTGACTGACCACCAGCGCCAAAGCCAGTCCCCAACGATCCGCCCGACCCGCCTTTGCCGCTACCACCCTTCCCGCCACCAGTC
>CAZOSI010000288.1:0-2967 GCA_964582485.1 uncultured Novosphingobium sp.
CTGCGGTGATATCATGACCATGCCGGGGCTGCCGCGCCGCCCGGCTTCAAACGAAATCGGCCTCGACGACGATGGGAATATCGTCGGGCTGGCATAAGGATGATTGGGGGAACTGAATGAACGACCAAGCTGGAACCCCCACTCGCCGTGCGGGCGGCCGTGCCGCCCGCCAAGCCCTCCGCGCTGCTCCGCTCGCCGAAGACCTGCGCCCGATCCGCGCCGGCCTGGAAGGCGGGCAGTACAAGCCACTGACCGATGCCGGCGTGCAACGTATCCACCAGGGCGCGCTGGATGCGCTGGAACAGATCGGCCTCGCCAATGCCCCTGCTTCGGGGGTCGAAATCCTGACCGGCGCGGGCGCAATTCTGGGCGACGATGGCCGGATCCGCTTTCCGCGCGCGCTGGTGGAAGACATGCTGGCGATTGCCGCGCGTGACATCACGCTGTTCGCCCGCGATCCCAAGCACGACCTGCACCTTTTGCCCAACAAGGTCCACTATGGCACCGCCGGCGCTGCGGTCCATGTGGTCGATCTCGAAACCAACGACTACCGCGATTCGACCGCCAAGGACCTCTATGAGGCGGCCAAGATCGTCAACAACCTCGACAACGTCCATTTCTTCCAGCGGATGATGGTCTGCCGCGATGTGAAGGACCTGGTCGATATGGACATGAACACGCTTTACGCGTGCCTGTCCGGCACCACCAAGCACGTCGGCACCTCGTTCTCCGATCCGATCAGCGTCGAACCCGGGTTCGAAATGCTGCACATGGTGGCGGGCGGCGAAGCGGCCTGGCGGGCGCGGCCGTTCGTATCCAATTCAAACTGCTTTGTGGTTCCGCCGATGAAATTCGCCGAGGAAAGCTGCATCACGATGGAAGCCTGCGTGCGCGCCGGCATGCCGATGCTGCTGCTGTCGGCCGGGCAAGCCGGGGCCACTGCCCCCGCCTCGATTGCCCTTGCCATTACCCAGGCCGTGGCCGAGTGCCTGGCCGGTGTGGTCTATGTCAACGCGATCACGCCGGGCGCTCCGGCAATCTTCGGAACCTGGCCGTTCGTTTCGGATCTGCGCACCGGTTCGATGTCGGGTGGTAGCGCCGAACAGGGCCTGTTGACCGCTGGCTGCGCGCAAATGCACCGCTTTTACGGCCTGCCCGGCGGAGCCGCTGGCGGCATGACCGACAGCAAGCTGCCGGACATGCAATGCGGCTGGGAACAGGGCATCATCAACGTGATGGCGGGGCTTGCAGGCCTCAACATGGTTTATGAATCGGTCGGCATGCAGGCCTCGCTCTTGGGCTTCTCATTCGAGAGCCTGATCCTGGGCGACGATATCCTGGGCCAGGCCCAGCGCGCGGTGCGCGGGATCGAGGTGACCGAGGACAAGATGAACCTCGACGTGATGAAGGCAGTGTGCCTGGACGGACCCGGTCACTACCTCGGCTCCGAACAGACGATGAGCCTGATGCAGACCGACTATGTCTATCCTGCGGTCGGCAACCGGATGAGCCCCAAGGAGTGGAACGAGGCGCAAAAGCCGATGTTGCTCGACGGCGCCCGCGCCCGCCAAGCAGCCATTCTGCGCGAGGCGCGCTGTGTGATCGATCCGGTGATCGACCAGGCCGTACGCGAGAAGTTCAACATCGCTTTTTCGGCCTGATCAGCCGGGGATCATACATACATCAAGATTTTGCATGTCGCCGGCCCGGCATTTGCCGATAAGCAAGCGCCATGAACGACATGTCCTCCCCTTCTCGTGCGCGCGGCGGGCGCGATGCGAAGCGCGCGGCGCGTCTTGCCGGCAACTCCTCTTCGGCCCCCTACATCAGCCGCAAAATCCCCTATGTCGAACTGCTCGACGAAGAGGGACTGAGCCTGATCGAAGAAAACGCCGAGCAGATTCTCTCCGAAATCGGCTGCGAATTCCGTGACGATCCCGAGGCATTGGAAATCTGGCGTGCAGCCGGGGCTGAAGTGACCGGCGAGCTGGTGCGCATGCCGCGCGGCATGTGCCGCAAGCTGATCCAGGACCACGCCCCGCGCGAGTTCACTCATCAGGCCCGCAACCCGGCGCGCAGCACCACGATCGGCGGCAAGCGCACCGTCTTTGCCCCCACCGCCGGGCCGCCGTTCGTGCGCTGTCTCGACAAGGGGCGGCGCTATGGGACGATTGAGGACTTCAACAATTTCGCCAAGCTGACCCAGGCCTCGCCCTGGCTGCACAGCTCATCGACTGCGATGTGCGAACCGGTCGACCTGCCGGTCAACAAGCGTCACTTCGACATGTTCCTGGGCAACGCGATCCACACCGACAAGCCGTTCTTCAGCGCGGTTTCTCAGCCCAGCCGGACCGATGACTGCATCGAGATGGCGCAAATCCTGTTCGGTGATCGCTTTGTCGATCCGCTTACCGGGGAGAACACCACCTGCCTGATGGGGGTGATGAACGGCAACTCACCGCTGACCTATGACGCGACCATGCTGGGCGCGGCCAAGGCGCTCGCCCGCGCCAACCAGGGCGTGCTGGTAACCCCCTTCATCATGGCCGGCGCGATGGCGCCGACGGGCCTTGCTGGCGCAATCGCGGTCACCCTGGCCGAAGCGATGGCCGGTATGGCCTTCTTGCAACTGGTCAAGCCGGGTGCTCCGGTGATCTTCGGCAGCTTCGTCACGACGCTGTCGATGCAGAGCGGTGCGCCGACCTATGGCACGCCCGAATGCTCTTTGATCATCAATGCCTTGCTGGCGCTGGCCCGGCGCTTGGGCGTGCCTTCACGCTCGGGTGGCAGCCTCTGCGCATCCAAGATCGCCGATGCGCAGGCCGCCTACGAAAGCGCGCATACCTTGCAGACTACAGCACTGGGCGGGGCCAGTTTCGTGCTGCAATCGGCCGGTTGGCTCGAAGGCGGGCTGGTCACCGGCTATGAAAAGTTCATGATGGACTGCGACCAGCTGGGCATGATGCA
>CAZOSI010000289.1:0-2961 GCA_964582485.1 uncultured Novosphingobium sp.
AAAAGACGTTGGCCTTGGACAACGTGTTTGTCATCGCGCTGATCTTCTCGTTCTTCGCGATCCCGCGCGCCTATCAGCACCGCGTGCTGTTCTGGGGAATTCTCGGCGTAATCGTGCTGCGCGCCATCATGATCGGCCTCGGCGCGACGCTTGTCTCCCAGTATCACTGGGTTCTCTACATCTTCGCGGCGTTCCTCGTGCTGACTGGCCTGAAGATGCTGTTCATGGGCGAGAAGGAAACCCATCTGGAGGACAATCCGCTCCTGAAATTCATGCGCCGCCGGTTCCGCGTAACCGACAAGCTGCACGGAAATGCGTTCCTTGTCCGCCAGACCGACCCCAAGACCGGCAAGATGGCAACGTTTCTGACGCCGCTCCTTCTGGCGCTGGTTCTGATCGAGGTGGCCGATATCATCTTTGCCGTCGACTCGGTGCCTGCGGTTTTTGCCATCACCACCGACCCCTACATCGTCTATACCTCGAACATCTTTGCGATCCTTGGCCTGCGCGCGCTCTACTTTGCTCTGGCGGCAATCCTGCACCGCTTTGCCTACCTGAAGCAGGCTCTGGCCGTGCTGCTGGTCTTCATCGGTTCCAAGATCTTCATTGCCGATGCGCTTGACTGGCAGAAGTTCCCGGCAAGCTGGTCGCTGGGGATTACCTTCACCATACTGGCGTCGGGTGTGCTGTTTTCGTTGTGGAAAACCCGCCACGAGGTGAACAACACGTGATCGCTTGAAGCAATTGGTTGCGGAGCTATTCTTTGCGCCCATATCCCGCCAGCATCACTGGCAGATGAGGGAGACTAAGCGCATGAGCACCGCAACCAAGACCTATGCCAAGACGCCGGAGGCATTGGCAAGGCTGACGCCGGAACAGTTCCGGGTCACCCAGACCGACGGGACCGAGCGGCCCTTCACCGGCGAATACTGGAACCACGACGAACCGGGCCTGTATGTCGATGTGGTGTCGGGCGAGCCGCTTTTTTCATCGGACGACAAGTTTGACAGCCATTGCGGTTGGCCGAGTTTTGCCAAGCCGCTGATCGACGAGCATGTCAACGAACTGCGTGATACCACGCATGGCATGATCCGCACCGAGGTGCGGTCGACCCATGCTGACAGCCATCTGGGTCATGTCTTCAATGACGGTCCTCGCGAGCTTGGCGGGCTGCGTTACTGCATCAATTCGGCCTCGCTGCGGTTCATTCCGCTCGACCAGCTTGATGCGGAAGGCTACGGCGAGTTTGCGGCAAAGATCGGCAAGGGGAACGGATGATGGCAGAAGAAACCGCAATTCTGGCTGGCGGCTGCTTTTGGGGCATGCAGCAACTGATCCGCCGCATGCCGGGCGTGATTTCGACGCGTGTGGGTTACACGGGTGGCGACGTGGCGAATGCCACTTACCGCAACCATGGAACCCATGCCGAAGGGATCGAGATTGTCTTTGACCCGACCATCCTCAGTTACCGGCAGCTTCTGGAGTTCTTCTTCCAGATCCATGATCCGACGACGCTGAACCGGCAAGGCAATGATCTTGGCCTGTCTTACCGCTCTGGCATCTACTACCTGTCGGATGCGCAGCGCGACGAGGCGGTGCGCACCATCGCCGACGTCAATGCCTCGGGCATCTGGCCAGGCAAGGTGGTGACCGAAGTGAAGCAGGCCGGGCCGTTCTGGGAAGCCGAACCCGTGCACCAGGATTATCTGGAAAGGATCCCTGATGGGTATACCTGCCATTTCATCCGTCCCGGTTGGCGCCTGCCCCGCACCGCTGCGTAGGAAAACCGTGATCGCGCGCCGTCCCCGCCACGGGCAGGGGCGGCGCTTCGCTTTTCTGGCCACTTGCTTCACACTGGTTCGGCCTTACCATTGGCCGAATGGGTTGCACGAATGACGGACAGACCGAATGACCAATCAGACCAGCGAAGCGACCCAGCCTGGCGAGGGGCCGGAAGACGACCTTCTTGACGATGATCTTGAAGAAGAAACAGGCGAGCCGGACGATACGGACCTTGCAGACGGCAATGATGACCCCGCTGAACGCCCGCCGGGCAGGTTCCGGCGGCGTCGGAAAAAGAAGAAACCGCGCCTGCGCCTGTCGGACCTTCTGAACAGGATCGTCAACGACGAATCGCGCCCGACCATCACCATCGGCGATCTGCTGCGCGAGATGGACGGCCGCGCCTTTGGCGCCCTCATGCTGATTTTTGCCTTCCCGAACGCCTTGCCGGCACCGCCGGGGCTTGCTGCCTTTCTGGGCCTGCCGCTGATCTATCTGTCCTCGCAGATGATGCTGGGCCGGATGCCCTGGCTGCCGCCGTTCATCGACAACCGCTCGCTGACGCGCGAGAATTTCAAGTCGCTTATCGACCGCGCCAATCCGGTTCTGAAGCGGGCCGAGAAACTGATGCGCCAGCGGCTGAGTTTCCTGACCTCGCCCATCGCGGAAAAGGTGCTTGGCGCGCTTTTCCTCTTGCTCTCGCTGGTGCTGATCCTGCCAATCCCTTTCGGCAACATGCTGCCCGCTCTGGCGATCTGCGTTTTGGCGTTGGGCGTCCTCGAGCGAGACGGGGCGTGGATTCTGGCTGGATTGGCCGTCTCTGTCGCCGCGATGCTCTGGGTCGGCGGTCTGGCTTATGCGTTGATAAAGTCAACGCTGTTCCTGGTGCTGAATGCGTTTTGATACAATTGCTGCATTGTCTAGGCTCGGATTTCGCCTGGGGCCGAAACGATCAACACAGAGTGTTGCAAAATGGACTCTACCAATGGTTAGCACTTTTACTATATGGTCAACGAGAGGACGGAAGTTCTCACAATAGAAAATAGACTCCGTATCATTCGCCATTTATCTAAGTGTATGGGCAACCATGCCGCGAATGTACGGAGTCGTTTTCGTTTATTGTTGATGGGTTTTGGATCTTTATCGACGGCGGGTTCTTTAACCGCAAGCTTTAAAACA
>CAZOSI010000290.1:0-2939 GCA_964582485.1 uncultured Novosphingobium sp.
GTGCCGGCAACCGCGACCTGATCCTTGATTTCGCAGCCGGTGAAGACAAGCTCGATTTTCGGGCACTCGATGCCAACCTCTCGCTGGCAGGCCGTCAGACGCTCAGCTTCATCGGGACCGGAGCCTTCACCTCGGGCGGAACCGGCGAGGCGCGCTATGCGGTCTCGGGCGGTGACTTGCTGGTGCAGATTGACCTCGACGGCAACGGCACCACCGACATGGAAATGCTGCTCCAGGGCGCGGGCGCGCAGACCCTGACCGGAACCGATTTCCTGTTCTGATCGATCGAACCAAGTCAACCACGCGCTTCAGCCAGCCAAGGGGAAAGCCAAATGCCGATCGGTGCCATCGTCACAGTCACGGACATTCAGGTCAACGATCAGTTCGATGATGCCCCATTCGGGAATGCTGCCTCGATCATCCGGCTGCCCGGCGGCGGGTTCGCGGTGTTCTGGTCTGAAAGCACGGCCAACGACGGCTCGGGCGGGTGCGTCCAGGGCCGCTTCTTCGATGTCAATGGCGTGCCGACCTCGCCGCAGTTCATCGTCAACACTTCGACAAATGGCACCCAGGCCGTTCCTGATGCCGTGCTGCTGGCCGATGGCAACATCATGATCTCGTGGACGGACAATGGCCTTCATCCCGGAGACACCAGCGGCGGCGCGGTGCGGGCCCGGGTGATCGACCAGACCGGCGCAACCGTGGTGGCCGAATTTCTGGTCAATACCACCACCACGCTCAGCCAGAGCTTCCCGACCAGCATCCTGCTGGCCGATGGCAATGTCATGATCGTCTGGCAGGATTTGAGCCTGCTGGGCGGGGATGCCAGCGGCACTTCGATCAAGGGCCAGGTCGTGACTGCGGCCGGGGTCAAGGTTGGCGGCGAATTCCTGATCAATACCGAAACTGCCGGAAATCAGAATATTCCGCAGCTGACCTTGCTGACCAACGGCAACGTTGTGGTCACATGGCAGGATACCAGCGGCACGCTGGGTGATGCCCAGGGGGCCAGCGTCAAGGCCCAGATCCTCGATGCCAGCGGTAACAAGATCGGCGGCGAATTCCTGGTCAATACCAATACGTTTGATGCGCAGAACAACATGGAAATCATCGCGCAGGACAATGGCAATTTCATTGTCACCTGGCAGGATCGCAGCCAGGTTGGCGGCGATGCCGATCAGTTTGGGATCAAGGCGCAGATATTCAGCGCGAGCGGAGTGCCGATCGGCGGCGAGTTTCTGGTCAATACTTCGGTTGCTTTTGGCCAGAGCGATCCGGCAATCGTTGAATTGAGCAACGGGCAATTTGTGATCGCCTGGCGCGATGCCGGGCCTCCGGGAACAGTCACCGCCCAGACCATTCGGGCGCAGGTGTTCAATGCCGATGGTTCGCGCCACGGCACCGAAATCATTGCCAGCACGGTCGGGGAAAACTTCATTGTCGGCGGCCCGGCGATTGAAGACCTTGGCGACGGGCGTTTTGTGATCACCGCCATTCGCAATGAAGTGCAAGGCACCACGCAGGTTCCGCGCGGCCTGTTTGCCAATATCTTCACCGTGCTCGGTCAGGTCACCGGAACCCCTGATGCCGACACCCTGACCGGCTCGGCCGGGGCGGACGCGATTGAAGGGCTGGCCGGAAATGATGTGATCACAGGGCTGGGCGGCGGCGATGTAATCGACGCCGGTGATGGTGACGACCAAGTCTCTGGCGGAGACGGTAACGACATCATCGTTGGCGGAAGTGGTGTGGATATCATCAACGGCGGTGCTGGTGATGACCAGATCCATGGCGGACTTGGCAACGACGTGATCGACGGTGGCAGTGGCAACAATGAAATCTTCGGCGATGAAGGCGACGATCAGATCAGCAATACCGGCGGCTCCGCCAACATCTATGGCGGAGACGGCAATGATACGATCAACGCCAGCGGCTTCATCGTAAACGGTGAAGATGGCAACGACACGATCACCGCAACTGGCGGTGTCGTGTTCATGCAGGGCGGGCTGGGCGACGATACCCTGACCAACCTGTTCGGTAGCCTTGGCGGCAATCTCTACGGCGATCAGGGCAACGATATCCTGCGAATCGAGAATGCCAGCGGTAACTTCGCGATTGGCGGGGATGGCGATGACGATATTACGGTGATCGGCGTTGGCGGCTTCGCCAACAACTCGGTCAATGGCGACGCGGGCAATGATGTGCTTCGGATCTCGGGAGGCGGGTCAGTCTGGCTCGGCACGGGGCTCAACCAGGTGATCCTGCTCTCGGCCGGCGGCTTCGTTACGATCAACGAGTTCAACGGCGGCGAGGCTGGCGATGTGATCGACCTCAGTATTTTCGGGCCCAATCCGTTCGGGCCGGGCGGACGCCTGACCATGAGCGGCAGTCCGGGCGTGGCTTTTGTCGACGATTCAGTTACCGGCATGCGGATCGTCTTCATGGGCACCGCTCCGGAAAACCTTTCCACATACAATCTCGGTGTTGCGAACCCGCTTTATGCGCCGGTCGCACTGAACCTGATCGGCGCGTTCAACGAATTTCCGGATATCGAATATGCTGATGAACTTGTTGGTGCCGATGGCGATGACACAATCAGTGGCGCCGCAGGGGCTGACCTGCTGTTCGGCGGCGGCGGCAATGACAACATCAATGGCGGCACCGGCAACGACACCTTCCGGGGCGGGACGGGCAACGATACCCTGATCGGCGGAGGCGGTGTCAACGCCATGTTCGGCGATGCCGGGAATGACCAATTTAATTTGGCTGCGGCAGACAGCGGCTCCACCATTGACGGTGGCATCGGCACCGACCGCCTGCTCATAGCCGGCGCGGTTTCACTGGGCAGCGTGAGTGGGATCGAGGCGGTCGAACTGGTCAGCGGCGGCACCCTGACGCTCAGTGGCTCGCAGTTCACCAATGGCCTGGCCTTCAACACC
>CAZOSI010000291.1:0-2909 GCA_964582485.1 uncultured Novosphingobium sp.
ACTGGCCCCGTTCTCTCGGATCGCGGTGACATTGCCGGCCGTGTCATAATCATAGGTGACGTAGAAGGCATCGCTCCAGGTGATCCGGGTCAGCCGCCCGGCAGCGTCATACTGGTAGGCGGCCGAGCCGAACGGCTGGCCTTCGCTGAGCAGCCGCCCGAGCGCGTCGTAGGACAGGTTTACGCCAGAGTTCTGGTTGGGCCGCGCAATCTGCGTGGTGCGGCCGGCCAGATCGTGGGTGAAGTTGATCGGGCTCTCCCCGCTGGGGGTCAGCGCGGTGATCCGATTGAGGTTGTCGAGCGCGAAAGTGATCGTCGCGCCATCGCGCAGGCGGCGCTGGGTGACGTTGGAATTGGCGTCGTAAGTCAGCTCTTCATAGTCGCTGGCCGAACTGGCATTGGCCCCCGCCGTGGGCAGCGGAAGGCGGGTTTTCTTCAGGCGGTCGAAGCCATCGTATTCGTAAGTGGTGAGGTTGCCCTCGGCATCCCTGACCGTCGCGGTCTTGCCGTTGGGCGAATAGGATACGGTTACTTCGTCGGCTTGCTCGTCCTGGTCCAAGGCGGTCTGGACCTTGGTGATCCGGCCCGCCGCGTCATAGAAATTCTTCGAGATCCGGTCCGGGCCAAGCTGGGCGTTCAGCGTTGAGGCAATGCAGGCATCCTGCGGCAGCGCGGCAAAGACCGCCGGGTTCATCCGCACCGCAGTGCAGGTCAGCCGGTTATCGACATCATAGGAATATTGCGTGACCGCATGGGTGGTGGTGCCGGACTTGAATTCGGTCCGCACCACATTGCCGCGCGTATCATAGGTGATATCGCTGAAATCAGCGACGGTCATCGCCGCCAGGGCCGCATCGGTTGCTTCGCTGGTAAAGCCGCGTTCCTTGCGGGTGATCCGGCTTTCGGCATCGTAGGTGTAACGCTCGGCCGGGCGCTGACGGCTTTCGCTGGCGGTGCCATCGGGATCGGGGCCGATCACCCCGGTGGTGCGGTTGACGCTGTCATAAAACAGCGTCGTCGTATCGGCATCGCCGGGCAGCGGGCCGTCGATCGTCTTGAGATTGTCCGCCCAGTCATAGCTATAGGCGGTGGTGCTGCTGATCGCGCCGTCGCCGCTGGCCACGGTCACGCTGGTCACCTGCAGGTTGGGCGTATTGTAGGCCATGGTGACCTTGGTCTCATTGGCCGTGCCCGCGCAGGTTGCAGCCGTTGCGCAGGTGGTGATCTGGGTGACCTTGTATTCGGGGGTATCGGTATAACCCAGCCCCCCGGTCTCACCCATCACCTGCGGATAGAGCGCGGAATAGCTGTAGTTGACTTCGGGCCGGGGGCCGCCGGTTACCGGCGCGGGCAATTGCACCCGGGTGACCTGGCCATGGACCGGGCCATAGCTATAGTCGGTGCGGTTGCCCTTGGGATCGATCGTGTAATTGGGCTTGTTGCATGTGACGAGGTTGGCACAGGTCAGATCATAGTTCGCCGTCTGAACAATGTCAGGCTCTGCTGAGCCGGGCTTGGCCACCACCCGCACCTCGGTTACATTCCCGCGCGGATCATAGGCAAAGTTGGTATAGTCTCCTTCCGGACGGGTAATCCGATCCGGCCGGCCATAGACATTTGAGAGGTACATTGTCCCGCAGGTGCCGCCAATGCACCCTTCGCTTGCCTGAATGATCGCCAGCGTCGCTGGATTTGCGGTCCATTGGTATGTCTCGCCTCCGGAGGTCGTCGCCGTCAGAGTCGTGTTGGTCCCGCTGGTCCCCCAGGTGTAAGTCCGCGTTTCCCCGTCATCGACCACCTGCGAGACCCGGTCGTTGGTGTAGGTCACCGTTACGTTGTCAGCTGCCGCCCCCGGCCGGCGAATTCCGGTCAAGCGCCCATTCGCATCGGAGGTCAGCACCCAGGTGCCATTGCGTTCGTCGGCAATGTTCAGGGTGGTGGCATCGGGATTGCTGTAGGTTACCGCATTGACCGACGCGACAGCGTCGCAGTTAAGGGCTTCGGGGTTGCAATAGACTTGCCCCAGATCATAGAATTTCGCTCCGCTACGCTTGCTCCAACTTGCGGGCGGGGCCGCGCTCCCCGCTGCCCAGCCATCGCTCTCATACTTCATCTTCATGGCATAGGATGATTTGCTCCGCACATCGGTCAATCGATACGCGGTAAAGCAGGTTATCGTGCCATTCTCGGAAACATACTGTGATCCCAGACTGGATGAATCCTGACACTGTGAGGGGACGTGCCAATCAAGTTTGAATTCCGACCCGTCGGGCTCGGTGATTTTCGTTGGAAGCGCGCAATCCAGAGAATTGCTTTCCTGACATTCAGAAGACGGAGCCTGGACGATATGGGCCTCGTTTGCGTAGCCCGTACCCGACAGGATCGAGACGTTCTGATAATATACGGTTTTTCCGTCCTTCTGCTTGAGCGTGTAAGTAGTCCCTTGCAATTGCGCTTCGGACGTCAGCGTTGAGCCGTCGCCATTCTGGTTGATCCATGCGCTTCCTGATTGGGTAAATTTCAGCGACGTCGTCCCGAAGGTGATGGTGGCGGTAAGCGATCCGGCAGAACCCGTAATCCGCAGCTCTCCGCTCCAGTTGTCTTTGAAGCCGGCCTGGCCCCAATAGCGATAGAGCTTGATCCCCTCACTCGCGTTGCCAACGTCCCCCTCGAGGATCACTGGATTGAACGTGCCGGTGACAACGTCGACACCAACTTCATCGCTGTTGCGCCGCTGCTCAGGCGCCGGTGCACTCTGCGCGAACGCAGGCGCTGCAAGCCCCGTCGCCAGCACGGTCGATAGGCACAGCAAGGCGCGGCGTACGGAGCTGGCGCGAGATGGAGTTCCGGTCATCGGGTTATCCGTTTATTTGAGAAGCAGTCAGAATGTCGGCGAAGCGGCCGCCCGGC
>CAZOSI010000292.1:0-2874 GCA_964582485.1 uncultured Novosphingobium sp.
TTCATCAATTCCCGAACGAACCCGATCAGCCCGGTCTGGCGGGCGCGCTTCATGCGTTCGGCGTGGAGGATGGCGAGGACCTGATCGTAGCAGGCTTCAACCTCGTCGTTGACCACGACATAGTCGTAGCCGTCCCAGTGGCTGATTTCGGAGCGGGCGCGGTCCATTCGGGCAGCGATGACTTCGGCGCTATCGGTCCCGCGGCCGGTCAGACGGCGTTGCAGTTCCTCCAGGCTGGGCGGCAGAATAAACACCCGGACGACGTCTTGCTGATCCTTCTGGTAAAGCTGCTGGGTGCCTTGCCAGTCGATATCGAACAGATAGTCCTGCCCCTCCTTCAGCCCGGCGCGGATCTGGGCCTTGGGGGTGCCATAGGAATGGCCGAAAACCGTGGCCCATTCGTAGAATTCGTCGGCTTCGACCATCCGGTCAAACTCGGCCTGGGTGACGAAGTGGTAGTGGACTCCGTCGATCTCGCCAGGACGCATTGGCCGGGTGGTAACGGATACCGAAAGGGCGATCTCCGGATCGCGATCAAGCAGCATCCGGCTGATCGTGGTCTTGCCCGCGCCCGAGGGCGAGGACAGGATGAACATCAGTCCGCGGCGCTGCAGCGTGTCGCCGGAATGCTTGCCAGATGGGTTCGATGTTTCGGCCATGCGCGCTGATGCCGCATCGCGGGGGTGCAAATCAAGCCTTGGGCTTGGGCTTTTGCGCACCCTTGGCAGGCGCAGCGCGGCGCTTGTCATAGAGCCGCTTGGCAAGCACCGCTCCGCCGACCACGATCGCGCCGGGGACCGAGCGGGTCGCGACGCGAACCGCGACAGCCCCGACGACGCCGCCCAGCAATGACTTACGCCCGGTTTTGCCAGCATCGACCGGCAGCAGGGTATCGATCGCCGCATTGAGCAGCTTGCCGCCATTCTGGCGCGCAATCCGGGCCAGGAGCTGGTTGTCTGCCATCACTTCTTTCGGCCGAAATCGACAGTCACAACGTTGGAACCGTCTTCATTGGTGGTCGGCGGCACGTCGTTTTCGGCCTCCTCGTGCTCTGGCGAGTCTCCCTCGGCCACCACAGCCTGGAACTGCAGTCCGAAATCGACCGCCGGATCGACGAAGGCAGTGATCGCCGAAAACGGGATCACCAGCTTGGTCGGGATCTGGTTAAACGACAGCCCGACCGAGAAATGTTCCGGCTCCACCACCAGATCCCAGAACTTGTTCTGGAGCACGATGGTCATCTCGTCGGGAAAACGTTCGTGCAGGTGCGCGGGGATATCGACCCCGGGGGCCGCGGTCTTGAAGGTGATGTAGAAGTGGTGGCTCCCGGGCAGGCTTCCGCCCGAATCGACCACCTGGCCCAACACCCGGCCGACCACGGCACGCAGGGCTTCCTGCACGATTTCGTCATAGGGGATCAGGCTATCGGGCGCGGTGTCGCTCATGAAGGGACAAGTGGCGTTGCCGCTTCGCAGGGTCAAGGGCAAAGCGCTTGCGCCTGTCACTTTCCCGCCTATAGCGGCGCCATGCGCAGTGCCAGAATCGCCCGCAAGACCCACGAAACCGACATCGAGGTCAAAGTGAACCTCGATGGCACCGGGGCCTATGACGTCTCGACCGGGATTGGCTTCCTCGATCACATGATCGAGCAGTTCAGCCGCCATTCGCTGATCGACATCAAGTGCCGGATCAAGGGCGACCTCCACGTCGACCAACACCACACCACCGAGGACAGCGCGATCGCGATCGGCCAGGCCATTGCCCAGGCGCTGGGCGACAAGGGCGGGATCGGCCGGTATGGCGAAGCGCATTCAGCGATGGACGAAGCGCTGAGCCGGGTTGTGCTGGACATTTCTGGGCGCCCGCACCTGACCTGGAAGGCAAAGTTCACCCAAGAACGGCTGGGCGAAATGGATACCGAGCTGTTTGAGCACTGGTTCCACTCGATCGCCCAGGCGGTGGGAATCACGCTGCACATCGAGCTGCTCTATGGCAGCAACAACCACCATATCTGCGAAGGCATCTACAAGGGCTTCGCCCGGGCGATGCGGCAGGCGGTGGAGCTCGACCCGCGCAAGCAGGGGGCAGTGCCTTCGACCAAGGGGGTTCTCGGTGGCTGAGAGGATAAATAGGGACTGTCCCTATTTAACGCGCGCGAAGCTGGACGACCGGCAATCGACATTCGGTTTAAATAGGGACTGTCCCTATTTATCGGAGCGCGGACGTGGCTGAGGTTCTGGCTCTCGTCGATTACGGCGCGGGCAATCTTCACTCGGTAGCCAACGCACTCAGGGCGGCCGGGGCAGAGAACGTTTCCGTTACCGCCGACCCCGACGTGGTCCGCGCGGCAGATCGGATCGTCCTGCCCGGCGTCGGCAGTTTTAAGGCCTGCGCAGAAGGACTGCGGGCCATCCCCCACCTTGAAGAATGTCTGCGCGAACGCGTGCTGATCGGCGGGGCGCCGTTCCTTGGCATCTGTGTCGGCATGCAGCTGCTGGCTGATCGCGGGGTCGAACACGGTGTCACCCCCGGGCTCGGCTGGATCGGCGGCGAAGTGCGGCTGATCGAGCCGACCGACCCGGCGATCAAGATCCCGCACATGGGCTGGAACGATGTCGAACTGACCCCGCGTGCGGCGCTGCTTGAAGCTGGCGAGGCCTATTTCCTCCATTCCTATCATTTCGTCCCCGAGGATGGCCACACCATTGCGGCGATGACCGACCATGGCGGCGGACTGGTCGCCGCGGTGGCGCGGGACAATGTCGTGGGGGTGCAGTTCCATCCCGAGAAGAGCCAGGCCTATGGGCTTGGGCTGTTGAGGAGGTTTCTGGAATGGAAGCCGTGATGATCCTCCCCGAAACGGGGAGGGGGACC
>CAZOSI010000293.1:0-2869 GCA_964582485.1 uncultured Novosphingobium sp.
GCTGCGGGAATCCCGGCAAGGGGCTAGCAATTGGGTCGATTGCTTAAGTTTTCGATTCGCTTTAAGGACCCGGCCCAGCACAGGCTGCAACAGGAGACACTACTATAGCACCCCCACCCCGGCGCGCGATGACGCCCCCCGTGAAGAGCGGACCGCGCTACAACCAGATGATTGTCTCGGACAAGGTTCGCGTCATTGACGAGAACGGCGAGAATCTGGGCGTCATGTACACCAAGGAAGCAATCGAGGCGGCAGCCGACGTAGGCCTCGACCTGGTCGAAATCTCGCCCAATGCCGATCCGCCGGTGGCCAAGTTCCTCGATGTCGGCAAGTTCCGCTACGAGGCCCAGAAAAAGGCCAATGCCGCGCGCAAGAGCCAGAAGACGCAGGAGATCAAGGAGATCAAGATGCGTCCGAACATCGACGATCATGATTATGATACGAAGATGAAGGCGATCCACAAATTCATCGGCGAAGGCGACAAGGTCAAGGTCACCCTGCGCTTCCGCGGGCGCGAGCTGTCGCACCAGCAACTCGGCATGAACCTGCTCAAGCGGGTCCAGGACGATACGGGCGAGATCGCCAAGATCGAGGCCTGGCCGCGCATGGAAGGCCGCCAGATGCTGATGGTGATTTCGCCGAAGTAGATCAAGACTAACCTCCCCCTTGGGGGAGGGGAACCACCCGCAGGGTGGGGGAGGGGCACGTGCCGACCATCACTACCTCTCCAGGTTGCGACCTCTGCGCGTACCCCTCCACCATCCGCTTCGCGGATGGTCCCCCTGCCCATGCCGGGGAGGAACCATGACCGCCCAGCGTATCTGCTTCTGGCTGGGACCGATCGGGTTCCTGTTCACACTGCTGACCGCCGTGCCGCAAGGCATGCCTGAACTGGCATGGCCCGCTGCCGGGCTGGTCTGGTGGATGGCGGTCTGGTGGATGAGCGAGGCGATGCCGCTGTCGGTCACCGCCCTGCTGCCGTTCATCGTCCTGCCGCTGATTGGAGTCAGCGATGCCACCAAGACCGCCTCGGCCTATTATTCCCCCACGATGTTCCTGTTCCTGGGCGGGGCGTTCCTGGCCCTGGCGATCGAGCGGACCGGGCTGCACCGTCGGCTGGCGCTGGCGATCCTGGCCCGGGCCGGGCATTCCAACTGGCAGTTGCTGCTGGCGGTGATGGCGGCGACCGCGACAATCTCGATGTTCATTTCCAACACCTCGACCGCGCTGATCATGATGCCGATGGCGCTGGCCATGCTGGCCTCGGGCGGGATCGCCAAGGGCGAGACCGGCGGGATTGCCGGGGCCCTGCCGATGGGCGTGGCCTTTGCAGCGACCCTGGGCGGCTTCGGCACGATCGTCGGCACGCCGACCAATGCGATCGCGGTCGCCTTGCTCAACAAGAGCCTGGGGGTGGAGATCACCTTCCTTGAATGGAGCGCCTATGGCGTGCCGGTGGTGCTGCTGGGCGTGCCGCTCGCCGCGCTGATAATCGCCAAGGTCCAGCGTATCCACGAGGACAGCTTCGATCCCGCCGCCGCCCGCGCCGCAATCCACTTGCCGCCAGCCTGGACCACGCCCGAAAAGCGGCTCGCCCCAGTGTTTGTCGCCACTGTGATCGCCTGGGTTTCGATGCCGCTGCTCAAGCCGCTGTTCCCGGTCGGCGGGCTCGACGATGGCACCATCGCCGCGATTGCCGGGCTCACGCTGTTCTTCCTGCCCGACGGCACTGGCCGCCCCCTGCTCAACTGGGACGAAGCCAACCGCGCCCCTTGGGGGGTAATCCTGATGTTCGGCGGCGGCCTCGCGCTGGCCATGGGGATGACCGAAAGCGGGCTGGCTGACTGGCTCGGCCAGATGCTGTTGCCGCTGCGCGCGGTGCCGCTGCCGATCGTCGCGCTGGTGCTGGTCGGCTTCGTGGTAATCGTCACCGAATTCGCCAGTAACATCGCCGCCGCCAGCGGGATCATGCCGGTGGTCGGCGCGCTGGTGCTCGCGCTGGGGGCCGATCCGATCCTGCTCGCGCTGCCCGCCGCACTGGCCGCAAGCTGGGGCTTCATGCTCCCGGCCGGGACTGGACCAAATGCACTGGCCTGGAGCACCGGCCACATTGCCATGCCGCGCGTGCTAAAGGCCGGGTTGCTGCTCGATCTCGCCGGGGTGTTCCTGATGGTGGCGGTGGTCTGGACGGTAGCGGCGATCACCTGATCCGGTTGCAGTTGAAATCAGTTTGACCACTGGCTATGGCTTGTCCTGTCCCGGCCGGGATGGAGATGCGCGCCTGCGGAGGTTAGGCGCGCCAGCGCCCCCGGCCCGCCCGGCTCCGGCCTTCCTCGGAGCGTAGTTCAGGAAGGATGCCGGTCATGGCAGAAACCCCCGCGCGCAAGCCCAAGCCCTCGATCACCGCGATCGGCAATCACCAGCTCTCCCCGGCCACCTTGATGATGGGCCATGGCTATGATCCGGTTCTGTCCGAAGGCAGCCTCAAGGCCCCGATCTTCCTGACCAGCACTTTCGCCTTTCCGAGCGCGGCCGAGGGCAAGCGCTTTTTCGAAGGGATCACCGGCAAGATCCCCGGCGGCACCGACGGCCTGGTCTATTCGCGCTTCAACGGCCCCAACCAGCAGATCCTCGAAGGGCGGCTGGCGCTGTGGGACGGCGCCGAGGAATCGCTGTGCTTTTCAAGCGGGATGACCGCGATCTGCGTGCTGTTCATGGCCTTTGCCTCAAAGGGCGATGTGATCGTCCATTCGGGCCCGCTCTATGCCGCCAGCGAAGGCTTCATCGCCAGGACACTGAGCCGGTTTGGGGTGACCTATGTCGATTTCCCCGCCGGTGCGGGCCCCGAGGAGCTGGACGCGGTGATGGC
>CAZOSI010000294.1:0-2868 GCA_964582485.1 uncultured Novosphingobium sp.
CGCCACCGCGCGCGGCAGCTCGGCCGAACATTTGTGGTGATCGACCACGATCACATCGACCCCGGCCTCGCGCGCCATGTCGAGCGCCTGGTGCGCCATGGCTCCGCAATCGACCGTGACGATCAGGCTTGAGCCCTGTTCGGCCAGCTTGACCAGCGCTTCACCCGAGGGTCCATAGCCTTCGAGCAGGCGATCAGGGATGTAATAGCGCGCTTCGTGCCCCAGCGAGCGCAGCAACCGGATCAGCAGCGCCGCGCTGGTCGCGCCGTCGACGTCGTAATCGCCGTAGACCGTAACCGTTTCATTGGTGAGCACGGCTTGGACCAGCCGCTCTGCCGCTACGTCCATGTCACGGAAGATCGAGGGATCGGGCAGGAACGCGCGCAGCGAGGGATTACGATGCCGATCCAGATCGTCTTCGGCCACCCCGCGCGACATTAGCAGCTGGGCGACGATATCGTGCTGCAACCCGGCCATGCCGCCAAGGTCCATGTTGCCGCCCCGCCAGCGCCAGATGCGCCCGGTTAGTGAACGGTCGAGGCCGAGGATCGAAGGTGCGTCCATCGCGGCTGGTTAGCCGAGCCGGGCAGGCCGGGGAAGGGCTGCGCCAGTACTCTGTTGATAATTGACAATTCTCATTGCGCGATTGCGCTATTCTGCGAGGCTTCCGGATCAGGAGGGTATTGTCATGACCGCCAATCGCCGCACTATAGTTGCTTTGGGGCTGGGAGCCGTCACGCTCGCCGCCATTCCCGTTATTGCTCAGCGAGCGCCAACCAGCGGGCCGGTTGCCCGCTATGACATGCGCGCCGGGACCCTGTCCGGTTTCGCCGCGATGGGGGGCGGGGCCGGCGGGGCCTTGTCGATGGCCTTCGGCGGGGGCGGCAACAAGGTTCAGAAGGAACTGTACCTGCGGCTCGGCTCAAGCACGCTGCCCGCCAAGGGTGCGGCCAAGGCCGAACACTTTATGCCGGCCAATGCCAAGCTGGGCAAATCGGTGCTGCTGTCGACCCCCAAGGAAGAACGCGGCTATACCGACGAACTGCCGCAGAAGCCCAAGGGCCGGATCCTGATCTTCTGGGGCTGCGGCGAGCACGCGCCCAAGGGGCAGCCGGTGGTGATCGACCTAAGCAAGCTAGCCGCAGGCCAGATGCCGCCTGGGCTGTGGACCAGCACGATCATTCGCGACTGGGGCCCCAGCCTGACCAACAGCAAGACCTTTGGGCGCTGGCCGGCTGAGGACCGCAAGTTCGTCAAGTCGGACAGTTCGCTGCTTGGTGCGCATCGGGTGGCAGGCAACTATTCGCCAGAGATTGCCTTCAGCCTGGGCAAGGATTTCATGGCGCCGCTCAGCTCCAGCACGGCCGAGCAGGCCAGCGGCGCGAGCTTGCTGCGCTGGAATGCAGTGCCCGATGCGACCGGCTATCTCGCCTTTCTGTTCGGCGGCAAAATGGGCCCGGGCGGCGAGATGGGTGACATGGTAATGTGGACCAGCAGTGCCAGCCGCCAGTTCGGCGGGGGCCTGTCCGACTGGCTCAGCCCGGGCCAGGTCGCTGCCTTAGTGCGCGACCGGACGGTGATGACGCCAGCGACAACGCAGTGCACGATCCCGGCTGAAGTGCGCAAGGCCGGGCCGGATTTCCGGATGGGCATGCTGACTGCTTTCGGGCCCGAAGAGAATTTCTCCTATCCTGAGCGGCCGGCGGATCCCAAGGCCGCTTGGAACCTGCAATGGACCGCCCGGATCCGCCACCGCTCGATGACCAGCTGGATGGACATGCCGGGGATGGCGCAAATGTCGGGTCAACCGACCCAGGATGGCCAGCAGCAGCCCAGGTGCAAGAAGAAGGGTGGGCTTGGTGGCATTGTCGGGGGTGTGCTGGGCGGCAAGGACTGCTAGTCCCGGCGCATGCTTGCAATCATCTGGCATAGCCGGACCGGCGCCAGCCGCGCCTTGGCTGGCGCTGCGGCGCAAGCTGCAGCTGATCGTGCGCGGCTGATTTCGGCCGAAGTGGCTGAGCCTTCGGATTTGCTGGATGCCACCGGCTACCTGTTTGTCTGCCCGGAAAATCTGGGGACGATGAGCGGGGCGATGAAGGATATGTTCGATCGCTGCTATTATCCGTTGCTGGGACAGGTTGAGGGCCGGCCCTATGCCAGCATCATTGCCGCGGGCAGCGATGGGCATGGCGCACAGGCGCAGCTTGACCGGATCGTAACAGGCTGGCGTTTGCGCCGGGTGGCCGATCCGATTGTAGTGATGCTTGGTGCGCAAACCCCCGAGCAGATTCTCGCCGAAAAGCTGGTTCCGCGCGTTTCGCTGGAGCAAGCTTCGGAGCTGGGGGCGGCACTGGCCGAGGGGCTTGCGCAAGGCGTCTTCTGATCGATTTGAAAAAGAAACAGCCGATCTGGCTCCAATTGTTTCAGCAAGACTCGACTAATCACTTGGAAAAGTGGCAAATGCCGGTGAATCGGACTGACTGACTTCGGGCGAAAAACTATCGCTCAGACGGTTGGCAATGCGGGTGGGGTCGATGGAGCGATTCTGGCGCTGATTTTTGCGCCAGGCGCGCGCCCCAATATTGATGCTCTGGCCGAGCTTTCGGGCCAGAAGCACCTCACTACGCCATTCGCGCTGAGCCATATTCCTGCCAGTGATAACTGGGCTGAATTGTTGGCGGCAGGCCTCAGCTTTGATTGCCGCGGGCTGTCTCCCGGCAATGCCGAACCGGTTCCGGGGAATGGCGCAATGCTGGGCATGCAGGAAGTTCCTGAGGGCGAGGTGGTCACCTTGCAGCCTTCACCGCACCTGGTCGAAGCGCGGGGCATGCTGCCGATCGTCAGGGTGCTGGCCGGATTGGGAACCCA
>CAZOSI010000295.1:0-2858 GCA_964582485.1 uncultured Novosphingobium sp.
CTCTGGCAAATTTTCTATTTCGCTTTTTTAGATGTAATGCCAATGGGTAAAGTCATCAGAGCCACGACAGACAAACCACAATGAGATTGGCCGCCTTCCGTTTGACCGCTGCTAGCACTTCACATCGCTAGCACGAATAAAAAATTTTGATTGTCCGTGGTCAACACCGGAGCACCCGAATGACAATCGTGATGCAAGCCGAGCCGATGCGAGTTAGACATTCACCTATGCGATTTCTCTCCAACGGCCCTTCGATTCCAGATGATCTTCTGATCGCGCGCGATGCAGGCGACGTCATCTTCTTCTGCGGAGCAGGTGTCTCACGTCATCGCGCCGGTCTACCCGACTTTCTCAAGTTGGGCGGCGATGTTATCGATCTCCTCGGAGCCGGGAAAAATAGTCTCGCCCGCAAGCTATTCCGCCGTGCAAAGGAAATAGACCCGATTGACGGTGTAGGGGGACTTATTGCCACTGATCGTATCTTCAGTCTTCTCGAAAGAGAGTTTGAACAGCGTGCTGTCCAGAAGGCAATCGCGCGCGCCATAAAACCCTCGGATGACCCTGACCTCAGCGCGCACCAGACTCTGGTCGACCTGTCCCGCGGTAGGGATGGCACGGTCCGCTTAGTCACAACCAATTTCGACCTGCTTTTTGAAGCCGCGTCACCCGGCATTGTCGGCTCTGGACCTCCTGCGTTGCCAGATCCCCGCGGTGCTGGCTTCGCAGGAATCGTGCATCTCCACGGCCGCGTGAATGCCGATTATTCAGGAGCTGGTGATGAGGAGTTCATCGTCTCCAGCGCCGACTTCGGCCGCGCCTATCTGTCCGATGGCTGGGCGACCCGTTTCATGCAATCGCTGCTTGCGCGCTTCCAGATTGTCTTCGTCGGCTACGGCGCCGACGATCCACCCGTGCAGTATTTGCTCGAAGCGCTCAACCTCCACGCTGGCAATCGCAGCCGACTGTTCGCGTTCCAGCCAGGCAGCAATGCCGACGATGCCGCGCTTTGGGAGCATCGCGGTGTGAGAGCGATCCCGTTCGACAACAGCCAGGGCTATGGTCCCCTATGGGATAGCCTTGCGGCGTGGGCAGAGCGCGCGCGCGACGTCGATGGCTGGTACGCCAGTCTGCTCAAATCCGCGTCTGCCGGTCCCGTCGCACGCGACGCCCATGTGCGCGGTCAAATCGCTCATGTGCTCTCTACCCGAGACGGCGCTCGACGCGTCAGCATCGCCGATATACCGCTCCCGGCATCATGGCTCCTCGTGGTCGATCCGCGCCAGCGCTTCGACAAACCTGGTCCTATCGATCCATATGGCGAATCCAGCGAGCGGATCGATCCCTATGAAAGCCTGTCGCTCGACTTCGATACACCGCCGCAGCCGGCCGATGAAGACGATGCCTTTAGAGAGCGCAAGGTGCCCGAAGGCTCGTGGAGCGCCTTCTCATCGACCCGGTTCGATCTGGAGGAAAGGCAAGAATCCGAGTTTGGCGACTTCTACGGCGACCGAGCCAACTCTGCCGGGCCGCTCAGCACTCGCCTCGGCCACCTCGGCATCTGGTTCCATCGCGTTGCTCACCAGCCGGTCGCACTGTGGTGGGCGGCGGGTCTTGGTTCTCTACATCCGCGCATCGTCGCGATGATAGAGGCCTCGCTCCGCATGGACGCAGATCGCTGGCCCGAAGACATTGGGCGCGGCTGGCGCCGCCTAATTACGAGTTGGTCCGATCGCCGTGTGGAACCCGACCTCGGCTATCACGAGCTCAATCAAATTGTCGCACGGGAGGGTTGGTCAGAGGCTAGGGTGCGCGATTATGCAGCGCTTTTCCGACCCCGGCTGAAGGTCGACCGAAAGACCGACCTACCGCACCCGCTTGCCTGGACTGATAGTTTTCGGCCAGATCCGCTGGTCTCCTACGATGTCGACTATCCGCATCCCTATAGCTTGCTGTCCATACCCGATGAGCATCTCGCTTACGCGGTCACGCGCTTTCGTGAGAACCTTGACTTGGCGCGTTCGCTAGAGGCCGAAATCTCCGACAGCGACTATGTGTATATGCAGACGACACGGCCGGACGACGGCGCCCCGCCGATCGCTTACGATAGTTACGGAATCACCGGCCCAATCGCGCTGTACCTCGATCTGATGGAACGATTGCTGAAGGTTGCGCCCGACCGAGCGCATAGTGAAATAGCCCATTGGCCGAAAGATGACCAATACATCTTCGGCCGTCTGCGCATATGGGCGGCGAGCAAGAGGAGTGTCCCGGCTGCGGAGGCAGCGAATATCCTGCTCGGCTTCCCCGACAAAACTTTCTGGGGCTCAGACCAACAGCGTGACCTTCTTTATGCGGTGCGTGACCGCTGGGTCGACTTCTCAACCGAAGATCGAGCTCGGTTTGAGCATCGAATCCTCACTACGACTTTCCCTTGGCCGGAAAACACGCGCGGCGGAAAGGCGCGAGCCGAGGCTCACTTTCGGCTCGATCGCCTGCATTGGCTGTCCCGCCAAGGTCTAGCATTCTCGTTCGATGTCGGGGCGGAAATGGCAGCGCTTCGTCCAATCGCGGAAGTTTGGTCGGAACGCTCTGGCGAAGAAGCTGCTAACTCGCACGCGCCGGTCATCCGTAGCATTGGCACCGATCCCAATCCGCGTGTGCTAGATCAGGTACCAATCAGCGAGATACTTGATCGCGCCAGGGAGGCGGCCCGCTCTGACTTCTCCGACGATGTCGAGAACCGTCCATTCATAGGCCTCGCCGAGGCAAAACCCGCGCGCGCGCTCGCAGCGCTTTCAGATGCCGCGCGTAAGGGCGGCGTCCCCCTCTCCTTCTGGTCTACTTTTCTCTTTGCTGAG
>CAZOSI010000296.1:0-2854 GCA_964582485.1 uncultured Novosphingobium sp.
TCGACATGGCGATCATGATGGGCAAGACCGTCTGCATCACCAGCAAATGGGGCGCATTTGTGCGCGACTGCAAGTTCAAGCTGGCCCGGATGCTGGGCAAGCTCCCGGACGGACCGCCGTCCTATCCGCCGATCTCGGCCGGTACGATCCTGGCCGGCAGTTCCGGTGCGGGCAGCTATTTCCCGCAAAGCCTGGCTGCCGACGGGACGAAGCTCGACGATGTGCTGGGGAACGGCCATTGCCTGATCGCGCGGGAACATCTCGTAACCGGCCCGTTTGCTCCCTTCGCGCAGCCGATCAGCGCCTGGCTAGACAAGCACGGTGCTGAAGCAGTTCTGATTCGCCCCGATCGTTCTGTCTTCGGCACCGGCTCTGCAGCAAAACTCAAGGCGGCCTGGCCGGCATTGCTGGACTGACGATGCCGGGTTAGGCTGCTCGTCATGTCCAGCCTTTCCGAGCGGCTAACCGGCCCAGCCAGCACTACCGTGTTCGAAACCATGTCGGGCCTGGCGCGCGACCTTGGCGCGATCAATCTTGGCCAGGGCTTTCCCGATATGGAAGAGCCGCCCGAACTGGTCGCGGCGGCGCAGCGCGCGCTGGCGGAGCGTTCGAACCAATACCCGCCGATGCGCGGCCTGACGGAACTACGCGCAGCGGTGGCGGATTATTATGCTCGCGAACAGGGACTTGCACTCGATCCCGGCAATGTCGTGGTGACCTCGGGAGCGACCGAAGCTCTCGCCGCGAGCCTGCTCGCGCTGGTCCGCCCGGGCGATGAGGTGATCCTGGTTCAACCGCTCTATGACGCTTACCTGCCGCTGGTCCGCTGGGCCGGGGGCACTGCCCGTCTGGTCAGCCTCGAGCCGCCGCATTGGACCTTGCCGCTGGACAAGCTCGCCGCCGCGATCGGGCCCGAGACCCGCGGCATCGTGCTCAACACTCCCAATAACCCGACCGGAACCATGCTGTCCCGGGCCGAATTGGAAGGGGTCGGCGCGCTTGCCGACGCGCACGATCTGTGGGTGATTTGCGACGAGGTGTGGGAAGGCATGGTCTTCGATGCAGCCCCACATATCTCCCCGCTGACGATACCCGCACTGGCCGGACGCACGGTCAAGATCGGTTCAGCTGGCAAGATATTCTCGATGACCGGCTGGAAAGTCGGCTGGGCGGTGGCTGCCCCTCCGCTCGCAGCGGCCGTGGCTGGCAGACACCAGTTTTTGACCTTCACGACCGCTACTCCGCTGCAATGGGCCGTGGCCGAAGCGCTGGTCCTGCCCGCGACATGGCACGAGGCGCATCGCGCGCGCTACGCCGCAGCCAAGGAAAGGCTGGTCAGCGGGCTGGAGCAGGCCGGCTGCGCAGTGCTTCCGGCCAGCGGCACCTGGTTCGTCACTATCGACCTTGCCGCTTCGGGCCTTACGCCGGACGACGCTGCCCTGGCCGAACGGCTGATCCGTGAAGTCGGTGTCGCCACGATCCCGGTCTCCGCCTTCTACGCCGAGCAACCTGAGCGCGGATACCTCAGGCTGTGCTTCGCCAAGCGCGACAACATGTTGGACGAAGCGGTGACGAGGCTAGGTCGATTTAGGGCGCCAGCATAAAATTCCCTGGCTGCTGCCACAGGAGAACTGCACCCAAGCATCCGAGGCGACTGTCTGTGCAATGACCAAATCGCAGAATGCGACCGACAAATAAGTTTGGGTCGCGTCAGGTTCACGTGAGTTAAGCATGAGAAAACTCGCGATACAAAATCTGATGATTTCAGCGCATTGAGGTCGTATCGCGGTCAAAAATCCCCTCTTAGTCAGAATATATGGAAGTCAACGCGGAATCTTGCTAAATATTATGTGCTGTGTTTTGCGACTCGAGGTGGGAGGATGTCATGCAAATGGAAGATGCTGTACGCATTGGGACTTCTGGTTCAGTAAATTCTACAGATGTATCAGGGGCTTGGGTCAATCAGTTGGGATCACGCGTGGTCTTTACTGCATCGGGGAGCAATTTGACTGGCACTTTTACCAATTCAGAAACCGGCGCAAGCAACGCTCTTGTCGGCTTTGTCGACGGTAATCTCATTGCCTTCTCAGTGTTGTTTCCCTCAACTGGAATTTCATCTTGGGTTGGCGAAGTGGAAAATCTCGGCAGCACGCCCACGATGACAACGCTTTGGCAAATGACATCCGGTTTGCCGAGTGACAATGAATCAGACGGCGCGATCTTTGCCGGGTCTGACACATTCACCTATCAAAGTTCGTCCTAGGACAGCATTCCGCCAATTGCGGCTCAGCAGTCCTGCCATGATGTTGCGGGCGGCGTGCAGAACAGGACGCGTCACCGGCCCCACCTTGATTGATGGGGGTTGGCGGGTTGTCGTAGCCCAAAGGCTAGCCTGAGACGGAACTACGGCTCAGCCCGCGCTGTCCGTCGTCAGAACATTTGGCGCAGATCGCGGCTTAGATTAGCGGATTGCGGGCCTCGTCTGGGGGTTGATGTTAAGCGGCTAGCTTACGGTGTTGCAAGCGCCGATGTTCGATGGTCTGGCGTTTGATCCTTTCACGCTGTTTGATGATGGCTGCAGCCCTGCCGAAGTAGGCATCAGCGGGCGTCACGTTGTTCAGGCTCTCGTGATAACGTTGGTGATTGTAATGCTCGACGAAGGCCTCGATCTGGGTCTCGAGGTCGCCGGGCAGGAAGTAGTTTTCGAGCAGGATGCGGTTCTTCAAGGTCTGGTGCCAACGCTCGATCTTGCCTTGGGTCTGGGGGTGGCACGGGGCACCGCGCACATGGCTCATCTTCCGGGCCTCGATGTATTCCGCCAGTTCGCCCGCGATGTAGCTGGGGCCATTGTCGC
>CAZOSI010000297.1:0-2833 GCA_964582485.1 uncultured Novosphingobium sp.
CAGAAGGGATCGAAAGCGAAGCAGTGCTGAAGAAGCTGCGCGAACTTGGCAAATTCAAAGGTCAGGGCTACCTTTACGGCTATCCTGAATCGGCTGAAGAGACCGAGGCCGAACTGGCCCAACTCAACCTGTTGCTTGATTCCCCGTCCACAGCTGAACCCGTCGCCCAGCCTACGCCGGAGGCCCGTCGGGCCTGATCGCCGCACTTTACGCCGACAGCCCCAGCGCATAGAGCGCTTGGCATGCGGATCCCGTTCATCAAAATGCACGGCCTGGGCAACGATTTCGTCGTGCTCGATGGGCGCGAGCAAACGCTGCCCGTGCTGACCAATGGCTTTGCCGCCGCCTTGGCCGATCGCCGCACCGGGATTGGCTGCGACCAGCTGGTTGTGCTCGAACCCTCAATCAAGGCCGCGCTGAAGGCCCGGTTCTTCAACCAGGACGGCGGCGAGGTAGAAAGTTGCGGCAATGCCTCGCGGGCAATCGGATTGTTGCTGGGTAAGCCCGCCAAGGTCGAGACGCTGGGCGGCATGATCGAGGTTGCGCCAAGTGCAGCCGGGATAACTGTCGATATGGGGGAGCCGCGCTTCGAATGGGATCATATCCCCCTCGCCTACGCGATGGATACGCACCACATGCCGCTGGCGTGGGACACGCTGGAAAACCCCACCGCGGTCAATGTTGGCAATCCGCATGTAATCTTCTTCGTGCCCGATTGCCTGGCGGTCGAACTTGACCGGTTGGGTCCGGAAATCGAACACGATCCGCTGTTTCCTCACCGGATCAACGTCAATGTCGCCACCGTAATGTCCCGCACACACATCCGCCTGCGTGTGTGGGAGCGCGGCGTGGGAGAGACCCGGGCCTGCGGAACTGGCGCCTGCGCCACGGCGATAGGGGCGATGCGGCGAGATCTGGTTGATCGCAAGGTCTCGGTATCGCTGCCCGGCGGCGATCTGGTGATCGAATGGACCGCTGCGGGCCGGATCCTGATGACTGGCCCGGCCACCGAGAGCTTCCGCGGCGATTTCGATCCGGCCGACTTCGGACCGGCCTGATGGGCGTCGAAGTCATTTCGCTTGGGTGCCGGCTCAACCTGTCGGAAAGCGAAGAACTGCGCGGCTTGCTGGCGCAGGAGAGCGATCTGGTGGTGGTTAATTCCTGCGCGGTTACCGCCGAGGCTGTACGCCAGACCCGCCAGGCGATCCGCCGCGCCCGGCGCGCGCGGCCCAATGCGCGGTTGCTGGTGACCGGCTGTGCCGCCGAGGTTGAGCGCGCCGCCTTGTCGGCCATGCCCGAAGTCGATGGCCTGATTGCCAACGTCGCCAAGCTCGATCCCCGGGCCTGGAACGTTGCCCCGGCGCGGGCCGAGGTCCGGACCCACACCCGCGCCTTCATCGCGGTCCAGAACGGCTGCGATCACGCCTGCACCTTCTGCGTCATCCCGCAAGGCCGCGGACCGAGCCGTTCGCTGACAGTGTCTGCGGTGCTGAATGAAGTTGAACGGCATCTGACCTTGGGCAGCCGCGAAGTTGTGCTGACCGGAGTTGATCTGACCAGTTGGGGCGAGGATCTGCCGGGCAAGCCCGCGCTTGGCTTGCTGGTAACAGCAATCCTCGACACATTTCCGGAACTCCGCCGGTTGCGGCTCTCGTCGGTCGACGGGGTGGAGATTGACGACCTGCTGTTCGATCTGATCGCGGGAGAGGCCCGGGTGATGCCGCACCTGCATCTCTCACTGCAACACGGGCACGATTTGATCCTCAAGCGGATGAAGCGCCGCCACAGCCGCGCACAGGCTATCGCGCTGGTTGCCGCGCTGAAGACGCGGCGGCCGGAGCTGGCGCTCGGCGGCGATCTGATCGCCGGCTTCCCGACCGAGGACGAAGCGGCCCATCAGGCCAACCTTTCGCTGATTGCCGAGCTGGGCCTAGTCCACGGCCATGTCTTTCCCTACTCGCCCCGCCCCGGCACACCAGCTGCGCGGATGCCCCCGGTTCCCGTGCCGACCGTCAAGGCCCGCGCCGCCCAGCTGCGCGCAGCCGTTGCCGCCGAACGCGCCCGCTGGCTGTCAGCCCAAATCGGCACGCCACTGGAAGTGCTTGCCGAACGCGACGGAACGGGCCATGCGCCGAACTTCGCCCGGGTGCAGTTGCCGCCCGGAACCGAGGCAGGAATGATCGTCATCGTTACCCCCACCCGTATCGTCGAAGGGCTGCTTGCATGAGCGGCGAAAGCTGGTCCGACCGCCTGTTCGGCGGTTTCCGCAAAACCTCAGAGAAGCTGACCGAGAACCTGGCCGGGATCGTTTCGAAGACCCGGCTGGACGAGACGCAACTCGATCATCTTGAAGACGCCCTGATCCTGTCGGACCTGGGCCCGCGCGCCGCAGCGCGGATTCGCGAAAAGCTGGCGGGCGAGCGGTTCGACAAGGGTGCAGACGAAGCGGCGATCAAGCAGGCTGTGGCTGACGAAATCGCCGCAATCCTGCGCCCGGTGGCCAAGCCGATCGACATCGTCGCCTTCCCCCGCCCGCAGGTGATCCTGGTGATCGGGGTCAACGGATCGGGCAAGACCACCACAATCGCCAAGCTGGCGCACCTGTTTCAGGAACAGGACTATTCGGTAATACTGGCGGCAGGCGATACCTTTCGCGCCGCCGCGATTGGCCAGCTGGCGGTCTGGGCAGAGCGGCTCGGGATCGAAATCATCAAGGGCCCCGAAGGCGGCGATCCCTCAGCCGTGGTGTTCGATGCAGTGAAGGCCGCGACCGACAAAGGGATCGACGCGCTGATCGTAGACACCGCCGGGGGGCTTCAGAACAAGCGCGAGC
>CAZOSI010000298.1:0-2822 GCA_964582485.1 uncultured Novosphingobium sp.
GTGGGACTCAAGGCGTTCAGCCAGAGCTCGCAAGGCCAGAGCGCTGACCTTGGCCTTGACCTCGTCCTCGTTTTCGCCATGGACAAGCACGCCCGGTAGTGCCGGTACTGCCGCCCAGTAACGGCCATCGTTCTCGCGTCCATATTCCACCGAGTACCTTGTGCTCGCTACCCGGTCTTCACGCCTTGGCTCTGGCGCGCGGTGCGTGTGCATATACCAAGTGTTCTGACCAAATAAAGTCGAAAACAGCCCCTTAGGATCCACGCGGCATCCAGAGGCGGCACTTGACGGGTGGCACCGACCAAAGTCGAAAACACTTGGCGCACAGCACTCAAGCCAACATTGCAACCCGCAAAATATTGTCGAAAACTTTACAGAAGGGCAGCAGCAGTAGTGGCTGCCGATGCCATGGCCTTCAAGGAGCTGAGCCCAGTTTGGCGGCGTCCCTTGCTTATCGGCGTAGCGCCAGGTGATCGAGACTGCATCACCAGCCACCGTCTCAATCGCCTCGACGAAGGCCGCTTCGCTCCGGGAGCCGGACTGCGCGCATGCGCTCTTCGTAGTGACGTGCCTCCGAAAAATCTGCACAGCTCAAAACTAGAGGTACGGTTGCTTCCCAAGGCCCCGAGAGGGGCAAGGAGAAGCGATGAAGAAGTCTCGATTCAGCGAAGAGCAGATCGCCTATGCGCTGCGCATGGCCGACGGCGGCATACCGGTGGTGGACGTGTGCCGCCAGATCGGCATCTCTGAGGCCACGTTCTACACGTGGAAGAAGAAGTACGGCGAGCTGGGCGTGAGCGAGGTTCGCAAGCTCAGACAGCTTGAGGACGAGAACGCTCGCTTGCGGCGCATCGTCGCTGATCTCACGCTGGACAAGCAGATCCTGCAGGAGGTCGTCAAAAAAAAGCTCTGAGGGCTGCCAAGCGCCGCGAGCTGGCAGCCTGGATGCAGGAGCGTTTCAAGGTCAGTGTGCACCGCTCGTGCCGACTGGCGCTGCTGCAGCGTTCGAGCTGGTACGCCAAGAGCGCGGCGCGCGATCAGAGCGTCCTGCGTCAGCGCATTCGAGACCTCGCGATGAGCCGGCCCCGGTTTGGTTATCGGCGCGTCCTGGTGATGCTCAAACGCGAGGGCTGGGAGGTGGGAGAGAAGCGCGTGTATCGGTTGTATCGCCTGGAAGGCCTGCAGTTGCGTATGAAGGTCAAGCGCCGCAAGCGCATCGCGTTGCTGCGTGGCAAACCACAGCCTGCAACCGGACCAAACCAGCACTGGAGCATGGATTTTGTCCACGACCAGACGCACGATGGCCGCGCGTTTCGCATCCTCACGGTCATCGATCAATGGAGTCGCGAGAGTGTGTGCCTGGAGGCCAACTTCCGGCTATCAGGCCGTTGCGTTGCTAAGGCGCTGGATGATGTCGGCAGGCACCGCGGTTGGCCCACAGCGATTACCGTAGACAACGGGACGGAATTCACCTCGAAAGCGCTGGACGAATGGGCATATCGCCGAGGGATCAAGCTCGACTACACCCGTCCGGGAAAGCCCACGGATAATGGTCTTATCGAGTCGTTCAACGGACGGCTGCGGGATGAGTTTCTCAATGTCAACGAGTTCATCACGCTGCACGATGCCCGGGAGAAGTTGAGAGCTTGGCAGGACGATTACAACCACCACCGCCCACACGGTTCACTCGGCAACCTGACCCCGAGCGAGTTCGTCAACAGCAGGTCAGTTCAACCCCAAGAAGTGGCCAGACTCTAGTATGAACTGCCCGGTTTAAGGGGGCACGTCAAGCGCCTTTGAGTTCGTTGCAAAATCAGTCCAAGAATGCCGCCGCATCCCCATCGGGTCAGAGATCAGAGGAATTCAACATTCTGGGTTGAAGGTGTTGCGACGACCAGTTGAATCCACCCTCTATCTCCGGCCTGGGTGGCTGTCGCGCGTCGCCGATGCGAAACTGGTTGGCTCAATGTCCCGCAAGGGGTACTCGCCTGATAACGCGGCACGCGAAGGTTTCTTCGGGCAGTTGAAAACCGAGCCGTTCATTCAGGTTGGACGCCTATATCCGTTGGCACAATGAAAAGCGGATCACGATTTCCCCCTGGCACTCGTCTTTCCGGACGTAGCCGGTCGAATGCCATGGGCGAGCAGTCCGATGAAAATGTCAGCGACCTCATCGCCACGCAGGCGACCTTCTGCGTGAAACCACTGGGAAATCCCGCCGACGGCCCCCATGAACCAGAACACCGCCAGCTTGGCATCGCACGGCGCGATGGACCCATCTCGAACGCCGTCCTCGAACACCTGGCGCAATTCCAGATCGAACTTACGGCGCCTCGCAATGATCTTCTTCTGATCCGCCGCCGTCATAGCCGAAAAGTCGTGGAGGATGGCGGGGGCCCCCATTTCGTCGGTCAGCAGTGAGATGTAGTTCTTGATGAAGGTTGCAATGCGTTCGTACCCGGTTGTTTCCGAGGCAACGGCATCTTTCAGGACTTGGTCTCCGAGCCTCATCGACAACTCATGGCACTCGTAGATCAGTTCCTGCTTGTTCTTGAAGTAATAGTAAAGCGCGGGCTTCGTGACGTTGAGCGCGGCGGCAATCTCGTCCAGGGACACGTTCTTGTACCCGTGGCGGCCAAACGTGCGAGACGCTTCTGCAATGACCGCCTGCTTCTTGAGCTGGTATTGCTCATCCGCGCCCCCGACCGCGTTGTTCCACTTCACGCCCTTGGCAAGGCGTTTGGCCGGGCCACGGGGTCGCGACTTCGGCTTGGCGTCGATTTGCGTGCTCATTCTTGCAGTGTCCTGTGCTCGTTTGCCCG
>CAZOSI010000299.1:0-2813 GCA_964582485.1 uncultured Novosphingobium sp.
ATGATCGACTGGATGATGGTCGCACTTTCCGGGCTGTCATTTACGGTGGTGACGAAGCTGCGATCGATCTTGATCCGGTTGAACGGCAGGCTGCGCAACTGGGCAAGCGAGCTGTAGCCGGTCCCGAAATCGTCGAGGCTGACCTGGACCCCTTGATTCTGCAGGCTGGTGATCATCGATCGGACCATGCCGAGGTTTTCGTGCAGGCAGCTTTCGGTCACTTCGATTTCAAGCCTGCTAGGCGGGAAATTTGCTTCAACCAGCATCTTGAGCAACTTTTGGGCAAACCATGGATCGCGCAGTTGCAACGGAGAGATATTAACCGATAGCGTCAGCCGCGGATTCCAATTTCTGGCGTCGCGCAGGGCACGGGCGATCAGGTCTTCCGAGATCGGGCCGATCAGGCCGATCTCCTCTGCCACCGGCACAAAGATTTCAGGACTAACCTGGCCCAATACCGGCGAATTCCACCGCGCCAGCATCTCGAACCCGACCAGTTCACCGGTCTCCAGATCAACCTGCTTCTGATAAAACGGCACGAATTCGCCATTGCCGATCCCGCGGCGCAGTCCGGCTTCGAGTTCGCAGCGAAATTTTAGCTCGCTCTCCATCGCCGGATCGAACCAGCAATGCCGGTTTCGGCCGCGCTTTTTGGCTTGATACATGGCAATGTCGGCGCTGTGCAGCAGGCCCTGGGCCTCGATTGGCGAACCGGGCTCGCGGCTGGCAATCCCGGCCGAGATCGTCGTTTCGATTTGGGATTCATGGTAGGAAACTGGGCGGGCAACCGCAGCGATCAGGTTCTCTGTCAGACTTTCGATCTGATCAGTCCGACCTAATGAATGGCTGACTACACATGCAAATTCGTCACCGCCGATCCGGGCGAGCAGCGAACCTTCGGGCAAGCAGTCTGCCAGGCGTCGCGCCGCTTCGACCAGCAGGGCATCGCCGGCAGCGTGGCTGTTGACATCGTTGACCTGCTTGAACTTGTCGAGATCGAGCATGATCACGGCAACCGCATCACCGCGCGCTTCGGCTTGGGCGAACAATTGGTCAGCGGCGGGGCCGATCGAGCGCCGGTTCAGACAGCCGGTCAGCGCATCGGTTTCAGCCAGGATCCGGGCCTGCGCTTCGGCGCGGCGGCGCTCGGCGACCTCCCCAGTCAGTTCGCGATAGCGCCGCCAGCCGAAGATCACGAGCGCGATATTGAGCAGGAGGGCGTTGACCAGCAGCTTATCCGGACCCAGCCCAGTACCCGATAATGAGCGGACGACTGCGGGAAGAACCGAACCACCGGTGCCGACAAACATGATTATCGCGGCAATCGCGATCCCCAATGCAACCACATCCTTACCGGTGCGACCCAGCGGCGGCTCACCGAGGTGCCGCGAAAGTTCCTGGACCGGCTGTGTGCGCGGCATCTCCGTTGCCCCTTCAGACATAATCCCACGAGACTGCCGGAAGGGTTTGAAATTTGAGTTAATGTCTGCGCGTTCGGCTTAAAGCCTTATTTCTTGAGCCCGATTTCGCGCAAGCGCTGCTGCAAAAACTGATCCGCCGTGATCGGATCGGGATAGCGGTCCGGATTTTCCGGTGTGATGCACTGTGGCAGGGTCTTGATCAGAAAATCGCTGCGCAGGTGCAGGAAGAAGGGCATCGAATAGCGGCTGAAAGCAGCCCGTTCCGGATTGGGATTACGGACCCGGTGGATGGTCGAAGGCAGGAAGTGGTTGGTCAGCCGCTCCAGCATATCGCCGCAATTGATTACCATCGCACCCTCCGGCGGCGAGGCGTTCATCCATTCCTTGCCCTGAAAAAGCAGTTCCAGCCCGGCTTCTTCGGCGCCGAGCAGCAAGGTAATCAGGTTGATATCGCCATGCGCTCCGGCCCGGATCGCTTCGCCCTGAAGATTGGGGATGGGCGGATAGTGCAGCAGGCGCATTACCGAATTACCGTCTTCGATGCCGATGTCAAACCAGTGCTCGTCGAGCCCGAGATAGAGCGCGATGGCCGAAAGGATTGTGGCGCCGGTGGCGTCGAACTGGCGGTAGAGTTCGCTGAAAACATCCTTGAAGCCATCGGGGCGCGCCGGCCAGACATTTGGCGGCATCGAGGCATCGGCGAGTGGGCTGCCCGCAGGCAGATCGCGGCCAACATGCCAGAACTCCTTCAGATCGTGATGCTTCGCGTCCTTGGCGATTTCGACCCCGAACGGCGTATAGCCGCGCGCTCCAGCAATCACAGGATCGTGATAGCTGCGCTTTTCCTCTTCGGGCAGGGCGAAGAATTCTTCGGAAAGCTTCCAGGCCTGATCGATCAGGCCGCGATCGATCTCGAAATCCTTGACCATGGCAAAGCCGAAGGTTCGGAAACTCTCACCAATTGCTTGCGCGAACTCTGCCTTTGGCAGGTTCAGCGAAAGTACGGGGATAGCTGTAAGGGACATAGGTGGACGCTCTCGAAAATCTGATGCAATGGGCAGGCCATAGCCCTTTTCGTGAGTTCTGGCATGACCAAAATCAAATCCTATTGGCTGATGAAATCCGAGCCGGACGTTTACAGCTGGGACGATCTGGTTGCCGAGAGTGAGGGGACCTGGGACGGGGTTCGCAATTACACCGCGCGGCTGCACCTGCGGGCGATGAGGAAGGGCGATCTGGTGTTCTTCTATCACTCCAACATCGGGCTGGAGATTGTCGGGATCGCTGAAGTGACTGTTGAAGGCTTTCAGGATCCGACCGACGGGACCGGGCGCTGGACTTCGGTCAAGCTCAAGCCCGTTCGCAAGCTGAAACGCACAGTTACGCTGAAGG
>CAZOSI010000300.1:0-2764 GCA_964582485.1 uncultured Novosphingobium sp.
GTTGCGGCGGGTGGCGTCGGGCTTGATGATCGAAAAGGTGCGGGTAACCGCCATGACGATGTTCCTTGCGAGGTTTATGGTTTGGGAGATTGGCCGCGCCCCTAGCGGGGAAAATGCTGCGCTGCAAGATGCCGGTGCGTCAGCCGGCCTTGGTCCAGCGGCCGCCTTCCTGCCGCCAGTAGTTGCGCTCGATCCCCTCGCGCTCGCCCAGCGCGCGCCAGGTCGCCCGGGCATCGTCGATCGTCGAACCGTCGAATAACAGGAACACCCGTTCGAACGCCTCAGCCCCGTCGCGCCATTGTCCATCGGCCAGGGCCAGAAAGGTCGCTCCATTCGCCGCCGACAAGGTATCGGTCAGCAGGATCGGCTGGTGCGCATCGTGCGGCCCGCCGGCCGGAGCATGGGCCAAAAACTGATCCCGCACCGCCCACAACGCATCGGAAATGCGCACAAGCTGCGCCTCTGCGGCCGAAACGACCAGCACCCGCGCCCCGGTTTCCAGCATCTTGGCCGCCAGCAGCGGCAAGGCGCCTTCGACCGGGGACTGGCTAAGCTGGTAGAAATCGACCCGCATTACCCCTCGAGATGATCCCGTACGAACCGGTCAAGCACCCGCACGCCAAAGCCGGTCGCGCCCTTGTCCCAGGTCTGGCCGGGCTTGCTGGCCCATACCATCCCGGCGATGTCGAGGTGCGCCCAGGGGGTTCCTTTTTCGACATAACGCTGGATAAACTGCGCGGCAGTGATCGAGCCGCCCTCGCGCGGGCCAACGTTCTTCATATCGGCGATCGGGCTGTCGATCAGCTTGTCATAGGCTGGGCCCATCGGCTGGCGCCACAGCCGGTCGCCCGATGCCGCACCGGCGCTCAGCAGCTTGTCAGCCAGGCTATCGTCGTTCGAGAAGATCCCGCCATATTCATGGCCGAGCGCAATGATCATCGCGCCGGTCAGGGTGGCCAGATCGATCACTGCAGCGGGATTGAACTCTTTCTGGGTCCAGGTGATGGCGTCGCACAGCACCAGTCGCCCTTCGGCATCGGTGTTGATCACTTCGACCGTCTGGCCCGACATGGTGGTAACGACATCGCCCGGTCGTTGGGCATTGCCATCGGGCATGTTCTCTACCAGTCCGCAGATCCCGACGACGTTGGCCTTGGCCTTGCGCTTGGCCAAAGCAAGCATCGCGCCGGTAACTGCACCGGCCCCGCCCATGTCCCACTTCATATCTTCCATGCCGGCCGGCGGCTTCAGGCTGATCCCGCCGGTATCGAATGTAACGCCCTTGCCGACGAAAGCGGTCGGCCGCTCAGCGGCAGCGCCGCCTTTCCACTCCATCACCAACAGGCGCGGCTTGCGGACCGAACCTTGCGCCACGCCAAGCAGCGCGCCCATGCCCAGCTTGGCCATTTCGACTTCATCAAGCACGCGAATCCCGATTCCGGTCCCGGCAAAACGCGCCTGGGCGCGTTCGACGAAGCTTTCCGGGTAGATCACGTTGGCCGGCTCGGTCACCAGCTCGCGGGTGAACTCCACCCCTTCGGCCAGCGCCGCCTCAATCTCCCAGGCGGCCTCGGTCCCTTCCGGCGCACCAGCGACGTGAATTGTCCTGAGGCTGGCCTTCTGCTCTTCGGGCAACTTGGTGCGATAGATGTCATGCCGCCAGCCGCGCAGCCGGGCACCCAGCAGAACTGACGCTGCATCGCCAGCGGAAAGTCTGATTCCGGTCAGGTCGATCGTTACCGCCGTTTCGCCCGAGGCCAGGAACTTGGCCGTGATCGCCGCCCCGGCGCGTTCCAGCGCGGCGCTGCGATCCTTGCTGCCCGGTTCCCCCGCGCCGGCCAGCGCGAGGCGGACAACAGCGCCATCGCGGCTTACGAAGGCTTCGTGCAACTGCCCGGTCTTGCCGGCAAAGCGGCTGGCCTTGGCCCCTGCGGCGACGACCGGCTCAAGACTGGCGGGAATGGCTTCCTGATCGATGATATAGGCAATCGGGCTGGTCGTCGGCACGATGGGACCGGACAGGAATTCGACTTGCATGGTAGCTCCCAATGGAAATGCTGCCCCTGCGACAAAGCGTTGCCGCATGCTGATGGCGTGGATTGCAGTTAGGCGCGGGCGGTGCGATAGGCAAGCCATGCTCCTGCCCGCGCGGCGTCATTTGCCGCATCATGATCTGTGCCCGAATTGCATCCGGACCGGTGCCGCCGCGCTGGCGCTGGCCGCGCTCGGCTGTCCGCTCGTAGCGCAGGCTCAAGAGGCGATGCCTGGGCCGGTGGTCGGGGAAATTGCCCCCGTACCCGTCGCCACTGACGATCAGATCCAGTTCGAGGCCGATGGCGCGAGCTATGACGACAATTCCGATGTGGCCACTGTCTTTGGCAATGTCGTGCTTCGCCGCGGCAACCAGTCGGTCCGCGCCGATCGTCTGGTCTGGGACCGCAAGACCGGCAAGATCCGCGCCGAAGGCAACATCCGCTTCGTCGATGCCGACGGCAATCAACTGTTCACCGACAGCCTTGAACTAAGCGAAGAGCTTGAGGCCGGGGCAATGGATAATATGCTGCTGGCACTGCGCGAAGGCGGGCGGCTGGCAGCGACGAAGGGTGAGCGGCTCGAAGATGGCAAAGTGCTGCTGCACAATGCCGCATACACTGCCTGCGCGGTCGAAGATGACAAGGGCTGCCCGCGCAACCCCAGCTGGCGGATCACCGCCAAGCGGGTGGTCTATGATCCGGCGCTCAAGTTGGTGAAGTTCGAAGGCGGG
>CAZOSI010000301.1:0-2735 GCA_964582485.1 uncultured Novosphingobium sp.
GCGGGATCGGCATGACCGACGAATACGACATCGGCCTCTACATGAAGCGCGACCGCGCGCTGGCGGAATTCATGGGCGACATGTACTATCACGCCGACCGTGTGGCGAAGCTTTCGGGCTATTGAGGAGAGACGGAAAATGGCATTTGATTTCGCAAAGCTCTTCAGCCTTGAAGGCAAGGTCGCGCTGATCACCGGCGGCAGCCGCGGGATCGGCAAGATGCTGCTCGAAGGCTATCTCGCTGCAGGCTGCGAACGGGTCTACATCACTGCCCGCAAGAAGGCGCAGCTTGATGAAACCGTGGCTGAATTCGAGGCGCAGTATCCCGGCAAGGTGATCGGGCTGGCGGGCGATCTCAGCCAGTCGGACGGGATTGCCGACCTGGTCAGCCAGCTGAGCGCGCGCGAAACGCGGCTCGATATTCTGGTCAACAATGCCGGTGCAGCCTGGGGCGGGGAGTTCGAAGATTTCCCTGAAGTGGGCTGGGACAAGGTGATGGACCTCAACGTCAAGTCATTGTTCTTCCTGACGCAAAGGCTGTTTCCGCTGCTCAAGGCCGCTGGTACGTTCGACCGTCCGGCCAAGGTGATCAACATCGCCTCGATCGACGGCCTGCGCCCCAATCCATGGGATACCTATTCCTACCAGGCATCAAAGGCCGCAGTGATCCATCTGACCAAGCGGATGGCCGCGCGGCTGATCAAGGACAACGTGGTCTGCACCTGCATCGCACCGGGGGCCTATCCCAGCGAAATGAACAAGGCCGCCGCCAAGAACCCCGAAGGCAGCGCCAAAGGGATCCCCTACAAGCGGATCGGCGTGGCCGAGGATATCGCTGGCGGCGCGATCTATCTCGCCAGCCGGGCGGGCGACTATGTGGTTGGCACCACGATCCCGATCGACGGCGGGATTGTGAACGCCTGGATCCCGGAAGTGTTCAACGACCCTTCGGGCGGGCACTGACCCGTGCCCCGCGCGGTCCGCACGCTCGCCGAAGGGATCTATTTCGGCGAAGGGCCGCGCTGGCATGAGGGCCGGTTGTGGCTCTCGGACTTCCATGCCCATGCGGTGAAATCGGTCTCGCTGGCCGGTGACCTGCGCACCGAGCTGGAGCTGGACGATCAGCCGTCCGGCCTCGGCTGGATGCCCGATGGCTCGTTGCTGGTGGTCTGCATGCAGAAGCGCCAGGTCTGGCGGCGCTGGCCCGACGGGCGTTTTGAAGTGCATGCTGATCTGGCCGATTATTCCGCGCATCTGTGCAATGACATGGTCGTCGACGCATTGGGCCGGGCCTATGTCGGCAACTTTGGCTTCGATCTGGACGCGGCCATGGCCGAGCGCGGGCCGGCGGGGGTCATCGCCGACCATCCGACAACTGTTCTGGCACTGGTCCAGCCCGATGGCACCGTCAGCAATGCCGCGCCGGGTGAGCGGTTCAGTTTCCCCAATGGCATGGTGATCAGCCCCGACGGGGCGACGCTGGTCGTGGCCGAAACCTTTGGCCTGCGGCTCTCCGCCCTTGAAATCGGCGCGGACGGGTTCTTGTCCAACCGGCAGGAATGGGCCCCGGTTGCGCCGCGCCTGCCTGACGGGATCTGCCTCGACGCGTCGGGCGCGGTGTGGATCGCCAATCCGGCAGCGCCCGAATGCGCGCTGATTGCACCTGGCGGCGAAGTGCTCGAAGTGATCGATGGGCTGGGCCAGAATTGCTATGCCTGCATGCTCGGCGGTCCGGAAGGCAAACACCTGTTCATGCTGACCGCGCCGTCCGATCCGGCCAAGGCCCCGCTGGGCAAGATACTGGTGGCCGAAGTGGATGCGGGCCGGGCTGGCTGGCCTTAGGGTGCCCTGAAAGTCACCAGCCACCAATCAGGCGGTGCTCCTACTCTGAATGGAATGCTTCCTGATCCAAGACCGGCCGTTACGATCACGGTTCGGCCCGGATCGCGGACCAGGCCGCATTGGTAATGCGGATCGAAGACGTGATAGCCCAGCGCGGGCGCGAGCGATCCGATCAACGGCAACACGGCCTGCCCACAATGCGTGTGTCCGGCCAAAACCGTGCCAATTTCGGGCGGCAGGCGCGGGGCAAGATCGGGCGAGTGGGTAACGACGACTGGAATACCTGCCAGTCCCTTGGCTGCTGCCAGTGCAGCGGAGACATCGTCATGGCTGGTAAAGCCATCATCTAGTCCCAACACCAGCAAAGGGCCGCGCTGTGCCGGGGTATTGACCAGAACCGTGATTCCGGCCTTCTCCAATGCCGCTTTCACTTTGGCCAGATCGGTCCAGTGGTCGTGGTTGCCGGGCGTGGCGATCACGCCTTGGGGGGCAGTCAGTCCGGCCAAGGGCGCAATCAGATCGTCGGGATTGGTCTTGAGCTGTCCATTGTGCCCGTTGACGAAATCACCGGTGATCACGACCAGATCGGGGCGGGCTGCATTGACCGCGGCGACAATTGCCTCCAGCCGCTCGCGCTGCATGGCCCGATTCCCGAAATGAATGTCGGAAAGCAGGGCGACCCGAAACGGCTGTTGGTCAGCAGGAAACGATGAGGCAACGATCTCGGCCTCGCGCCTGATCGGGTCGGCCTTGGCTTCGATCAGGCCATAGACGATCAGTGCACCCGCCAGCAGAATTGCCAGTAGTGCCGATCGGATCGCAACTCGCGCCATCAATCCTTCATCAATTCCCGAACGAACCCGATCAGCCCGGTGGGGCGGGCGCGCTTCATG
>CAZOSI010000302.1:0-2672 GCA_964582485.1 uncultured Novosphingobium sp.
TCAGCGGCGACGTAATGGCGTGACCGGCTTGGTTTGTTTTAGCTGAGTTTGGTGTCTTTTCAGCCATTTTTGGGGCCGGCTTTATATCAAACAGGCGCAGTTCGCTCATTGATCTCGGATCGTTCTGCTTATCCATAAATACAGATTTGCGGGGCCGTAAATACAGGTTGGCACGGCAGTACCCCAGCGCCAACGTTTTTTGGGTTCACGGCCTAGGTTCTTCGGGATTGACAGTCTAGTGCAGTCAAAATAGCTTGAAGGCCTGAGGAGGCGGCAATGGCATATCACTCGCTGATGCTAGGAAAGTTTGGTCTCGCTCTGTTTGTTTGGGGCTTGTTGATTGGAGCTTTGATTCCTAAGTTTCGAAATCCAAGAATGTCTCTATCGGCTCACTTGACCGCCGTGCAGGCGGGCACTTTTTTGTTGGCTGCGGGTGCATTTTGGCAGGAATTCGCAATTCCTGATTCGTTTCAGGCAGTGATCGGATGGTCGCTTGTCCTGTCGAGCTGTTTTCTGGTCATTGGATTGCTATTGTCAGCTGCGACAGGGGCGTCGCGAGTATTGCCAATTGCTGGAGCTGGTTACAAAGGTAGCCCCGGGCATGAAAAACTTGTGGCTGTTGTTGTCCTCGCATCGAGCGTTTGGATGCTTGTAGGAGCTGGTGCTTGTTTGTGGTTCTTTTTGATCGACAATTGAGCATGATAATTGAGTCGCGAAACTAGATAAAGGAGATCGCTTTGCTAGTGCTTAGAACCAGGCAGGGCGAGTGAGTCGTTTGTCGAACCGTTTGAGCGGGATGTTTGGCCGTTTGGCAGCGATGTTCGTTATCGCGGCCGTTTTTGTTGGGACGACTTCTGCTTGCACTCGGGCGCAGGGACCGCAAGCCGGAGACCCATTGCAGGTGACCGCTTTCCGGATCGGAGCTGATCAGCCTGATCGTGCCGACCGCAGTTTTCCGGTTGTAATCCAACGCGAGCGCGAAGCGGCATTGGGCTCTCGACTTACCGGGATACTTTCTGCTGTTCGGGTGAAGGTCGGTGACCGCCTACGCAAGGGCAGTGTTGTTGCTGCGATAAGAGCGGAAGATGTCCGTGCAGAACGGACAAGGATTTCGGCGGCCCGAAACGAACTGCGCTCAAGAGTTGCACGCCAGCAGTCACTGCTCGCAATTGGCGCGATTTCCAAGGCGGAACTTGAAGCCAGTCAAGCTGAATTGCGGGCGGTCGAGGCATCGCTGTCCGCGGCAGACTTTGACATTCGGTCAGCCGTTGTCGAAATGCCCTTCGATGGCGTGGTGTTGTCGGTACAAGGTGAGGTGGGAGAAGTCTCTTTGCCGGGCAAATCGATTGCGAGAGTGGCCGACATAACGAGTCCTATCATCGCTAGGGCTAAGATACCGGAAGGGGTTGCTCAGCATCTGCGGCGCGGGCAGATGTTGCAGATTAGCGTTCCTGGACGTGACGGACCGCTGGATGCGCAGCTCTTGAGAGTAGGGCTACAAAGCGATCCGCGAACCGGAACAGTCGATGTAGATTTTGCATTGCCGGCGTATTTGAATTCATTGGCCAGCGGTGCGATTGGCTCGGTTCGAGTACCGGACGCTAGCCAGAGCTTTGCGGGTGAGGGGCAACGCGTGCCAATCGAGGCCCTTCTCGAGATCGAAGGTGAAGCGGCCTACATCTACGTTGTCGACTCCAAGACACGGCAGGCTCGGCGCACCAAAGCCCGGCTACTCGGGGTCGATACCGATTGGGTACGGATCTGCTGCTTGCCTCACGGATCCGTGGTAATTGTCGATGGCGCGGGCTTTGTGAAGGATCACGAGGTTGTGGCTCCGCGCTTGCTATGACCGAACGCGCAATTCGATTTGTCCTAAAGCAATGGCGGTTCGTTGGGCTACTGACCGCGCTGCTTGCGGTCCTTGGGACGAGCGCATTTTTTGGCCTTCCGCGAACGGAAGATCCGCAATCCGACGGCCCGCTGTTTTACATTACCGCGGTCATGCCGGGCGCCAGCGCTGCGGAACTTGAAAAACTTGTCGCGGAGCCAATCGAGGATTCAATATTCTCATTGGAACAGGTTCGAGAAGTCCGCTCCAACAGCCGCCAAGGCGTGACAACAGTTTACGTTGAGTTCGAATGGGGAAAGGATTCTGACAGGGCATATGACGCACTTAGCCGCGAACTGGCGAACCGCCGCCCTTCGCTTCCGGCTGAGCTGACCAGGATAGACATAGTCAGGGGACGGCCCACTTCTGCGGCCATTGCCGAGGTGGCATTGGTCAGCGATACCCTCCCGCCGCGCCGGATGCACAAATTGTCCGAACGGTTAAGGGAGAGGCTTAGCAGTGTAACAGGGGTCGAAAGGGCCCAGGTCTGGGGCCTGCCAGCCAGTGAAATGCAAGTACTATTGGATCACGGCAAATTGCAGGCGCGAGGCATAAGTCCAACGGAAATAGCGGCGGCGATCACCACTCATGGCCGCGAAGGGCCCGTTGGAACGGTTCGGAGTGACGGCCGTAGACTGAATGTTGACTATGCCGGGGCCTTTCCGGATGCTGACAGTGTCGGCGACGTTGCACTGACAGTCTCGAACGGTGCCGTCCTGCGCGTAAGAGACGTCGCGGAAGTCGCGTGGGGTACCGCGCGACCTAGCCACCTTATCCGCTACAA
>CAZOSI010000303.1:0-2670 GCA_964582485.1 uncultured Novosphingobium sp.
TGCTTCCGGCCTGGACAATTCCGCCTTCGAAGCTGGTCCACCCCATCGCTGCAGTCGCGGCTTGCCCGGTTGCGCCGTTCGCCGCCTGCCGTAATGCCGGTTTGAGCGGATTTTGCGCAAACGTGTTCAATATGTCGGTAAGCAGCAGTTCCTGATGCTGCTGCTCATGGTGGATCCCCAGCTCCAGCAGTTCAGCGGCCTTGGTGCCAAGCCGATCGAGCGAACCGAAAAGACGGCTATCGACATGCTTGCGGTATTCCAGCACCTCACCCAGCGACGGGCGCGAGAGCATTCCCCGCCTTGAACGCAGCAGCCGCAACCCCTCAGCCTCATAATAGCTGTTGAACAGATAAGGCCAGTCTGGGTGGAATAGCTTATAACCGCTCACCAGGTCGCGCAGGATGAATGTCTCAAAGAACCAAGTCGTATGCCCAAGATGCCATTTCGCCGGTGAAGCGTCGGGCATTGGCTGTACAGTCGCATCGGCATCGCTTAGCTCCTTTGCGATTAGGAGCGTCTTACGCCGAGTTGCCGCAAGCCGATTGGCCTGATTCATTTCAATCATTGGATCTTTGTCTCTGAATTGGGAACCGGCCAATGGCACCCTCATTCCGAGATTAGGGAACACTCAGACAAAATAGCTGAATATGTTCAATGCGCTTTTTGCATTGAATTATGGAATGAATGATTTTTCAATGATATAGGCGGCATTGAGGCCGCAAACTCACCCTTGCGAGCACGCTTTGCCCAGGCAGGCGAGTGTGGCAGTCATAGTGAAATTGCATGATTATCCATGGAGACCGTATGAACTGGGGCGACGTCGTAAATTTCGCAAACAACGGCAACCCGAAACCCCCGAGAAGAGTCGAGCGTAGCGAAGAGGAATGGCGTGATCTCCTCACTCCCGAGCGCTTCTTCATTACTCGACTCAAGGGAACCGAGCGTCCGCATTCAAGTGAGATGTGCAGCTTGTTCACACCGGGGCGCTATGCCTGCGGGTGCTGCGCTACTCAGTTGTTTGATTCGGCGAGCAAATTCGAAAGCGGCACTGGCTGGCCAAGTTTCACCGAGCCGGTTGATCTTGCTGTCGTGGCCTATCACCAGGATGAAAGTCACGGAATGCGCCGGATCGAGACGACATGCAACGTTTGCGATGCGCACCTAGGGCACGTCTTTCCCGATGGCCCTCATCCGAGTGGCCTGCGCTTTTGCATCAACGCGCTTGCGCTCGACAAGGTTGGAAGCGAAGCAGAATAATGCAACGGCGAAGTGAAGCGATAGCCTTTGCGGGCAAATCCGGCACACTGCATGGCATTATCGAGATGCCCGCGCGGGTGGAACCTCGCGCGGTTGCGGTTTTTGCCCATTGCTTTGCCTGCGGGCGCAACTCGCTTGCCGCCGTGCGTATCGCTCGGCTGCTCGCCGACTGCGGCGTTGCAGCGCTCCGGTTTGATTTTGCCGGCTTGGGCGAAAGCGATGGCCAGTTCGGGGAAACCGGATTGCTGGGCAACGCGGATGACATCGTCGCGGCGGCGGCAGCGCTGGCCGAACGGGGCCTAGTCTGCACAATGCTGGTCGGCCACAGCTATGGCGGAGCGGCGGTCATCGCCGCCGCCTCGCGCCTCCCGGCCGTCGGCAATCTGGTCACGATTGGTGCGCCATTTGAAGTCGATCACGTGCTCGAGAACATTGGCGCCGACCGCGAGCAAATCGCGCGTGATGGCAACGTCAGGCTGAACATTTTCGGTCGCAATGCGATAATCACCGAAGAGTTTCTGGTGCAGGCGTCCAACGCTTTGCAGATGGAGCGCCTTGCCAAGCTCGAAGCACGGCTACTGGTTCTGCACGCGCGAAACGATCCTGTTGTGCCCTACGAACAGGCGGAGCGGCTGTTTCTTGCGGCAGGTGGAGAAAAGGACTTCGCGACGTTGGCGAGCGCAGATCACTTGCTAACTGACCCTGATGCGGCGACACAGGTTGTCGGCCTTATCGACACATGGTTCAGCCGCACCGAGCAACCACAACCTCCTGACAGCCGTCCTTTGTCGGCTACGGTCAAAGTTGCGACGGCGGGGGGAGTGTTTACACAGCATGTCCAGTCACATTCGCATGACTGGTTGGCGGACGAGCCGCAAGACCTTGGCGGAGATGATCGCGGGCCAAGCCCTTACGACCACCTGTTGGCGGCACTTGGTACCTGTACGTCAATGACCGTCATGCTTTATGCTCGGCGGAAGAGTATACCCCTAGAGAAGGTCGAAATTGAGCTAGAGCATGGTCGTGAACACGCGTCGGATTGCGTTGAGTGTGCTGACGACGGCAAGCGGATCGATGTGCTCGACCGTTCGATCAGGCTCCATGGCGCAATTGATGAGGTTCAAAGAGCCGAGCTTTTGAGGATTGCAGACCGGTGCCCGGTTCACCGGACCTTGGAAAACCGAATTGAAATCAAGACCACCACTTTCTGATCCAAGAAAAACGCTCCGACTAGATCCGGGCGATGCAAATGAACATGATTTACTTGTTTTGTTCTTTTGATATGTTGCCATGTAACACACTACAGCAACTCTCTAGACATTGAGTCATTTGGATGAATATTGCCCAGATCCGTCATTTTCTTAAACTTGCGGAATCGCTCAATTTTACGGCGGCGGCGCGGGCAAGTGGCGT
>CAZOSI010000304.1:0-2668 GCA_964582485.1 uncultured Novosphingobium sp.
CCGCGAGGCACCCTTTTGCGCACCGCCCCAGGCCCCGGCACCAAGGCGGAACTCGGCCTTGCCAGCTCGCGTCACCGCTTTGTCGAGCCGCACCTGACCATCTATGAATGGAGTCTTATCTTTCCCGCCGACCCAACCAGCCTGGCCATAAGCTTCACCACGCAGCCCTAGCGGCAAGGATGCCGGCGGCAATTCGGTGACTGCGGCAAAGGCGGGCCGCACCACGTCGCCAGTTGCGGTGCGCGTGACGCGGCCTTCAGCCATCAATGCAACAGGAAGCTTGGGCAGTGGCCGCAACGCCAGACCCAGCGCCAGTTCTTCGCCGCGAGGGCGGTATAGGCCGCTGCTAGCGCGCAGATATAGTGTCGGACGATGGCCGCTCGACGGGCTGAGCCGATAGCGCAAAACCATGCCGGCCTGGCTGGAGCCATAGGCGCCCGAGGGCAGGCTCGCTCCGGGCAAGCCAGCCCCCGGTAGATTGAAGCCGTTTCCGCCTTCACGCCACAGCACCCAACTATCTACCGACCAGCGGCGGGCCTGTTCCCGCGCGGCCGGCAGATAGGGAACCGGCGGCAAAGGAGCGGCACGCCCCTGATCCAAAGCGACGGAATCTTCGGTAAGTGGTATGTCAGCCATGCCGGCCATGTAGAGCAACTGGTGACCAGCGGCGATCCGAGCAGGAATCGGTTTTTCAATCTCAGTTAGAGGCGCAGCCGACTGATCGACAGGTATGTTTGTGGCAGGCGGTGGTGGCGGGTCCGCCGCATAGGGAGCGGCTTCAGGCAAGACTTGATGGCCCGAACCACGACCGCTGGCAGGAGGCCGCGTGCTGGGCTGCACAGGCTTGCTGGCCATCGGCGCCGCCATGGCTGCCGGTTCCTCCACCTCTTGCGGTAAACCCGCCCACAGTGCAGTCCTTGCGCCGACCCAGCCGAGCAGAAGGATCGCCAGTGCCGTCAAGGGCTGCCCGCGCCGGGCTGGGCGCTCTGGCAGTTTCACGCCCGCACCTGTTGCAGCGCGGGCTTGGCGGGGTGAAGTTCGTGCGTTGTCTTGTCCCACACAACCTTGCCGGTGCGCAGCGAACGGAAATAGGCGACCAATGCACGACGCCCCGCCATAATTGCGATGATATTGGCGACCGGGATCCGTAGCACGGCAAGGCATCCTTCGGCCAAGCCGTATTCCCGCGTTGTGAAAGCAAAGCGCAATGCAGAGCGCCATAGAAAACCGACGAAGCTGGCCGCCAGCATAATGGTCAACGCAAGGGAGAGGGAACGCGGCGCACCATAACCGGCAAAGGCAAAGCCCAGCAACACTGCATCAATCAGCAACAAGAGATAGGCAGAGGCCAGCACCACGGCAGTGAGCGGTCCACGCCGGTCGCGAAGCGCCATCCACCGCTCGATGAACCGCTTGCCCCATCCCATCCGGTCCCACCCTTGCAGGGCAATTCCATGAATCCAGCGGGTTTTCTGACGAACTGCGGCATCGAGCCTGCTTGGGAAAAACGACCCGGTGGCAACCAGTGCTCCCGAATCGTCACGAATGCGGACAAAAGCGCTACCCCGCCCGCCTTGTGACATGACCAGCCCAAGCTCGTAGTCTTCGGTCAGGCATTCGGGCGCAAAGGGACCAGCCTCACCATCGGCAACTCGCCGTGCGGCAAGTTCACCCAGCGCATTGCGCGAAACGCCGCACCCTACTCCTGCCGCTGGTAGCGGGGCATTCATCGCAGCGCGGACAACCATGCCCTTGGCGTGGCTTTCGGCAAACTCATCCGAATAGTGTCCGGCAATCCAGCGCGATCCTGGTTGCGGCTCAGGCCGGACCGGCAACTGGACAAAATCGCGCATGACCAGCGCCGAATCGATTGCCTGCAAGGCGGCGGGGTGGACCATGTCTTCCGCATCGTGGAGTATCACGCTGGCAAAACGGCGGCCAAGCCGGACCTCATCCGCTTCAAGAGCGCGATAAAGCCGGTTGAGGCAATCGGCCTTGGTGGTCGGCCCGTTGGCACCATGGACGACAATTCGCACCCGGGGATCGCCTGATGCTGCCGCGCTGGCAGCCGCCAGGGTTGCAGCGTCATTGCGATAACAGCCCACATAGATCGTCAGTTCATGCTGCGGCCAGGACGCCAGCATGTGCGACACTGTAGTGCCGATCACCTGGGCTTCATGGAATGCCGGGATCAAGACCGCAGCTTGGCCAGACAGCGGTTCCGCTCCATAGCCGACTGGCAATCGTTCAGTCTTGATCTTACCCGTCAGGCGCAACCACAGCCAGGTAAGGTCGATCGCGAACTCGTCAATCAGGCCGACGCAGAACCAGAAAGCGGCAAAAGCCAGCAACTCATGCTCGAAGAGCATCAGCCCTTCGAGCAGGGACTGCCAGCCCGATCCCGCTCCGTTCATCCTGTTCTGCGGCCCCTGTAAATTGCCTGCCAACCGGCAGCCTATCGCCAAGCTACACCGCATGCAACGCACAACCGACACAACAAATCGAATTTGGATGCGCTTTTTTGAATATTCGCGAAATAATAGTGAGTCCGGACAAGTTGTGCGAAATCGGGACAGGAAACAGGCTAAACGGACCCGATTCGGATTCAATTGCAATTCTGCTCCCACTCGGCAAACAGGCGGTGATGACCCGCAGGCGCCACCCCTTT
>CAZOSI010000305.1:0-2659 GCA_964582485.1 uncultured Novosphingobium sp.
CAAATTGTTGAAGAGCCAAGGTGTTGCGCCGCGCGTGATGGTGACAGACAAGCTGCGTTCTTATTCCGCCGCAAAGCGAGAGATCATGCTGGGGATCGAACACCGTTCGCACAAAGGGCTCAACAACCTCGCAGAAAATTCTCACCTTCCCGGGGTCTGCCTCACTTTGTGTGGAGATCGGACAATTGGATGGGCATCATCCGCGCTCTGAGAAGCTCTGCACCCGCTCGGCCATACATAGCGCGCTTGATCGTCTTCAGTCGGTTGATCTGACCTTCCGCTTGACCATTGCTCCAAGGCAGGTCGATGGCGTTACAGACGGCGTCGATATCGCGGCGAAGGACGCGGGCAAAACGGGCCAGGAAAACCAGGCCAGAATGAATGGCATCATCAATCCAATCTTCGAGCCTTGCCGAATTTCGGCTATGAAATATTCCGCGAAACCGCATGGATAAGCTGCGCAAAGTCGCAAAGGTATCTGATCCCTGCTTGAGGGCGTCCACTTTCCGCTCTTGATTGACGGTCAGCGCGCCGCGCGGCTTGATGCAGAGAGCAGCGGCGACAACCGGCGAGATCCAGTGGCCAGTGTGCGGATCACGCACAGGCGCATTATCGTATGTACTGTCGACGACGCCAACCCGAGCCGGCGCCGCATCATCCTTATCCTTATCCTTATCCTTATCCGATTCCGGTCTCTCGGCGCGGCGCCAGGTTGCCAGGAGGCGTTCAAGATTGGAAAAGCTGCCGGTGTACCCGCGATGCTTGATGTCATGAAACAGATGCCGCCCACGGCGGTTGCCGTCCTTCCAACATTGGGTGAGAAAGGCTTCGAAATACAGGGGAGATGTCGGCTGCAACGCTCCCCTGCGTCGGTCGGGTGGCGTTTCAAACGTCAGCCATTTCGCGATGCTGCGGCGGCCATATCCAGTGCGACGCGCAATCTCCGAGCAGGTCAGGCCTTCTTTGCTCAAGGCGTGCACCGTCTCGAACACCTCCTTCCGGGACTGCCTATGTGTCCGTCGAAGCTGATTGCGCAACCGCATTCCAGGCGCCTCCTCATGCAAAGCTCGATCGTCATGATCAGTCTCGATGTCCTCGTCTGGCAGCAGTGCCCTGCCTGTAGCTCGGCCGGAGAGGCTCATCTGTTCCTCGATCGCAAGACGCAGGTTCTGGAAGAGATGAAAGCGGTCAGCCACCTGAGACGCTTGCGGGGCACCTTCACGAGCAGCCTGCGCGTATAGCCCGCATCGATCTCGACTGACCACCTCAATGGAGGGATGCCGCTTCAACCATTGTGCAACGCTCGCCACGCTCCGGTCCTCGAGAATGTCCATGACCTTTCGGCGCTCGAGATCAACGATGATCGTGCCGTAGCGCCACGATTTCCTCCAACTCCAGTCATCGATACCGATGATCCGAGCGGGGGGCTCGTCGTCGATCTGTAAAGCCATGCGCTTCAAGTGCCGAAGGATGGTGTCGTCGCTGACCGGCATCCCGAGCTGGTTCATCAAGCGCTCTCCCGGGCGTCCGCCTGTGCCGTGCCCCAGAAGGCCGACTATGTTGGCGACCCTCTTTGTCCTGCGGGCGTAGGGCGAGGCAATATCCGGGATCGGGTCCGAGAATGTTTGCCGCCCGCACTGCCGATAACTGCAACGCCAGCGGCTCAACCGAAGCCTTACCGTCACTTCATTGCCTTGGATCGGCAGGTCCTGAAGACTGCGGTACGACCAGCCGTGCCGACGTGCGCTCTGTTTCCTGCAATCTGGACAAATGCCCGAGGATGGTCCGCAAGCCGACACAACCCAGTCACCGTCGCCGTTGGTTGCGATGCTTTGGACCTTGATGCCCGGACCGGGCGACCATTTTGATTTTGTTCTCATGCACGCCAATAGCGAAGTGCCTGCTAACGATCTATTAACCACACAAAGTGAGGCAGACCCCGCTTTAGCATCGCCGAGGTTCCATTTTGAAAACAGCTCGATGACTCCCCGAGCCGCTGCGGAAGCCTCCTCAGCCGTGATCTGCGGGAGTTGAGGATTGGAAGCCGCGCGAGGGATTTCAATCAGCATCGAACCGACCCGTTGTCCCCACGAGGCTATACCATCCGGCGTTCAAGCCGCAATCGAGCGAGACTTTGCCGTCATTGTTGCCGCCCAGTCTTGTCCGCAGTCGGCTGCTCAGCACGAAGCTAGCTCTCCGCTATAGCGCGACTAGTCCAAGCTGAATATCGGAAGTGGCGCGCTTTCGCGCAGCGATTCGAGCGGCGACACTAGGCGCGACGGATGGGCGGTGTCACAACCCAAATTATCCGAGCTTCATCCTTGAATGGGTTTTCGAGTTTGTGTTGGAGCAGGCTCGAAAATCGGAAGCTGTCGCCAATCTTCAAAACGGTGGGTGTATTATCGATCCAAAGGTTGATCCGACCAGCTAATACGACGCCCGCTTTCTCTCCCTCCTGATTCAGCAGGTCGCCGCCCGAAGATCCATTCGGGGCGATACGGAACTCCCACATTTCGACCGTCTCCCCTCCTGGAGGGACCAGAGACATTTTGACGACGCCCGTCTTGTTCAGCTGAAGGCTTTGCCGATCCTCTACCCTAACGATATGGGGCGATACGGGCGCAGCTGTCGTCGTGGGTGGATCGAAGAAATGAGCGAT
>CAZOSI010000306.1:0-2655 GCA_964582485.1 uncultured Novosphingobium sp.
AAGCTGGCCGCGTGGCTCTCTGGAAAGCCGTATTCGCCGAACCCCTTGATCTGGTTGAAGCAGCGCACCGCAAAGTCCGGATCATAACCGCGCGCGATCATCCGGCCGACCATCAGGTCTTCGAGTTCATGGACCATCCCCCGGCTGCGGAAGGTCGCCATCGCCTTGCGCAGCCGGTTGGCTTCCTTGGAGGAGAACCGGGCCGCATCGAGCGCGATCTTCATCGCCTGTTCCTGGAAGATCGGCACCCCCAGCGTCCGCCCGAGGATGCTGGTCAGCTCGTCTGGCGGACCATGGCTGGGCCCCGGCGCGGGGATCTCCACCCTTTCCGCCCCCCGGCGGCGTTTCAGGTAGGGATGGACCATGTCGCCCTGGATCGGCCCGGGGCGGACGATCGCCACCTCGATCACCAGATCGTAGAAGCAGCGCGGGCGCAGCCGCGGCAGCATGTTCATCTGCGCCCGGCTCTCGACCTGGAACACGCCGAGCGAATCGCCCTTGCACAGCATGTCGTAAACCTCGGGATCCTCACGCGGGACGGTGGCAAGGGTCAGGTCCTTGCCATGATGTTCACCAAGCAGGTCGAGGCACTTCCGGATGCAGGTCAGCATGCCCAGCGCCAGCACATCGACCTTGAGGATGCCCAGCGCGTCGATATCGTCCTTGTCCCACTCGATGAAGCTGCGATCGGGCATGGCGCCGTTGCCGATCGGCACGGTCTCGGTCAGCGCTCCTTCGGTCAGGATGAACCCGCCGACGTGCTGGGAAAGGTGACGCGGCATGCCGATCATCTGCTCGGTCAGGGCCAGTACCCGGCGCAGGTGCGGATCGGACAGGTCCATCCCCGCCTCACGCTCGACGTGGGCCTCCTTGATCGAGCGGCCGTGCCCGCCCCACACCGTTTTGGCGAGCGCGCTGGTCACGTCTTCGGACAGGCCCATCGCCTTGCCAACCTCGCGGATCGCCATGCGGGGACGGTAGTGGATCACCGTGGCGCACAGGCCCGCGCGGTGGCGGCCATACCGTTCATAGATATGCTGGATCACCTCCTCGCGGCGCTCATGCTCGAAATCCACGTCGATATCGGGCGGCTCGTCGCGGTCTTCGGAGATGAAGCGTTCGAACAGCAGCGCGTGCTCGGCATGTTTGACCGAAGTGATCCCCAGGCAAAAGCACACCGCCGAATTTGCCGCCGAGCCGCGCCCCTGGCACAGGATCGGAGGATCCTGCGCGCGGGCAAAATCGACGATTTCCTTGATCGTCAGGAAATACTGGGCGAGCGCCTTCTTGCCGATCAGGATCAGTTCCTTGCGCAGGGTTTCTGCCACCTCTTCCGGTACCCCATGGGGGTAGTGCTGCGCTGCGCCCTGCCAGGTCAGCCGGTTCAGATAGGCCTGCGCATCAATCCCGTCTGGGTATTCCTCGCGCGGGTATTCATAGCGCAGTTCCTCCAGGTTGAAGGCGCAGGCATCGGCCAGATCGCGCGCCGCCTGCAAGGCATGCGGCCAGCGCCGGAACAGCCGGGCCATCTCCTCCGGCCCTTTCAGGTGCCGCTCGGCATTGGCCCTGAGCAGGTACCCGGCGGCCGCGACCGTGGTCTTGTGGCGGATCGCGGTCATCACATCATGCAACGGGCGGCGCTGAGGCACGTGATAGAGCGGCAGGTTGGTGGCGAGGATCGTCAGGCCATGCTCGCGCGCGAGTGTGTCCAGCCGCGCGATCCGAGTGAGATCGTCGCCGCTGTAGAGATAGCTTGCAGCAAGGTGGCCCAGCGTGGGGAGCTGCGCGGTGAGGTGCGGGAGCAGGTCGGGGAGCGGGGCGGTCAGACGCCCCTCCCGTTTGCGGGAGAGGTCGGGGGAGGGCCTGTTGTCCAACCCCGCCGTAACAAGCCCTCCCCTAGCCCCTCCCGCAAGCGGGAGGGGAATAACATTGCTCTCGACCGCAATCGTGAACTCCGCCGCCAGATTCGCCGGCGGGACCAGCACCAGATGAACCCCCTCGGCATGGCCGGCCAGCATCGTCAGGCTGATGTCGCACAGGCCCTTGTCCTGCCATTCGCCGTCCAGCTTGCCCATCCGCCCGGCCGAGATCAGGCGGCACAGACGACCATAGGCGGCGCGGTCGGCGGGATAGGCCAGGAATTCCAGCCCCTCGACCGTCTCGATCCGGCAGCCGATCACCGGGTTCAGCCCGAGCGCCTTGGCCTCACTGTGGAGCCGGACCACCCCGGCCATGGTATTGGCATCGGCAATCCCCAGCGCGTCATAGCCGAGCGCCCGCGCGGTGGTGGCGAGGTCCACTGCGTCCGAGGCCCCGCGCAGGAACGAGAAGCAGCTGACAAGCCCGAGCTCGACGAAGCCCGCGCGGTCCTCCGGCGGGGGCAGGGTCTGCTCGACCCGGCGGCGTTCCGGGGTGAGCGCGGCCTCAGGCATAAAGCCCCTGGAGGTACCATTCAGGCACCCCACCCCGCCCGTCCGAGGCGAGGCCGTGACGGTAGATCCAGTAGCGCCGCCCTTCCCGGTCCTCGATCCGGTAATAGTCGCGCAGGCGGGCCGTGCCGCGCATCCGCCACCATTCCGGCGCGATCCGCTCAGGCCCTTCCGCGCGGGCGATCTCGTGGACCTGGCCGCGCCAGCTGAACCGCCGCGGCAGGCC
>CAZOSI010000307.1:0-2653 GCA_964582485.1 uncultured Novosphingobium sp.
CCGCGCCACAGCGATGATCTTTTCCCGTGCGACGCCGGTGATCTTCTCGGCCCATGCAGGGGTGTAAGGCTCCATCTCGCTGTAATCGCGGGCGACATGATCGCCGCCCAACCCACGGTCCAGACCGTAATTGGCGCAGAACAGATCGAACACGGTAGCAACAAAGGCCTTGCCGTCCTTAAGCTGCAACTGGCGCACCGGCACTCGGCGCTTCAGGACGCTAGGATGATCTGTGCCCTGGAAGTGATCATGTTCAAGATTGCCGAAATAGGGGAAGGCGACCTCGATCGCCTCATCATGCTGGCCATCGAGGATATTGGTAAGGCGCAGCCGGGTGGCATTGCCGCGCCCGTCACGTTCCTGCAGGTTCCACTTGCCTTCCTCGCCCCAGCGGAACCCCGCCGAGCCGGACGGCACCACCACTTCATCGGTCGCCTCGTCGATGGCGACGGTCTTCCAGTCGGGATTGTTGGCTTCGGCCAGCCCATCGAGGAAATCGGCGGCGCGCAGCAGGTTTTCGGGCACCCATGCGCCGTCTTTCTCCACCAGCTTCACCAGCATCGGCATGTCGGAATATTTGCGGCAGTAATCCTCGAAATATTCGGCCTGACGGTCGAGGTGATATTCGCGCAGGATCACATGGCCCATCGCCATCGCGAGCGCGGCATCGGTCCCCTGCTTGGGGTTGAGCCACAGGTCGGCAAACTTGGTCGCCTCGGCATAGTCGGGGCTGACCACCGCGACCTTGGCGCCGCGATAGCGTGCCTCGGTCATGAAGTGCGCGTCGGGGGTACGGGTCTGGGGGACGTTCGATCCCCACATCATCAGGAAGCCCGAATTGTACCAATCGGCGCTTTCGGGAACGTCGGTCTGCTCGCCCCAGGTCATCGGTGATGACGGCGGCAAGTCGCAGTACCAGTCGTAGAACGACATGCAGGTCCCGCCGAGCAGCGAGAGATAGCGCGAACCCGCCGCGTAGGAGACCATCGACATCGCCGGGATCGGCGAAAACCCGATCACCCGGTCAGGACCCCATTTCTTCGCTGTATAGGCGTTCGCCGCTGCGATGATCTCATTCACCTCGTCCCAGGTCGAGCGCACGAAGCCGCCGTGGCCGCGGATCGCCGTATAGCTCATGCGCTTGACCGGATCGGCCTGGATCGAAGCCCATGCCGCAACGGGCGGCATTGTCGCCCTCGCCTCGCGCCACAGCTTGACCAGCCGCTTTCGGATCAGCGGGTATTTCAGCCGCTGGGCCGAATAGATGTACCAAGAGTAGCTCGCCCCACGCGGACAGCCGCGTGGTTCATGGTTGGGAAGTTCGGGCCGCGTCCGTGGATAGTCGGTTTGCTGGGTTTCCCAGGTGATGATCCCGCCCTTGACGTAGATCTTCCACGAACACGACCCGGTGCAATTCACCCCGTGGGTCGAACGCACGATCTTGTCATGTTGCCAGCGCTTGCGATAGCCGTCCTCCCAGTCACGCGCCTCGGCGGTGGTTACCCCGTGACCATCGGAGAACGTCTCCTTCTTCTGGGCGAAGAAGGTCAGGCGGTCGAGCAGGTGGCTCATGCGGGTGCTCCTTGAGCAGTGGAGGCGGGGGCGGCGATCTTGCGTTCAACGTCGTGCAGCAAGCCGCCCTTGCGGGTGTAGGCGTACCAGGTCAGCGCGGCGCAGCTCGCGTAGAAGACCAGGAAGCCATAGAGCGCGACATGCGGGGTTCCGGTGGCGCTGATCGACATCCCGAAAGCGCGCGGGATGAAGAAGGCACCGTAGGCCGCGATCGCCGAAGTGAAGCCGACGATGGCCGCCGATTCCTTCTCCGCCTGACGGGTGCGCTGCGCGCTATCCAGCTCGGGCATCAGCCGCGGTACTTCCTGGCGCATGATCACGGGTATCATCTGGAAGGTCGAGGCATTGCCGACGCCGGTGACGAAGAACATGAAGACGAAGCTGGCAAGGAAGCCGGTGAAGTCCTTGGTGTCGAGGAAGTGGACGACACTCAGCGTGCCCACCATCATCCCCAGGAACACCCAGAAGGTCACCCGGCCGCCACCCCAGCGATCCGAAAGCCAGCCGGTCGCTGCGCGGCTGATCGCACCGACCAACGGGCCCAGGAACACGTACTTCAGCACGTTAACGTCGGGGAACTGGCTCTTGGCGAGCAAGGGCAGCCCGGCCGAGAAGCCGATGAACGAACCGAAAGTGCCGGTGTAAAGCCAGCACATCAGCCAGTTGTGCTTGCGCTGAAAGATCACCGACTGTTCGGCAAAGCTGGCCTTGGCATCGGCGATGTCGTTCATCCCGAACCAGGCCAGCACGGTCGAGGCCATGATGAACGGCACCCAGATGAACCCGGCGTTCTGCAGCCACAGCTGGCCGCCGTCCTTGGTCGTCTGGGCTTCACCGCCCAGCGCACCAAACACGCCAGCAGTGATCAGCAGCGGTACCGCGAACTGCATCACCGACACGCCCAGGTTGCCCAGGCCTGCGTTGAGCGCCAGTGCGTTGCCCTTTTGCGCCTTGGGGAAGAAGAACCCGATGTTCGACATCGACGAGGCGAAGTTGCCGCCGCCGAAGCCGCACAGCAGCGCCAGGACCAGGAAGATGAAGTAGGGCGTTTCCGGGTTCTGCACCGCATAACCAATCCCGA
>CAZOSI010000308.1:0-2612 GCA_964582485.1 uncultured Novosphingobium sp.
TGAATTCGTCGCGGATCCCGGTGCCCATCGCCTGGATCAGCGTGCCGACTTCCTTGCTGGAAATGATCCGGTCAAACCGCGCGCGCTCGACGTTGAGGATCTTGCCTTTCAAGGGCAGGATCGCCTGGAAATGCCGGTCGCGGCCCTGCTTGGCGCTGCCGCCGGCGGAGTCCCCTTCGACCAGGAAAAGTTCGCACTTGGCAGGATCGCGTTCCTGGCAATCGGCCAGCTTGCCAGGCAGCGAGGCGATATCCATCGCCCCCTTGCGCCGGGTCAGCTCGCGCGCCTTGCGGGCCGCTTCGCGGGCGGCGGCGGCATCGATGATCTTGCCGACCACTGCCTTGGCATGGGCCGGGTTTTCTTCCAGCCAGTCGCTCATCTTGTCAGCCATCAGGCTTTCGAGTGGCTGGCGCACTTCGGAGGAGACCAGCTTGTCCTTGGTCTGGCTGGAGAACTTGGGGTCGGGCAGCTTGACCGAGACAATCGCGGTCAGCCCTTCGCGCATGTCATCGCCGGTCAGGCTGACCTTTTCCTTCTTCAGCAGGCCCGTCTTTTCGGCATAGTTGTTGAGCGTGCGGGTCAGCGCTGCGCGGAACGCGGCGAGGTGCGTGCCGCCATCGCGCTGGGGAATGTTGTTGGTGAAGCACAGCACGTTTTCGTAGTACGAATCGTTCCATTCGAGCGCCACTTCGATCCCGATCCCGTCGCGTTCGGATGAAATCGCGATCGGTTCGGGCAGCAGCGCCTGCTTATTGCGATCGAGATAGCTGACGAACGCCCCGATTCCGCCTTCATAGTACAGGTCGTGCTCTTTCACTTCCTCGCCGCGCTTGTCGCGCAGCAGAATCCGCACGCCGGAATTGAGGAAAGCCAGCTCGCGGTAGCGGTGCTCAAGCTTTTCGAAATCATAGACGGTGACGTTCTTGAACGTCTCGTCGCTGGCCAGGAAAGTCACCCGGGTGCCCTTCTTGCCAGCAGGAGCCGGCCCGACCACGCGCAGCGATTCAACCGCATCACCGTGGGCGAACTTCATCCAGTGTTCTTCGCCGTCGCGCCAGATCGTCAGCTCGAGCCATTCCGACAGCGCGTTGACCACCGAGACGCCGACCCCGTGCAAACCGCCCGAGACCTTGTAGGCGTTGTCATCGCTGGTGTTCTCAAACTTCCCGCCCGCGTGGAGCTGGGTCATGATCACTTCAGCCGCCGAGACGCCTTCCTCGGCGTGGATGCCCGTCGGGATCCCGCGGCCGTTATCTTCAACCGAAACCGAACCATCGGGGTTGAGCTCGATCAGCACCAGGTCGCAGTGACCGGCCAGCGCCTCGTCGATCGCATTGTCCGAAACCTCGAACACCATGTGGTGCAGGCCCGATCCGTCGTCGGTATCGCCGATATACATGCCGGGCCGCTTGCGCACCGCATCGAGGCCCTTGAGGACCTTGATCTGATCGGCGCCATAGGCATTGGCGTTGGGGACGTTTTCAGGCGGGGTATCGGGAGTGTCAGACATGCCGAGGATATAGGCACTGCGCCCCCTTTGCGAAAGGGTTGCAGCCCCCTTCCATCCACAGGGAAATCCTGCTCAACTGCGCTTCTGCGACAGGGAGACCGCATCATGAAGAAGCTAGCCATCGCCGCCTTGCTGGGCACCGCCGCACTGGCCGTTTCCGCGCACGCGCAAGAGGCGCAGCTACGCCCCGATCAGGTCGAGTTCCGCGCGCTTTACAAGGAACTGGTCGAGACCAATACCACGGTTTCAACCGGCAGCTGCACACTTGCAGCAGAGCGGATGGCGGCGCGGCTCAAGGCGGCGGGGATTCCAGACAGCCAGATCACGCTTTTTGCGGTGCCCGAGCATCCCAAGGACGGCGGCCTTGTGGTGGTCTATCCCGGCACCTCGAAGAAGTTGAAGCCGATGCTGCTGCTGGCCCATATCGACGTGGTCGAGGCCAAGCGCGAGGATTGGACCCGCGATCCCTTCACCTTGATAGAGGAAAATGGCTACTTCTACGCGCGCGGCAGCGCCGATGACAAATCGCAGGCGGCGATCTGGACCGATACGCTGGTCCGGTTTGCCAAGGAAGGGTACAAGCCCAAGCGCACGGTCAAGCTGGCACTGACCTGCGGCGAGGAAACCAGCGGCGCGTTCAACGGCGCGGAATGGCTGGCGAACAACAAGCGCGAACTGATCGACGCCGAATTCGCGCTCAACGAAGGCGGCGGGGGCCGCTCCGACGGCAAGGGCAACCTGCTGGTCCAGTCGATCCAGGTCGGCGAGAAGGCCTATCAGGACTTCACCCTGACCGTGACCAACCCCGGCGGCCATTCCTCACAGCCGATCCGCGAGAACGCGATCTATGCCATGGCCGATGCGGTCGGCAAGGTCCGCGATTACGAATTCCCGCTGGAATTCAACGACACCACCCGCGCCTTCTTCACCAAGGCCGGGCCGATGCGCAAGAACGAGACCGGCCAGGCGATGGTCGCGCTGGCGGCCAACCCGGCCGACGCCGCCGCCGAAGCCGTGGTCAACAAGGACAAGATGCTCCATTCGATGCTGCGCACCACTTGCGTTGCGACACTGATGGACGGCGGGCACGCGCTCAACGCCT
>CAZOSI010000309.1:0-2566 GCA_964582485.1 uncultured Novosphingobium sp.
TCGGGGAGTAGATGGGCAGGCTCGATGTCCTGCCCGTAGCTGTCCTGGCCGGCCGAGAAGAAGTAGCGTTGACGGTGCTTCACGTGATTTGCGAATCGCTCCCACCCAGATTTCAACAGTTCGTTCTGTTGCTCGGATGCCCAATGGCCCTCTGCAGCATCGACCCAGTAGTCGTTGTGGATTGCAGCCGCCACATCCAGAAGAAGCTTGTCATTGCATTCGAGGGGCAATGACAGCAGAGCATCCTGAGTGTCCGTTCCCTGGATCAGGAAGCCACCTTCGGCGCTTTCGTAGGGGACTCCTGCGCCGCCCGGCTCAGCAAAGTAATGTGTCAGAGCTCCCATTATCGAGGGCATGATTTCTTCGACAGGCGCGGCAATGTCGGAATCAGCAGACGCATCACAGTAGTCGCAGTTGTCGCTGCAGACAGTCGATTCGATGACGCTCTTGAGAAATGGGTCTTCGACGCAGTCAGCGCATACATTTTTCTCGGGAGCGTCCCAACCACGCTCTTCGCTTTCGAGCCAAGCCGCCTTTGCTCCGCCCATGTGATCCCCGGCTAGTTGTTATTTCCACTTTCAGTCTAGCGACCAATCGCGGAACGACGGCTTCAACCATTAAACCTGCGTTACTCGGATCTGCTTGCGCTGACTCTTTGACTCACGCCAAACCTCAATCCGGTAATGCAAGGGCGGCGGCGACTTTGGCTGTCGACGACGTGGGGGCGTAGGACCGGACGGAACAGGCTCTGAGAAGTCGCTTCCTACCTTTGCGTCATCGAGTTGAAACTCCATCTGCTCAGGATTGCGGCGACAGTCGCGGTACGCGATTGCTAGACGTTCAACGAGGCCGGGTTCTTCTAGCGCATCCGCGCCAAGCAGCTCGATCGTGAGCTCTGTCGCTTCTTCTGGCGTCAGCGCACCGCTTTCCACACGCGCGAAGAGCCGTTGAATTCCTCCGATGGTCCTGTAGCGACCTCGAAAAGTGAAGACGGTGGGAGGTAGAGTTTTCCTGAAAGGAGCTCTACGTGAAGAAGTCGAAGTTTTCGGACGAACAAATCATCCAGGTGCTGAAGGAAGTCGAGGCTGGGGCGAAGGTCGTGGAGACCTGTCGCAGGCACGGCATTGCCGAGCCGACGTACTACAGCTGGAAAGCCAAATTCGCCGGCATGGACATCGCCCAGTTGCAGCGGCTGAAGACGCTGGAAAGCGAAAACGCCAAGCTCAAGAAGATGTACGCCGAGCTGGCGCTGGTGCATCACGCGTTGCAGGACGTCGTCTCAAAAAAGCTCTAAGCCAGGCGCAGCGCATGGAACTGTGTCTGGCGATGAAAGAGGGCCACGGAGTGAGCCTTCGGCGAGCCTGTGAGACCTTGAAGCTGTCGCGCGCCGCGCCGTATTACCGATCCCGGCGACCGGATGACGCGCCCGTGATCGAGGCGATCTCGACCTATGTCGCGACGAATCCGGGTCAGGGATTCTTCCTGCTGCACCAGACGTTTCGTCGGGAGGGCCGGCCCTGGGGCAAGTCCCGGCTCTGGCGGGTCTACCGCGCGCTGCGGCTGAATCTGCCCCGGCGCGGCAAGCGACGTCTGCCGGAGCGCGTCCGCGACCCGCTGGAAGTGCCGGCGGCACTGAACCAGACCTGGTCCGCCGACTTCATGGCCGATGCCCTGTGGTCCGGCCGTCGCTTCCGAACCTTCAACGTCATCGACGATTTCAACCGCGAAGCCTTGCGCATCGAAATCGACACCAGCCTGCCGGCGCTGCGGGTGGTCAGGGCGCTGGACGAACTGGTCGAGATTCGCGGGGCACCGCAGAGACTGCGCCTCGACAATGGGCCGGAGCTGATCAGCCAACTGCTGCAGCAGTGGGCAAGGCGCCACGGTGTCGAACTCGTCCATATCCAACCCGGCAAGCCCACCCAGAACGCCTACATCGAGCGATTCAACCGATCTCTGCGAACCGAGGTGCTCGACCGCTACGTCTTCACCAGCCTCAACGAGGTCCGGCGAATGACCGCCGACTGGCAACACCGCTACAACCATCACCGACCGCATCGCAGTCTCGGCGGCCTTCCACCCGTCGCCTACGCACAGGCACAATCACCCACAACCTCTACCTCTGACCGTCTTCAATAAACGAGGTCGCTACAGTCCCCTTGTACTTCCGGGCAGTGACCGCAGGGGTCGGGCAATCGAAGGTGCGCTGAGCGCTCCGGATCAAATAGTCAGCTGCATAGTTGGCGTGTTCGGACATCGTTTTGAGCGTCGAGGCGATGTCGCCGTACATGACGAATGCGTTTAGACAACCTACGGCGACTAGGATCTTCCCATTCCCCTTGATCGAGCCTTCTTCGATCTGCAAAAAAAGAGAGTAGTCCGGGAGATTCAGAGTGCTGCCGAGCTCTCGCTCCCAATCGTCGAAAAGGTATATCGACAGCGATTCAAGGACATCAGCGGGCCTGCCGGGCACTGCCAGCGAGAAATCTGTGGATCCAAGTTCAATCATTTTTGATCGAGCCGATACCGTCGCAGCCATCGGCAGCGAACCTGGCTCTGTCCCTAG
>CAZOSI010000310.1:0-2543 GCA_964582485.1 uncultured Novosphingobium sp.
CGGCGTAAACGGATTTGCAGTCCGGTGCGTAACCACTCCGCCATCGGGCCTCACCCCCGTTTTACCGAGAGGACCGCGCCACTAGCCGAGCGCGCGCGGTGGTGCAACTCGATTCATGCAGTACGGTCAGGCGATCCGGGCGAAGCGGATTTCTCGGCGCGCCGGGTCTGCGGCTTCGAGCCGGACCGTAATCCGTTCCCCCGGCTGGACCCGGCGTGCGGTGGTCCGCGCCACCACCGGCAGGTCGCAAAGCTGGAAGCGGGCGCCGCTTTCGCCCTGGTCGGTGACGACCGCTTGGAAATCCTCGCCTTCGCGGCCCGAAAGGATCGCTGATTCGGCGAGGTCGACTACGGCCCGCTCGATCTGGCTACCGCGCGCGCCGGCCTTGGCCATCACCGGGCCGAGCCGCCGGAACGCCGCTTCGACCTCGTCCGGGACCGGCTGACCATTGGCGACGGCCATGGCGGCGCGGATCACATAACGGTCGGCCAGTCGGCGTAGCGGTGCGGTCATGTGGCAATAGGTTGCAGCCATCGCTGCGTGCCACGGAATCTCTCCTTCGCGAAAAGGAGCATAGCTTGCGCCATTGCCGGCCCGGCGGATCGCCAGCATGAAAGCGGCGGCGCGCGGTTCCTGCGGATCGAGCAGGCGTTCGAACTGGGCGAGACTGGCTTCCCGGGGCCAATCGAGCCCGAACGCTTCAGCGGTATGGCGCAGCCGGGCCTCAGCCTGCGGGCTGGGTCCTTCCATCACCCGGAACAGACCGGTTCGCGCAGCAAAAAGCGCATCGGCAACCGCCAGGTTGGTTGCAAGGGAGAGCGCCGCATTCTGCCGTTCGGCCAGGGCCAACGGTCGCAATCGCAAGGTGAAATGGCCTTCGGAATCGCGCTCCACCTCCTGCTCGGGCGGATCGACCCGGGCTGCGCCGCGCGCGTCGTCGGCATCGCTGATCCGGCGCGCCAGCTCGTCAAAGCCGTCGGGAAGCGCATCGGTCTGGACCGTATCATAGGCCAGCTTGGCGCGGCTGCGGATCAGACCGCGTTCAACGCCCTGCAGCACCGCCTTGCCGGCCGGATCGATCCGGCTGGTGAAGATCACCGCCGGGCGCGGCCCGTCGGGCAGCAGACTCGCCGCGCCTTCGCTCAGCACGCGGGGATAAAGCCCGGCCTTGCCATCGGGCAGATAGGTCGTCTCGCCCCGCAGCCAGGCTTCGGTATCGATCGGATCGCCATCGCCGACGAACCACGGCACGTCGGCAATCGCATAGTGCAGCAGGATATCGCCGCCGGCGCGCTCGATCGCGAAGGCCTGGTCGAGATCGGTCGAGCTGGCAGGATCAAGCGTGACGAACGGCCGCGCGGTCCAGTCAGCATGGTCCGAGGGATCGCGGCGAGCGGCTTGCTCGGCCGCTGCCTCGGCCTGCGGGGGGAACTGCTCCGGCACCTGAAACTGTGTGCGGATCGCCGCCAGCCCATCGGAGAGCAGACGATCGGGATCACTGATTGCTTTCATCGCGTTGGGCTATCCTGTAGGCAGCCGCTTGCCAAGCGCATGCCTTTTCCGCATTGCGCGGCTGCGGGCATTGACGGCGGTTTGAGCGGGGCGGTAAGCGCCCGGCAACAGCATCCGGACCGGAATGGAAGAGGAGTTCGCCACAATGAAGACACGTGCCGCCGTCGCGTTTGCGCCCAAACAGCCGCTCGAAATCGTCGAGGTCGATCTGGAAGGCCCCAAGGCCGGCGAAGTGCTGGTCGAAATCATGGCGACAGGGATCTGCCATACCGATGCCTATACGCTGGACGGGTTCGACAGCGAAGGGATCTTCCCCTCGATCCTCGGCCACGAAGGCGCCGGCATCGTGCGCGAGGTTGGCCCGGGGGTAACTTCGGTCAAGCCGGGCGATCACGTGATCCCGCTTTACACGCCGGAATGCCGCCAGTGTAAGTCGTGCCTCAGCGGCAAGACCAACCTCTGCACCGCGATCCGCGCGACCCAGGGCCAGGGGCTGATGCCCGACGGGACCAGCCGGTTCAGCTACAAGGGCGAAACGATCTTCCACTACATGGGCTGCTCGACCTTCAGCAACTTTACTGTCCTGCCCGAGATCGCGCTGGCGAAAATCCGCGAGGACGCGCCGTTCCAGACCAGCTGCTACATCGGCTGCGGGGTGACCACCGGGGTCGGCGCGGTCATCAACACCGCCAAGGTTCAGGTTGGCGACAATGTCGTGGTCTTCGGACTTGGCGGGATCGGGCTCAACGTGATCCAGGGCGCACGGCTGGCCGGCGCGAACAAGATCATCGGGGTCGACATCAATCCCGACCGCGAGGAATGGGGCCGCAAGTTCGGGATGACCGACTTCCTCAACTCGAAGGGCATGAGCCGCGAGGACACGGTCGCGAAGATTGTCGCGATGACCGACGGCGGGGCCGACTATACCTTCGATGCCACCGGCAATACCGAAGTGATGCGCACTGCGCTGGAAGCCTGCCACCGAGGCTGGGGCACCTCGATCATCATCGGGGTGGCCGAGGCCGGCAAGG
>CAZOSI010000311.1:0-2537 GCA_964582485.1 uncultured Novosphingobium sp.
CGCTGTTCTTCCCACGGATCGCCGTAGATATGATACCCGCGCAGCTCCCAGAAGCCCGCCTCGTCGCGCTCAGTGAATTGGAGCGAACGTATCCACTTGGCCGACTTCCAGAAATAGAGATGCGGTACCAGCAGGCGCGCGGGGCCGCCATGGTCGCGCTGCAGGGGCTGGCCGCCGAACCGGGTGGCGATCATCGCCTTGCCGCCGATCAGATCGTCCACCGGGACGTTGGTGGCATAACCTTCCTGGCTGGTCGCCAGCGTATGGCGGGTTGGGGGCTCCAGTCCGGCATCCGCCAAGATCGCGTCAATCGTTACCCCTTCCCAAACCGTGTCGAGCTTGGTCCAGTGGGTGACGCAGTGAATGTCGCCCTTCCATGTCGTCTGCGGCAAGGCATTGAAAGCCCGCCAGTCCCAGATCTTGACCGGTCGGGGGCCGTGTTTGAGCGTGAATGTCCATTTTTCGGTGCGGATGTCGGGCGTAAAACCGGCAGTCATTACTGGAAAGCCATCGGTTACGCTCTGCCCGGGCGGAATCCGGCCCGGGTCAACCGGTGGGCGGCTCCCGCCGCCAAATCCCTTAGTTACCATACCCCCTCCCTTTGAATTCAGGCTATTGCCGGATTGAGTTTGGCGGGGCCTACCCGGACCAAGTTGTTGCGATCCGTATGCAGAAAGGGCGCCTCTTGTCCGGTGATCTGCAGCACGATCGTCTCATCATACGACCAGTGATCATCGTCGGTGATACTCACGGTGATCTCGAATGAATCGGTGCGAAACGATCGTTCAAGAAACGGATTGGATACGATCCCGAATGAGGTATCGCCCCGGGATGCGCGAAGGGTGAACTGCTTGTCGGCCGGTTTTGCACGGCCACCAGCCAGAAGAGCCTGACCGCGAGGGATCGTCAGCGTATGATAAATTCGCTCTGTCGCGGGCTCCCACAGCCAATAGCCGACCTGGTCGTGATAGGTATTTTTGCGACCTGGCTTGACCATCCGAGCATGATATCGCAGCCCATAAAGCAGCTGCGGACCATTGGTCTGCGCATCGATCGGCACCAATTCCAGGGTTTCAAGATAGGCTTGAGTGCGTGGGCCATCAGCCTTGGGTTTGACGTCGACGCCATCGTCCCCGCGCCAGGAACCCGCCATTGATGCCAGCGGCCCCAGATTGGATAGAGTATGAGGGTCCTCCGCCGGTTCAGTAAAGATATCGTCTGGCCATTCTGTCATTTGCCTACTTAACCTCGCTTACCCTGCAATAGCTGGCGTGGCACGGCAACCGTGCCTTGAAGCTAAAGACCAGAAAATCTAGCTCGACGTAGCGAAAGCGTCCCATTTGGTTAGTCTGGACCCTTCCTTATCGCACTCGCTTCCCGTAAAATTTCTATTCCAAATATTCATCGTACATCTATTAAATAGGAAAAAATATATTTGTTCTATATGCGCCATATGATCGTATTGATATTCAGTCAGTATCAATTTCAAGGCAGGAATTGTCGATCACGTGTCTACAGACGTCTCGCCCTTACTGCTCTGAGCTTGCGGGGAGGCTTTGTGAGTGACATCAGTTTGCCAAACAATGTATCCATTCGATACGCAAAACGTATAGATTGCAATTCGCGGATCGATCGTCGATCCGTGATCGAAGAGCGACATTGGAGGGGGCGCTCCGACGCGCTTCGGTGCATGGAAATATGCCGCGCCAATTGAGTGCACCGCCTTCAGAAGGAAGAGGGGATTGGTAGGTCAGCAGCGAACGTCGAACATCGCCCACTTCCTGCACGAATGCGACGGGTGATGCGTAACCTCCCTGATTGGTAATCGACGACATCGTTTCGTCGGAAACGGCGCCTCCTGATCCGAGTTGCTGTACGTGGTGCGTAACCAAATTCTGCACTATGATGCACGGGTGCGCCGCAGATCTCGCATGAGGGCCTGGGCGAAGAAGCTTTATCCAACCGAAACACCGCGCCAAAAGGCAATGTGATCCTTGATTTCTGCCGCTGCATCGGAAGGATCTGGATAATACCAAGCGGCATCCGCATTGATCTTTCCGTCAACAGACAGCGAGTAATAGGAGGCAACCCCTTTCCACGGACAGGACGTTTTCGTCGAGCTATCGGTCAGAAATTGAGGGTTGACCGATTCGCGCGGGAAATAATGATTCCCTTCGACCATAACTGTAGCGTCGCTTTGGGCGATAACCGCGCCGTTCCATTCTGCTTTGACCATTGTTTTTCCTTTCAGATTATGACCCGTCACAGAAAACGAGCGCTCCATTCTTCGCGGGTTGCAGCGACCTTACGCAGGAAGCTGCAGGTCAGCCGCGCGTCGATCTTGTTAGCCTCGATCCAGCCGAACAGTTCTTTTGCCAAACGGGCACCCAGGCCGGTGCCGCGCAGTTCGCTCGGCGTTTCGATATGGCCGAAAACCCACACACCATCGCCGCGCTGCGAATAGCTGGCAAAGGCATCGCTCGGCTGCATGTGCCACACAATCCGCTGTTGTTTGGGATAATGGATCGGCCGACGTT
>CAZOSI010000312.1:0-2513 GCA_964582485.1 uncultured Novosphingobium sp.
CATTGCTCAATTCAAATGTAAGGCAGCGTTCGACGGTTTGGATTTGCCGCGCGACGGAAGCTTTGTTTTGCCGATGTAGATCTTACCAGTCAGGGTCGGAGATTGGGCATCCTGGCCCGTGGTTACGGCGAGCAATCCAACCTTGCCCAATAATCTCATCCTCGGCGGCCGTTCCGTCTGTTTCGTCTCCGTTAGGCTCTAGGTCGGGATCCCCATCGTCCTCATCGAGCCGGTCGATTGCCCGCTGGACCAATCTCTCAAGGGCGTGCCGAGGCAAAATCGCGACCTGAATAAGCACGGCATCAAACGCATTCGCGTCCGCCGCCCGTCCGCCGAACGGGTGCCGTTGGGCACTCGCACTCACGGCGCAATCCATGCGATCGGAAACACAGCGCAGTTTCGGTCGCGCAGCAAACGAGCCGCCTCGCAGATGTGGGAACCCGATGTCGCGACATCATCGATCAGGAGAACGGGACCTTCAGGAACATTGACCACCTGCATAGCCGGGCGACGGATATTCGTTCTGGGATGGCTGGAACCCTTGATCGGAAGGGCGGCAAAAACATCTACGAAGGGGACCGCAGTCTTGTAGGCCACTCCCTCCGCCAGTTCGCGAGCGAAGCAATGCGATCCTCCGTGTCCGCAGGCGACATTTGTCACACTGCGGAAGGAAGAACCGAACAGTTTGATGCTGGAGTCGGCGAGTTGCTGCGTCAGTTGATCTAGCATCGTCGGTGGCCGGAATTGCTTCACCAACTTGAGCGCCGTGAGCTGGTGTTCCTTAATTGGCGTGCGCCACTGGCTGAGAGCGTGGTACGCCATGTCCCTCCGGTTCACCAAACGTAATCTGTTGATGAGCGTGCCCGTCAGGAAGCCGCCGGCGACATCGAGCTCGGGCACCGGGGCCATGATTGATTCGTGTTTCACAATGTGCCCCCAAGAAGTGCAGGTTGACGGTACTCTCGACTCCGTAAATTCACTCTGGTGATCACGGATGGCACAAAAGTTTCTGGCCTGCATCTTGGGTTCGGCTCGATTTTCGAGTAAATAAATTAACTCAGAATTTGAGCTAATTTCAGCCTATATTCCGCCATTACATACCTAATATTGGTCTTAAGAAGTAGACCGATGATGCCCAACCTATTAGTTGGCAGTCATCACGCAGAGGCGAAGTAGCGCGCCGCATCTGGGCGCAGGGCTGGCGGGTACCAGACCAAGGAGGTGCTAATGTCTAGAGCAGCAAGGGTCTTAAACCAGGCGACCGTCTACAAGGGCCACAAGCGGTGGGCGACTCGGCGCGTTCCCGACAACGTCGTGCGGTTGCGCAGGGCAAGTAGAGCCGCACAGATCTTCAGCGAGATTGCGAAGACCCATATCACCAACCCGCTCCCTGACCAGCTAGAGCTGGCCGAGGAAGACTTGCGCGCGGCGCTGGACGAAATGATAACATTGCGATGTGATCCGCCCGCGGCGCGTCCCCATCAATCGAAGCCTTTGAAGCCTAACCGGTTGGGCAATCTGCTTCTCTTTGCATCGACCTGCGGATTTTGGGGTATGATGTTGTTCAATGCGCTTAGATTTCTCGGTGCTGTTTGAGCAGGGAGGTGCCAATGTTGTTCCCTCCGCTTTGCACGCGTCCAGGTGAGGCCCCCAAGATTGAGGGCGCGAACGAAGCTGGGGTGACGGACACCGATAGGGTATTGTCCGAAGAGGTTGCTTCAACCTGGCATGACTTGACGGATGGTGAGAATACCTTGAACGGGTTGGCTCGGAAAGCGCGCCAGATTTACAAAATTCGCGCTCGCCGGGCGAAGTATTTTCCCGATACGGCCCTTAGCGAAGCGTCGTGGGACATGCTGCTAGCTCTTTTTGCCGACACCGTGGAAGGGCGTCCGACCTCGACCAAGAGCATTGGTATTTCCGGCGGCGTGCCGGTTTCTAGCTGTCTTGCGATTCTAGGGCGGCTCGAAGAAGACGGGCTGATCGTTAGAAGGCCCGACGTGAAAGATCGCAGGGTAACCCGGGTCGTGATAAGTCCGGCTGGACTACTGACCATGCGCGATTACCTCCTTAACGAGATTGAAGGCAAGGTGTGATGGGCCAGATTGCTACTCGAATAGCTGCCGAATTGCGGGCATCCGAAGCTAGGAGCGCAGCCCACGAAGATCGGCAAAATTCCTTTCCGGGAGGCGTCGCGCGTGAGAAGGGCCGAGGTCCTCTTCAGAGGTGCGAATGAAGCTGCCCGACGAAGCGATGTATTTTCCTCGAGTGGCCGTGCAGGTGGAAGAACAAGCAAGATGGACGCTTGTCGAGAGGAACCAAGCCATACCTGTCGAGGTATGGCTGATTGCCGCTGTTTACGGCGTAAGCCTGGTGCTCGGTGCGCGCGCGGCCATCAATTTGCTAAGCTGATGCCGTAAGCTGCCCTGACTTTGTCGGAGCGGACGGAAACCTGAGTAACAGCCAGCCTTGGACTGATTCCAGGTCTGCAATCATCCCAAGAATGTACGGCT
>CAZOSI010000313.1:0-2464 GCA_964582485.1 uncultured Novosphingobium sp.
GTGCTGTCGCAGTGCGGCACGATCATCTCGATGCGCCTCAACAACGACCGCGACCAGGCCTTCGTCAAGGCGGCGATGCCCGAAGGTGCGCGCGGCTTCCTCGATTCGATTCCCGCCTTGCGCAACCGCGAATGCATCATCTGCGGCGAGGGCGTTTCGATCCCGATCCGCGTTGCCTTTGACGAGCTGGAGGAAATGAAGCGCCCGGCCTCGGCCGACCCGAGCATTTCCGAGCTGTGGCAATCGAGCGGCGGCGAAGAGGAAATGGTCCTGCGCACCGTCCAGCGCTGGCGCGCCCAGGGGCGGTGATTTCACGTCCCGCGGGTATCACCGTAGAGATGGATATGCAGCCGATCAGACATCCCGAAACCATGCTCAAGGCATAGCGGTGCCAGCCAGCTTTCGCGGCTGCGCAGGACCTCGCTGCTGGTCCCTTCGGGCATCAGCATTACCCGTTCGCGTGGCAGGTCGTGGGCGCTGACCAGCGCGGCGACTTCCGCGACATCGGCGGGGCTGGCGACCACGAACTTGAACCAGGCTCGCGGGTCTGACGCCCAAGCGGTAAGGCGTTCGGAGATCAGGGCGAGCTCGACCGGGTTGCCCGAATGGCTGAGCTTGGGGCTGACGTTGTACTGGCTGACCAGACTGTCGAGCGCAGGATGCGGCTGAATGCTGCCGTTGGTTTCGATCTCTACCGCATGGCCCTCCAGCAGCGCCACCATCCGCGCCAATGCTGCGCCTTGTAGCAAGGGCTCGCCGCCGGTGATCACCAGCCGGTTGCCCCCCAGCGCCATGATCCGCGCAGCGGTGTCTTCCTCGCTGAGCGTGACCTGGTTGGTGCTGCGTTCGAACGCCAGCCCATCGCGGTGCGGGCGATTATCGCCCTCAAACCGCCAGGTATAGGCCGTGTCGCACCAGCTGCAGGCGAGGTTGCAGCGCGACAGGCGGACAAAGGTGCAGGGCAGGCCTGCCGAGCGCCCTTCGCCTTGCAGCGAGGCGAAGATCTCCGGTTCACCGGGGGCGGTGGTGGCGAGGGTTAGGGGCATTTCGCAAGACCTTGGACCACTTGGACCACTGTCCAGGCGGAAAAAACTCTACCCGGCCGTGACGGCGTTTTGTGGACGAAAAAGAGGGCGGTTCGCGGCGACATAGCCAGCGCTCCATCGCAGATTTGAACAATGTAGGACAGGCTATTCCTCCCCGAAACGGGGAGGGGGGCGTAGCCGGACCAAATGGACTGCCGGGGGCAGTCCATCCGGCGGAGCCGGGCGCGCAAGCGCGCCCGAGGGCGCAGCATGGTGGAGGGGCACGCGCAGGTGGTCACCACTTTGCCAGAAAGGTCGGGATCACTCGCCCGTGCCCCTCCACCAGCTTCGCTGGTTCCCCTCCCCCAAGGGGGAGGAATTACCCCAACCGCGCTAGTGCCGCTGCCAGCCGTTCGGCTTCGGCGGCATGCATGGCATGATCGGCGCGGGCCTTTTCGACGGCTTCGGGCTTGGCCTTCTCGACGAAGGCCGCGTTGGAGAGGCGGCCTTCGAGGCTCTTGGCCTCCTTGGTGCTGGCTTCGAGGGCCTTCGTTAGGCGTGCATTCGCCGCATCAAGGTCAATTAGCCCTTCCAATGGTACATGATAGGTCGCGCCACCTACAACCATCGTGAAGCCTCTTGTTTTCTCGCTAGAATAGGCTGTTCTGTCTATATCCATACTAGAAGACAACTCGAATGCCGTTCCCGTCATGATGAATTGAATGATGTCAGAACGAGTTAGGCGGGAAATTGCCGCTCCGTATGTCTTGAACCGATCAATGAGGTCATATCTCTCGCCATTCTGAACACGAAGTCCATCGAAGTGAATGTCGTTAATCACGAGAATTTCGGTTTTCACGCTGGGTGAAATATCAAGCTCCGCGCGAGCGGACCTCATTTCTCGAATGAATGCAATCAGCCACTCAACCTCAGCCTTCGCCTCAGCATCCACCACCGCACCCGGCTCCGGCCACTTCGCAGTGATCAGCGGATAGCCCGGCCGATCGCCCAGCTTCGACCACAGCTCCTCGGTCACGAACGGCATGAACGGATGCAGCATGACCAGGATCTGGTCGAGCACCCAGCCGGCCACGGCCTTGGTTTCCTCGTCGAACGAACCCTTGATCAGCTCGATATACCAGTCACAGAACTGGTCCCAGACGAAGTGGTAGATCGCGTTTGCTGCAGCATCGAAACGCAGGTCGGCCATGGCCTGATCCAGCGCCGCGAGAGTCTCGACAGTTTCGCCGATAATCCAGCGGTTTACCGCACTTTTTGCTGCAGGTGCCGCGAGGCTCTTTGATGCAGCAATTCCGTTGCTCTGGCAGAACCGCGCCGCGTTCCACAGCTTGGTCGCGAAGTTGCGGTAGCCTTCGACCCGGCGCTCATCCATCTTGATGTCGCGGCCCTGGCTTTCCATCGCCGCCATGAAGAAGCGC
>CAZOSI010000314.1:0-2460 GCA_964582485.1 uncultured Novosphingobium sp.
GCTACTTCAAGCAAGCGGTCCAAAGGGCGCAGAAGTGCTTACAGGCCGGCATCGATCTGGTTGATTGCGGCACCAGCGGCGGGCTATTCGGATTGACCAGAGGCTATTCGCTGATGGTGGGGGTGGTCTGGAAGCTGTTGCCGCGCTGGCCAGCGTGTTTGATGCGCTGACCCCGGGCATCGCGGTGGCTCCCCGGCTGGATATCCATGATGGCGCAGAGCCTGCTCCTGGCGAGTAAGCCTGGCCGCACTGCGGACCATCCGGATCGGGTCACTATGTCAAAATGATCCACAACGGGATTGAAGACGGGATGATGTAGGCCATGGCCGAAGGCGTCATGCTGCTCGCTTCGGCCGGGCAGTAAGCGCTTCCGGCTGAACACCGTTACCAGCTTGATCTGGGTGCGATTGCCGAAGTATGGCGGCGATGCAGCGTGTTCTGTTCGTGGTTGCTTGCCCTTGGCGCTAAGGCTTTGGCAGAAGATCCAGCATTGCGCAGCTATTCACCCCAGGTTGCCGACAGCGGCGAAGGCCGCTGGACTATCGAAGCGGCGATCGATCAACGTGTTTCAACGCAAGTGCTTGCCGCAGCACTGTTTACCCAGTTCGATTCGCGCGACGACGCGCAATTGAGCAATCGCTTTCTGTCAGCGCTGCGTCGCCAGTTCGGAGGCCATCCCAGCCTCTCTGCCGGTTCCTGAGTTATGCGCAATTGACGGTTCGATGCCCCTTATATCGTGGCCGGACCGAGCGTGGGCTGGGTTGACTGGTTTCGACCGTCGTTGGGCCAGAACTCGACGCCCGCCGCCCACACCGAACTGTCCCGGTATAGCGTAGAAAGTTTGCAAGGATGTCCAAGCCATAATTGGTAGCGATGCTTTCGGGGTGAAATTGCACACCGAAAATCGGATGTTGGCGATGTTGCAAGCCCATGACAAATCCATCATCAGACGTGGCCGTGACCATTAGGGTGTCTGGAACGCTTCCGACGACGAGCGAATGATACCTCACGGCTGCGAACGGCGATGGCAGAGCTGCGAAAATGCCGCCGCCCCCATGGTTGATCTGCGAAACCTTGCCGTGCATCAAGCCTCCGCGCCGCACTTCGCCTCCGAAATACTGGCCAATAGCCTGATGCCCTAGGCAGATGCCGAGCAACGGCTTGCCGACATCGGCGCAGGCCGCGACCATATCCAGGCACACTCCAGCTTCATTCGGGGTCTTTGGTCCGGGTGAAAGCACAATTCCATCCGCGTTCATCGACATCAGTTGTCTGGCCGAAAGCAGGTCGTTCCGCACGACTTCGACCTCCTGCCCGAGTTCCTGCAGATATTGGACTATATTCCATGTAAAGCTGTCGTAGTTGTCGACTATCAGGATCATGCTCGGTCGGTGCCCCCATCGAGTTCACCTCGAAGCCAATGCAATCCCGCGGAGGTCACATGAACCAAAAATGCCGCAAGCATGATCTTCGCCAGCGTCCCATGGACCGTCAGCAGCTTGTGGGCGAGTGGTGAATCTGGCCTAGAAACCAAATTAAAGACTGGCAGAGGTGAAATCAGTTCGAGCCAGCGTCCACCAAGTGAACGTCCGATCCAGGCAGTGCTGCCAATAGAAAGTGCCAGCACGACAAGTGCAAACTGAAACAGTCGGATCGTAATATGAGATCGATCGGTTGCCAGTTTGGATCGTTGCGGAAATCGGAACCTGATCAACCAGACCATGCAGCAGACCCCAGCACAGAAGCCGGTGATCCGATGCGAGACAAACAGCCATTCACGCAGCGGAAAAGGCATCCGCCATGACCAATCGAACGTGAGAAACCCGCTCAGCAGCGCGAACAGGACGAAGCCTGCAAGCAGCAAGTGAACCTGCCGGAGACTCAACCGCCCCACCGGAGCTGCACTGCCGTCGAACCGCAAGATTTGGCCTATTTCAAAGTCGACAGATAAGAGATTATATCATTCCGTGTCGCCTGATCCTCAACGCCAGCAAAGAACTTCCCCATCCGATTGCCGGGAATGAAATTCCTCGTGTCAGCGAGGTGTTTGTCCAAACTCTCAGCTGACCAGACCACGGTAGAACTAGACATCGCGGGAGAATAGCCGTAGCCCTCAAGCGAGCCCGCCTTGCGACCGAACACGCCAAACAAGGAGGGGCCGGTCCCGCTCTCTCCCGGTTTTGCAGAGTGGCACCCACTGCAGGTAGCTTCAAAAGCAACCTTGCCCTGAGCCGCCCGTGCTTCGGCCATGGCCGGTGTCGCTGCTGCGGCCCTGCCGGTCTCGTTCATTGCTGGACCCTGATCCACCCGGTGCCCTTCGGAGACCTTCAAGGCAGGCATTGCTCCCGCTGGGATTGCCTTTTGCCCCTGTCGTCCAAGTGATGGGTAGGCGTAGGTGTAAATCCAGTCGTTGCCACGCACCGGAACCTGACATCCTTGGCAATCAGTCGTGTAGTAGGT
>CAZOSI010000315.1:0-2430 GCA_964582485.1 uncultured Novosphingobium sp.
TGAGGGAACCCCGATGTCCAGAACCGTTCTTGCCTCTGCCTCCAAGGAAGTCATCATCGGCTTCGATCAGCCTTTCGTGATGATCGGCGAGCGGATCAATCCCACCGGCCGCAAGCTGCTCGCCGCGGAGATGAAGGAAGGCAATTACGACCGCGTGGTCGCCGATGCCCTCGCCCAGGTAGAAGCCGGCGCGCAGATGCTCGACGTCAACGCCGGGATCCCGCTGGCCGACGAGCCCCGGATCCTGGCCGAAGTGATCCAGCTGGTCCAGTCGGTCACCGACGTGCCGCTGTGCATCGACAGCTCGATCATCGAAGCGCTCGAAGCCGGGCTTTCGGTCTATCAGGGCCGCGCGCTGGTCAACTCGACCACCGCCGAAGAAGAAGTGATGGAGCGCGTCCTGCCGCTGGTGAAGAAGTACGACGCCGCCGTGGTCGCGATCTCGAACGACGATACCGGCATTTCCGAAGACATCGACGAGCGCTTCCGCATCGCCAAGCTGATCGTCAACCGGGCGCAGGATCACGGGATCAAGCCCGAAGATGTCGTGGTCGATCCGCTGGTCATGCCGATCGGCGCGATCAACAACGCCGGGCGCGACGTGTTCCGCCTGGTCCGCCGCCTGCGTGAAGAGCTGGGCGTCAACACCACTTGCGGCGCATCGAACATCGCCTTTGGTCTGCCCAACCGCCATGCGATCGGCAACAGCTTCCTGCCGATGGCGGCCGGTGCGGGCATGACCAGCGCGATCCTCAATCCCTGCCACGAAGGCACGGTCGCCGCGATCAAGGCGGCCGACATCCTCAACGGCGTCGATCCCAACTGCACCAACTGGATCAAGATGTTCCGCGAACCCAGCCCCGAAGGCGAAGGTCGCGGCGGTCGCGGCGGGCGTGAGGGTCGTCGCCGGCGTGGCTGACGCGGCGGGCCATGGCGGGCAATGCCTGTGCGGCGCGGCCTCGTACCGTGCCGAGGGCCTGCGCGACATGTGGTTCTGCCATTGCAACCAGTGCCGCAAGGTCACCGGCCACTACCTCGCCACTTGCCGGACCGAGCATGAGCGGTTCGACATTTCCGGCGAGATCAGCTGGTCGGCGCATTCGGGAACATCGCAGCTGGGCCGCTGTGCCCGCTGCGCCAGTCCGCTGTTCTGGCGGCAACCCGGATCGACAACGATGAGCGTGCTTGCCGGAAGCCTGGAACACACCCACGGCATAACCGCAGTGGGCCACGCCTTTGTCGGCGAAAAGGGCGATTACTACGCGATACCAGGTGAACTGCCCCAGTTCACCGGCACACCAACAGGCGGTTTTTGAGCGTGAGCGAACACAAGGTCATCTTCACCCCCTCGGGGATCCGCGCCACTGCCAAGCATGGCGAGAGCGTCTATGACGTCGCACTGGCCAGCGGGGTCGACATCCTGTCGATCTGCGGAGGCAAGGGCCTGTGTCGGCGCTGCCAGATCGAGTTCCAGCCGGGCGACTATTCGAAGTTCGGGGTCAAGGTCGAGGAAGGCAATCTCTCTGGCTGGACCGACAGCGAGGAACGTGCGGCCAAGCGCGGCGACCTGAAACCCGGCCGTCGCCTGGCCTGTCGCGCGCAGGTGCTGGGTGATGTGGTGGTCGAAGTGCCGAGCGACGCGCGCCATCAGGTCTCCAGCATTTCGAAGGATTCGACCGGGTTCGAAACCGAGCTCAATCCCGCGATCAAGCTCTACATGTGCAAGCTGCCCATGCCCGAACTCGATCACAATCCCAGCGATGGCGAGGCACTGGTCGAGGCATTGCGCGAATTCGGGATCGAGGCCCTGCCCGAGCATCGCCCGCTGACCAAGCTGCAGCCGATCCTCGCCCAGAATGACCGCGAGCTGATCGCGGTGGTGCGCGATGACAAGTGGATCATCGACGTCTGGCCGCCCTCACCCTTCGATGCCTATGGCGCAGCGATCGACATCGGTTCGACCAGCCTGGCGCTCTATCTCTACGATCTGACCAACGGCGCGCTGGTCCATCAGGCTTCGGCGATGAACCCGCAGATCCGTTACGGCGAAGACCTGATGAGCCGGGTCTCCTACGTGATGATGAACAAGGGCGGCGAAGAGCGGCTGACCGAGGAGGTGCGCAAGGCGGTCGCTGGGATGCTCGAAGACGCCCGCGCCAAGTTGGACCTTGGGCCGAACCAGATCCTTGAGGTCGTGCTGGTCGGCAACCCGATCATGCATCACCTGTTCCTGGGGATTAATCCGGTCGAGCTGGGGCAAGCGCCCTTCACACTGGCGGTCAAGGACTGGTTTGAAGCTCCGGCCTGGCGCTTCAACCTGGGCATTTCCGAAACCGCGCGGATTTCGATGCTGCCGCTGATCGGCGGGCATGTCGGCGCGGATACCACTGGTGCTTACCTCAGCCAGTTGGACGTGATGACCGGGCGCTC
>CAZOSI010000316.1:0-883 GCA_964582485.1 uncultured Novosphingobium sp.
GCGTCAGTGATCTCCTGAAGCGCCAGTGACTTGGCCGACCCGGACTTGCCAAAGACGGCCACGTTATGGTTCCCGGCATTGTTCTCGAAAGGAGACCAGAAAAACGGCTGACCACGGCGACCCAACAGAAGCATATGCGGGACATTCGACCCGGTATATTCGCCCTGGACCGGAGCAATATTGGCCACCGTTGTGGTCAACATGGTCCGCATCCGCTTCAGCCGCTCATAGTCGCGCGCCAGACCATTCGCCATGGTCATCGGCATGATCGACATCAAGCCCGGAACCTGCATGAACCGCTCGTCCTGCAGTTCCCAGCCCGACGACTTGTAGATCGCCTTCAGATTGCGCTCGTGACTGTCACCTTTCCCGAAAGGCGAAAAGCAGGTCACGCCGTAATAGACCCGAACGAGCTTCTGACCCTGACGCAACTGCTCCTGGACATATTCCCACTCACGCGACTGCTCGCGCAGCTGAGGCATGAACTTGACCGACTTCGAATCCGCGAGGCTGGTCGTGCGCATGTGCTTGAACCCGGCCTTCGCCGTCGATGCCTGTTCGTCAGGATATTCAAGCGCCAGCACCGTCGCCACCGGGCACGGCATCCGCAGCTTGTCGATGAACGGATCGCCAATCAGCTTGGCCGAATCCCACGGTGACCAACGCGGCGGCAAATTACGCACCGCATAAGACCGCACGTCAAAGTGGTCCGGACGCACCTCACCGATATCCGGCGTACCATCGGGATTGCTACCCACCGCACGAAACCGCTCGGTCCGCAGCACAATCCGCGTCGGATCGATCCGGATTTCCATATCCCGGCGAACGGCCTGATCCGCGATTGAATCAAACGGATTGTAGTGGGTCACGTCCTCACCGCCTG
>CAZOSI010000316.1:893-2418 GCA_964582485.1 uncultured Novosphingobium sp.
CCGCCTGCAGTCGTAGGCGAGGTGAAATCGTCAATAATGGACAGCAGCCCGACCGGATCGACTTCGGCCGATTCCACATCGATCGACTTCAACGTCGACATCAGGTTCTCGCGCAAAGCGACAAGCTCCGCGTCCGTCACCTTCGAGCCCTCAGGAACGCCAAACGAAATGATCACCCGATGCGACCGCAAATGGAAGGGAGCATCACGCGAGAGACTATCCCACACGCCCGCATTCATATGGTCGCAGCGATGCTGCGCCATGCGTTCGTAAATCTCGCCCGCCATCACCCGCGGCATGAACCACATGCCGATCTTGCCTGCGATCCGAGGGCTCGACCACTGCACAATCTGGATGCAGCTACGGTCAGGAATACCCTCCGACAAAAACTGCGACAGGATGTCACTGGTCCGCTCATCAGCGCCAACCAGGGGTGCCATTTCAACGATGAACCCACGCGACCCTGAATTGTAGTAGATCTTCGATTTGGGGTCATAGCTGCGATACGGCAGCCAGGCGGCGAGCATCGGAATCGACGCATCCGGCCGAGGAGCTTCAACCTGCTTTGGTCCGCCTAAAATCCCAGCGATAATCTTGTCAAGAAAGCCCATCAAAGGCCTCCCTTGACGTCAGATGCCGGAAACTGCGGTGCCTTCACCGGCGCATCCTGAACGACAGCAGTGCTAACACCATCGCTCGAAGGGGCGCTCACAACGGGCGCGCTGGGCGTGCCCCCCGGACTTCCACCAGCTGCAGCCAGAACAGCTTCAACCTTGGCACGTACACCGCTGGTCGATACCGTCCCCCGCGCCCCTTCAAAGGCCCCCAAATCGGGAGCCCCAGCAGCAAGATCGGACAGGCTCAACCGCTCCCCGCCGCCAGCAGGATAGCTAACCGATGCCAAGGCAACGCTGGTATCTGGTTCGATATAAACCACCTGCGGCTCACGCCACCGCCCGAACCGATCCTGACGCGCCGGCAACACAACCCGCAAGGCTCGGGCAGAATGAACCGCAGGAGCTGCTCCACTTACAGCGCCCGATATCGGCGAAGCGCCAGGCATCACGCCCGTCGTTTCCCCCGCGCCCATCGTCGCCAGTGCCTGATCATCGATCTTGGACGTAGGCGCACAGATCCCGCCAGGTGCTTCGCACACGAAATTGCCTTTGACGTTCCCGCCAAACGACGCACACCCAGCGATCGACGCCAACACACCGAGCCCGATTGCGACCTGACCGGCACGGCGCGACGACACACCCAACGAGTTGAATCGGTTTTTCAGCTTGCGCATTCTCATACTCCCGTCAGGCAACATCGAAGACCGCCGCAACACGCCGCGCAGCGATCCAATTCAACAGCCGCGCGAGCCCCCAACCGGCGGCAAGAGACCCGCCGGTCAGGAACGCACACGCGGACAAGGATTTCAGACCCACGAACACAGGCCACCAACCGGCAGGATCAACGCTGCGAAACTCATCCACACCAGACGCTGCCACGAAAAACAGCCCGGCCAGACAAACAGCCT
>CAZOSI010000317.1:0-2395 GCA_964582485.1 uncultured Novosphingobium sp.
CTGGCTTAAGACCAAGTGCATAGCTGCGCCCGAACTGGCGAGAGACGGAGACGGACATGAAGGGCGACCAGCAGGTCATCGACTTTCTCAACAAGGCGCTGCTCAACGAGCTGACCGCCATCAACCAGTACTGGCTGCATTACCGCATGCTCGATAACTGGGGGGTCAAGAAGCTCGCCGAATACGAACGCCACGAATCGATCGACGAGATGAAGCACGCCGACAAGCTGGCGGACCGGATCCTGTTCCTCGAAGGCCTGCCCAATTTCCAGGCTATCGGCCGCCTTCGCGTGGGTGAAAACGTCGAGGAAATCCTGAAAGCCGACCTTGCGGTTGAGCATGACGCAATTCCGCTGCTGAAGGAAGCCATCGCCCATTGCGAAGCGGTTCGCGACTATGTCAGCCGCGACCTCTTTGCCGAAATCCTCGGCAATGAGGAGGAACACGTCGATTTCCTGGAAAAACAGTTTGAAATGATCGAGCGGATGGGCCTGCAGAATTACATCCAGCTGCAAAGCGAGGCGGCGGGGAGTTGATGATGCAATTGCTGATTTTGACAAGCGCGGCCGTGGTTATGATCGCGGCAGAATTTCCAGCTGAGGCAGCCGCAGCCCGACCCGATCCGTCGGATTGTCTGGCTGCAGCCGAAGCTGGATTGGCTTATTGGGAAAAGCAGTCAAGCAAGGACCCTGCTCGCGCGGATGTCGAGATTGCGCTTGCCAAGAATCTGATTTCCAAGATCGGGCCGCAATCAATCACAGCCGAACAACGCAAGAAATATCGTAACCTGATTCCGGATTTTCGCGATGTGTTTGTGCGTCGCTGCCTGGCGACCCATCCCGAATGATCAGGTCTTGAACTCTTTCTTCTGACCGCGCAGCATCAGCATCAACTGCGACCACGCCCGCACCAGAAACCGTACATATGTTGGAACAGGAGCGGGTTTTCGCGCTCCAGCGTCCGCCACACGCTGAAATCACGGCGCAGCGGATCGTGCGGAAAGCGCTTGCGATGGTCCGGGGGCGGATTCGCAAGCGGAAGGCTGAATGACAGCAATTGCAATCCCAGTGCGGCGATCCCGCGTTCGATCCGGGGAATGTCAAACAGATCCTCGTGGGCGTTGAACAACAGGTCCTTGATTCCGCCCAGGGTGAAATAGTCGCCATTGGTCATGCGTTGCGGTGCCTGTGCGATCAGGCGCGCCCGCGCCGCCCGCAGGACGTCATCATCGACTGGCTGCTCGACCAGATCGGCCAGCTTTTTGCGCAATCCCTGCAAGCCCAGCCTGGCAATCCGGCTGTAGACCATGATTCGCAGGATGCCATCGTCGGCAAGTGCGCTCACCAGTGCCGCCCAGCCCTCTTCTGGACGGGCAAGGTGGTGCAGCACGCCGCTGCAAACGATCACGTCGAAGCGGATACCAAGTTTGGAAACCTGATGAAGGTCGAGCAGCTCGAAACGAATGTTGTCATAGCCTAGGCGGGCGCAGCGGGTCCGAGCAAAATCCAGCGACACCGAACTGATATCGATCGCCGTGATTTCAGCATCCGGAAATCGATTGGCCCAGATCGCTGCCTCGTGGCCAGTGCCACAGCCCGCTATCAACAGTCGTCTCGGCTCGCGCTCCCACAACGCTCCATGCGGATCAACCGATTTTGCCAGCAAGCCAAGCGTTGAGGAAGGCTGGGCGGAAATGCGTGACCAGACCGGATAGGGCCACTGGCAGTATTGCGCGGCAACTGCCGTAGCGCCGCCAGAAATGGCTTCGTTCACCGACATGGGAAATGTCGCACCGATCGCTTCGGGCACGCCGTTTGCCAATTGCGCGGCTTCGACTGCAGCAACTGGCCAGGCACCGCCGTTCAATTCCTGTTGCCGTTTGAGCGCGGCCACCGTCAGAGGAAATTGCTCCCAGGAACCGGAAAACAACAGCCAGCGCCGCATTGCCGTCAGGGCGAGTTCAGCGGCGAGTATGCTCACCGGTGCCTGTTCAAGAAGATCGCGGGCAAAATCGTCACGCTCGATCCATGCGGCCAATGCCGCGCCGTCGTGGTCAATCAGCACTTTTTCAGCAGCGCCAAGGGTCAGCCAGGCACTCGGCGCGATGGCGTCTGGTGAGACCAATGGATCGCATACCAGCCGATGCAACAAAGCTTCCCGCCCCGGCAGCGCGCGCGGGTAAGACTGCAACACCGAGGCAAGGTGATATTTGGCAGCCTGATCGGTTGGCGCGGCATCGACACCTCGCAGCGCCGCCTCAATCACTGGCGGAACGGATTCTTCGGGCTGCGCAGCATCAGCCGCACCGGCACCGCATCAAACCCCAGATCGCGGCGCAGTGAATTGGTCAGATAGCGTTGATAGCTCATCGGCAGGTCATCGAGCCGGGTCCCGA
>CAZOSI010000318.1:0-2382 GCA_964582485.1 uncultured Novosphingobium sp.
CGACGCCAAATTCTTCTTCGAACGCCATTACCAGCTCGACAATGTCGAGCGAGTCAGCGCCAAGATCATCAATAAAGCTGGCATCTTCGGTAACCTTGTCAGCCTCGACCCCGAGGTGCTCGACAACGATCTTCTTAACCCGATCGGCGGTGTCGCTCATGGTATGTCCCTTCGTGAACGGCAGATTAAACTCAATTGGACTTCGCCCTAGAGAAGCCCGCGCGCGCTGGCAAGAGGGTGCACCGTTTGCACATAACGCCAATGCTGCTTAAGCCCTCGCCAACAGCATTTTGCTCAAAATACTTCAATAAGGAATCTGCATGTTCACGACCCGAATCGCCTTGGCTGCCGCTGCCTGCACCGCGCTTGCCCTGCTTCCCTCGGCCGCATCCACCCAGGAACGCAATGCCCAGGCCAAAAAGGACATCTCGGTTTGGGCGGAATCTTTCACAACGGCCTTTTCGCCAGGCTGGTGGGAAGGAGAAATGCAGGCCTTTGACAGCACTGGGAAGCTGGTCGAAAGTACCAAGAACCCGTCTTGCATCAAAGCGGGCGAATCGAATCAGCTCGCCACTGACATGCGCGATGCGATGAATTCAATTGCGGAAGTTGGCGATTGCACCTCACGATCTGGCGGTGCCGGTTCGCTCGATCTCGAAATGCGCTGCTCAATGGGCGAACGTCAGGTCACCTTCCAGTCAAGCGGCCAATACAGCGACGGCGCGGTTTCATGGAATGTCGATTTCAAATTCACGGGCCCCGATGCGCCAGCCGCGCAATCGATGAAAGTCATCGCCAAACGCACCCGCACCACCTGTTAGGAAATCAACCCGGCGAAGGAATTACCCCTTCGCCGGTTCGATCACCCGGATGTGCAGTTCGCGCAGCGCCTTCGGTTCGGGGGCCGATGGCGCTCCCATCAACAGGTCTTCGGCGCGCTGGTTCATCGGAAACAGGGTGATTTCACGCAAGTTCTGCACTCCGCACAGCAGCATGACCATGCGGTCCACGCCGGCGGCCATCCCGCCGTGCGGCGGCGCACCGTATTGGAACGCGCGGTACATTCCGCCGAACCGCTCTTCGACATCGCCCTGGCTCAGCCCGACAAGTTCGAAAGCCTTAACCATCAGATCCGGGTGCTGGTTTCGGATCGAGCCCGACGCCAGTTCATAGCCATTGCAGACCATGTCGTACTGGTATGCCTTGATTGTCAGCGGATCTTGCGTCTGCAACGCTTCCATTCCGCCTTGCGGCATCGAGAACGGGTTGTGCGCGAAATCGAGCTTCTTGCTGTCTTCGTCCCATTCATAGAACGGGAAGTCGATGATCCAGCAGAACTTGAAGGCATTAGTGTCGATCAGTTCAAGCTGTTCGCCGGTCCGGTTGCGGGCCTGCCCGGCCAGCTTTGCGGCCTGTGCCCCGTTGCCTGCGGCAAAGAACGCGCCATCATCGGGACCAAGACCAAGGCTATCCCACAGCGCGGCCATCTTGTCTTCGCCATGATTCTTGGCGATCGGGCCCCCGAACACGCCGGCCTTGCGGGTGGCATAACCAAGTCCAGCGTGGCCTTCGCTGCGGGCCCATTCGTTCATGTCATCAAAAAACTTGCGGCTCTTGTCCGCGGTGTTCGGCGCCGGGATCAGACGGACGACCCCGCCTGAACCGACGATCTTTTCGAACAGACCAAACCCGGACGCCGCGAATTCGCTGGTCACGTCGCGGATGATCAGCGGGTTGCGCAGGTCCGGCTTGTCGGTGCCGTAATCCAGCATCGCCTGCGAGTAGGGAATGCGCGGGAATTCGCCCGCCTTGGTCACGGTTTTACCTTCGGCAAAGGCTTCGAACACCCCTGCCATAACCGGTTCCATCGTGTCCCAGACTTCTTCCTGAGTAACGAAGCTCATTTCCAGGTCGAGCTGGTAGAACTCGCCCGGCAGTCGGTCGGCCCGCGGATCCTCGTCGCGGAAGCACGGGGCGATCTGAAAATAGCGATCAAAGCCCGCCACCATCAGCAGCTGCTTGTACTGCTGCGGGGCTTGCGGCAGCGCGAAAAACTTGCCCGCGTGGATCCGGCTCGGAACCAGAAAATCGCGCGCGCCTTCGGGGCTGGAGGCGGTGAGGATCGGGGTCGAATATTCGCTGAAGCCGATGTCTTCCATCCGGCGCCGCGTTTCGCGGATCACCTGGGTACGTTTGACAATGTTGGCGTGCAGCGTTTCGCGGCGCAGGTCGAGGAAGCGGTATTTCAGCCGCACATCTTCGGGATACTCCTGCTCTCCGGCCACCGGCAGCGGCAGTTCCTCGGCCCGGCTCAGCACGGTCGCCTCGCAGGCGTAGACCTCTATCTCGCCGGTTGGTAGGTTCGAATTTACAGTGGCTTCG
>CAZOSI010000319.1:0-2378 GCA_964582485.1 uncultured Novosphingobium sp.
CCGGTCAAGCGGCTGGAAGACGGCGTGGTGGAGATCACCTCGATGAACCACGGGTTTGCGGTGGATGGAGCCAGCCTGCCCGATGGCGTGGTGGAAACACACGTCTCGCTGTTCGACGGTTCGAATTGCGGGATTGCGATCAAGGGCAAGAAGGCGTTCGGGGTGCAGTATCACCCAGAGGCGAGCCCGGGGCCGATGGATAGTTTCTATCTGTTTGAGCGGTTTGTGGGGATGTTGAAATGAGCAAGATGGCCAGCGAGTTACGTCACGCAATAGGAAGCATTTCTACCAAGAGTTTCCTGAACCCGCTCCTTTGGTTGTGTGGAATTATAACAGTACCATCGTTCGTACTGTGTTTTATTTCTGAAGAGCCGTGGATGCAGGTTTCTTTTTTTATTGCGGGGATGTTGCCGTTATTTACTACTTTATTTCTGACATTCCGGCATAAAGATCGTCCGGAACTGTTTCAATCTGAAGAATTTCGACTTCGGGACAGGGCCTTGCGAATTTACGGGGACAGCGCCGGGGGGCCAATTCCAGATCTTTCCCAAATTGTGGGTGCAGAGACTGCAATGAAATTGCTTGACGCAAACAGCAGCGAGGCAAAGTCATGAGTGATCACAAGCACGCTCCGATTAGGAAGAATATCAAAGTGCTCGTCGTCAATGTGAATCAGCCGGGCTATGATTCCGATCAAATACAAAGCGTAATAGGAAAATCTGAAAAAATTATTGGCTGGTTAAATCACTTGCCTGGAATTTGGTTTATTGAAACGCAGCTGACAGCAAGTGAGCTTGCAAAACTCGTATATGAAACTGTCGTACATGTAAATTGTTTTGTAACAAGCATTGAGGGATCTACTTTCTCCGGGAGAATGAGTTGGGAAACATGGCTTTGGTTATTAGACGTTTCGGAAGAAACTAAGGCAAAATTCATATCTCAAATGCTCCAAGAACAAGACGCAAAGCGACTCGAAGCCGGCGGAAACTAATGCCCAAACGCACTGAAATCTCCTCGATCCTCCTCAGCTCCCTTCCCCCTGGGGAAGGGTTGGGGATGGGGGTTCGGCAGTGAAGGGGCAGCGCTGTCATTCGGGCGTGGTTCACCCATCCCCAACCCGTTGGCGCTTCGCGCCAGCTTCGCTTCCCCTCAAGGGAAGGGGCTTAAAGAGCGTTTCGGGCGATCTTCAATTTTTCAAGGATCATGGTCAGCACGCCATCGGTGTTCTGCAGCACGTCGTTGTTCCAGAAGCGGATGACGCGGTAGCCGTGGGCCTCGATCAACCGCGTGCGTTCTTCATCGGCGGAGTTATCGGCATGCTGTCCGCCGTCGAGTTCGATCGCCAGCCGGGCGGAGCGGCAAGCGAAATCGACCACGAAATCACCAATCGGATATTGCCGGGTGAATTTCACCCCTTCAAGCTGGCTGGCGCGCAAGTGTGTCCACAGGCGCCGTTCGGCATCAGTCATGTCACGGCGCAGCTTCCGCGCGATGCCGGTCAAGCGCTTCTCAGCCACGTCGTACACCCATCCCCAACCCCTTCCCACAAGGGAAGGGGCTTTGATAGCGAAGTCTCGATTAATGCCCAAACGCACTGACATCTCCTCGATCCTCGTCATTGGCGCCGGTCCGATCGTTATCGGACAGGCTTGCGAGTTCGACTATTCCGGAACCCAGGCGATCAAAGCGCTGAAGGAGGAGGGGTACCGGGTGGTCCTGGTCAACTCCAACCCCGCCACGATTATGACCGATCCGGATATGGCCGACGCGACCTACGTCGAGCCGATCACGCCCGAAATCGTCGCCCGGATCATCGAGAAGGAGCGGCCCGACGCCGTCCTGCCGACGATGGGCGGGCAGACCGCGCTCAATACCGCGCTGGCACTGTTCAACGATGGCACGCTGGAAAAGTACGGCGTCAAGATGATCGGCGCCGATGCCGATGCGATCGACAAGGCAGAGGACCGGCTGCGGTTCCGCGATGCGATGGACAAGATCGGGCTGGAAAGCGCGCGCAGCGGCGTGGCGCACAATGTTGACGAGGCCTTTGCGGTGCTCGAACGGACCGGTCTGCCCGCAATCATCCGCCCCAGCTTTACCCTGGGCGGGACCGGCGGCGGCGTGGCTTACAACAAGGCAGAGTTCGAACATATCGTCCGCACCGGTCTCGATGCCTCGCCCACCACCGAAGTGCTGATCGAAGAGAGCCTGCTGGGGTGGAAAGAGTACGAGATGGAAGTCGTCCGTGACCGGAACGACAACTGCATCATCATCTGCTCGATCGAGAACGTCGATCCGATGGGGGTTCACACCGGGGATTCGATCACCGTCGCCCCGGCGCTGACGCTGACCGACAAGGAATACCAGATCATGCGCAA
>CAZOSI010000320.1:0-2306 GCA_964582485.1 uncultured Novosphingobium sp.
AGCGATCGCCAGAACATGCGCACCTCGGCAACGGTAAGGGAGGTCTGCGAGTGGTATCTGAAGGAAGCCGAAGCTGGACGTCTACTTGGACGCAGGCGCAAACCGGTTGCGTCAACAACGCTAGCGCTCGATCGCAGCCGGATCGACCAGCACGTCAAACCGCTGCTGGGCAACAGGTCGGTGCGTGGACTCAGTATTGCGGATCTTGAGCGCTTCCAGGCTGACATCAAGGCAGGAAAGACGGCCCGCGATCGCAAAGGGCGCGGCGGCGTGACGAGTGGCGGTGCCGGAGTAGCCGGACGGACTATTGGCATGCTCCACACGATCTTCGAGCAGGCAGCCAGATGGGGCATCATCGAGGTCAATCCTGCGCGCGGTATTCGGAAAATATCGGTCGATGTGAAGCGCGAGCGAAGACTGTCCATTGATGAACTCAAACGCTTTGGCAAAGCGTTGCGGCGGCACGAGACAGAAAGCCCGGTTGCGATTGCGGCGATCAAGCTGATGCTGCTGTCGGGCTTCCGGCGATTGGAAGCACTTGGACTGGAGTGGACCTGGATCGGTACGAAAGAAGGCTGCGTGCGCTTCTCCAACACCAAGTCCGGACCACAGGTGCGCGCCATCGGAAGCGCAGCCATTGCACTCATCAATGCCCAGCCGAAGCGGGCTGGATGCTCATATGTATTTCCGGGAGACTTCGGTGATGGGCATTTTGTCGGCGTGCCGCGGGTCCTGCAGCGGGTCTGTTCGACAGCCGGAATTGAGGGAATTATGCCTCATGCGCTTCGCCACACGTTTGCCAGCATGGCAGGCGAGCTTGGCTATTCCGAGCTTACGATCTGCGCGTTGCTTGGCCACGCTTCGCGCGGTGTTACACAGCGCTATGTCCACATCGACAAGGCGACCAAGCTCGCTGCGGATGAGGTTTCAGCCGCCATTACTGGGTGGCTGAATTCGGATGCCGCCTGACCTCGACTTAAAAATTTTGGGTCAGGTGGTGAAAATTTCGAACCACTGAACGGCGAATGTCACATAAGTCTTAGTCGCAAAACATACGACGTCAGGCCCAGGCAAATGCTGTCGGCGAGTCAGATCCGATGCAATTGTAGAATGGATCCGGCAATCATTACCAGGATAGGTCGGGCACGGCATCTTAGGCCATCAAGCGTGGTGATTGCGGTTTTCGCCGACCAGTCAACTGATCTATCTTTGAACCACACAGGACGCGTGGGAAAACACGCCTTCAAGGAACCACTGCTTCATCCATTCGCCAAGCACGATGGGGTCGGCGTCCGACGCGATAGCGCCAAGTGCCTCGCCGTTCGCCAATCTTAGCAGTGCCCGGTGTTCGTCGGCGAGAACGATCCGGTAATGCGGCGATAGCTCGGTGCGCCAAACCAATATTGCCGCATGTTGGCCGCGCTCCACAACAAACCCTTCTCCGGCCTCGTCGGCGAGCGCCTCCCACAGATCGGTACAGTTGGTCGCCACCGTGCGTGTCGCGAACCCGGCGGCCATTTGGACGCGCATCCACTCCCAGTCCGTCTCGCTATACCCGGCAGCCGCAAGTGCCGCTGGATCGAATTGCGGTGCTTCCTTGGCCGCAAAGGCCTGGCTCATTTGCCATTCCAGCCAGGCCAGTTCGGCAACCTCGGGATCGTCGGCAAACAGAGCTGCGAGCAGGTCCGGAAAGTTCGCGCCATAGGCGTCAAGCGTCCAACTCACTGGCGGATGGGTGAGGATGTAGTGGCAGGCTGCTGCGGTGAAGGTATCCTCGCCAGTCCAGCGCCGGGTGCGCTCGAAGCTGGTTTCCAGCGCAGCCAGCAGGCGGCCGCGATAGGCATCGCGGTAGATCGCCATACCGGTTGAGCTTGGTGCCATGCCATCGTCATCGGCGATGATCTCGCGGTGGAATTCAGTCTGAAGGGCGAGCAGGCTCATGCGGCGAGGCTCCGGCTGGCTGCCATATCCCGCGCCAGATCGAGTTCATCCAGCAGTTCATGCAGCGGTGGAATCGCATCGTCGCGCTCAATCATTGTGGCACAGGTTCCGAACCGCTCTGTGGCCGCGCTGTAGAGCTGCCACACGGCCTCGCAAACCGGCGCATCGTGGGTGTCAATCAGCATCCCTTCTGGGCCACTGCTATGCCCGGCGAGGTGTATCTGTCGCACCCGGTCGGCAGGAATCCCGCCGAGAAATTCGTGAGGATCAAAGCCGTGATTGACGCTGCTGACATAGACGTTGTTGACATCGAGCAGCAGATAGCAGCCGGTTTCTGCCGTTAGTTGGGCAAGGAACTGCCACTC
>CAZOSI010000321.1:0-2282 GCA_964582485.1 uncultured Novosphingobium sp.
TGTCCTTGAGTTCGATTTCCTTGGCGACGGTGACGCCGTCCTTGGTGATGCGCGGAGCGCCGAAGCTCTTGTCGATCACCACGTTGCGGCCCTTGGGCCCCAGAGTAACCTTGACGGCGTTGGCGAGGATATCGACACCGGCGAGAATGCGCTCACGCGCGTCGCGGCCGAATTTCACGTCCTTGGCTGACATGATGCTTACCTTTCAAATTGAGTTGCGTGCAATGCTTGGACCGCCTGGACCACTGTCCAGACGAAAGAAAAACTAAGGCCTCAGCCGATGATGCCGAGGATGTCGCTTTCCTTCATGATGATCAGGTCTTCGCCGTCGATCTTGACTTCGGTGCCCGACCACTTGCCGAACAGCACCTTGTCGCCAGCCTTGACGTCGAGAGCGACGAAAGCGCCATCTTCGCGGGTGCCCGGACCAGCGGCAACAACGATGCCTTCAGCCGGCTTTTCCTTGGCGCTGTCGGGGATGATGATCCCGCCAGCAGTCTTTTCTTCAGCCTCTACGCGGCGGACAAGCACACGATCGTGCAACGGACGAAAGCTCATGTGGATATACCTCTCTACATGACGGTTGAGTTGTCTTGGCACTCTCATAGCAAGAGTGCCAGCGAGGCGCATATGGGTGTGGGTTCATGCTCCGTCAAGGAGAGTCTGGCCGAAAAAATTACCAACCCGCCCGCGCTCGACTTATCGCCGCTGATGTTTATCCTGAGCCGCTGTCTGACGGAGATTGTGGGTGCAACAAGTGGGCATGGAAGCGATTGCGGCGTTCAGCTTGCCAGCTGACCTGCATCCGCTGGTCGGCTTGATCTTGCGGAATCCCGAAGTGCAGGACCGGCTGGGTGCAGAGATCGAAGTGGACCGGTTCATTTCCGCAGCGCAGGCCATCGCGGACCAACATGGGCTGACAGTGCCGGAAGCCAGCCTGCGTGCAGTACTGCGGCCCGATCCATTGGGGATGGGCCGGTTCGGCCCGGCGCCGCTGGAAATGCTGGACTGGCCCCCGTCCGGCTGGTTGCCGACCCGTTCGGTCTTCACGCCTGATGGGCCAGCCTTTGACTGGCTGTGGTTCGGAACCCGGCCGCTCAGCCAGCCGTTTTTCGAAGATGAGGTCCGCCGCGCCGGGGCGCTACCGCTCAACTGGCTGCTTCGGATCCGCACTGGCCTGCCAGCACTGATCGCGGGGGCGGAGAACCACCAGAGCCTGCCGCTGCATGGGTTGGTTTTCCATATGTCGCGTTGTGGTTCGACCCTGGCTGCGCAGATGCTGGCCGCGGTGCCGGGTCACACCGTCTCGTCAGAGCCCGAACCGCTCGACGCCGTCCTGCGGTGGAGCGCCGAATCGGGGGCCAGCCTCGATCAGGCAATCGCAGCGATTCGCGCGATTGTTGCGGCATTGGGCCGGCTCCGCATTCAAGGGGGCACTGGGCACTTCATCAAGATGGAGGTGTGGCACACCTTGTTTTTGCCGCTGCTGCGCCAGGCCCTGCCAGAGGCGAACTGGGTCTACCTGCACCGCGATCCAGCCGAAGTGCTGGTTTCACTGCGCGAAATGCCAAGCCATCACATTATCCCATCGGTGATCCCGCCCGGCTATTTTGGGCTGAGCGAGTTGCCGGCTTTGGACCTCGACAATTTCGCCTCATTCCTGCTGGCGCGGCTGGGATCGGCAGTTGCCGATCATTGGCATCTGGGCGGCGGGCTGGTGCTCGATTATCCGCAGGTACGGGCTGCATTGCCGGGCCGTGTCGCGGTGCATTTCGGTCTCGCCCTCAGCGAATCGGAGCGCTCGTTGATGGAGCAGGCGGGATCCCGCGATGCCAAGAATCCCGGACAGACCTTTAATGACGACACTGCCCGCAAGCGTGCTGCGGCAGGACCTGAAATCGTGGCCGCTGCGAAGCACTGGCTTGAGCCCGTGCGTGCGCACCTAGCGGCATTGCAGGACCAGGGCCAATTGGAGGCCAATTAATTCGATCTTGTCGCGCGAATGTAATTGACTGATTGCAACTTGCGAATAGGTTCAATCTGGGTCGCTCCGCTGCACGCGTTCGTGCAAATGCTATTTGTCGTCAGTTTGGACCGGGTGGGTGCCCCGATCCTGAGCCGGCTTTTTTAGGGGAGTGTTCAATGTCGGGAATTTATCTGGGCCAGATTTTGCAGGGCGGTTGGAACTTCAACCCGCGCGGCACGGCGATGTGCAACGGGCAGTTGTTCGCGATTTCGCAGAACTCGGCTTTGTTCGCGCTGGTCGGCACGCAATTTGGCGG
>CAZOSI010000322.1:0-2262 GCA_964582485.1 uncultured Novosphingobium sp.
GCCGCTTCGCGGCGCGGCTTAATTCAGGTGTTAGGCGCCGAAGAAACTATTTCGCAACTTGAGGAAAAGTATGAAGATCACGCGTGTACTGGACAAAACAAGCAGCTTTGGTGCGCTAGTCGCGGCAATGTCATGCGCTGGCTGCTTTCCGGCTCTCGGGTCGCTGGGTGCCGCGCTTGGCCTTGGATTCCTCGGGCAATACGAAGGCTTTCTGTTTCCTCTTGGGCATCCGGCCGTTCTCATCAAACTCACCGAGCGCCGGTTCTGTTCCGAGCCGTCGAAGAACGGGCCCGCCCGCATGGTGGCCCGGCTGGTGCAGCGCTTTTTCATTCACGTTCCCGCCTTCACGCGCCGGTTTCCTACGGCGGGGCAACCCTTTGACAATCGGCTCTGGGGTCACGGATCCATCTCGATGGAGGCCTTCACCACACCGGATCTCATGGATCCGACGACGAAGGGTGATCCCTGCGTTCTGGGACAGTCTGCCTTTTGGCCTGCGAACTTGCGCGGGCAACTCATCGAGTTCGAGTTCTTCGACCGGGATGCCCAGGTCCGCTATCGAGCGCCACTCATCTTCGTCGACAACCACACGAGCAATGACGAGAAGAATCTCGAAACGGTATTCCGACATTGGCGCAATCTCACGCGTGATGCACTGCAGGCCAACGTGGGGAAATGGCCTGTCCCGGGAACAGTCACGCGCGGATTCGCGCACGTCACTGCTGCTAAGACGCCCTATATCGCCGGGCAGTCGAGCGACAACACCTCGTTCGAGACCTGCACGATACTTCTAGGCGCGCAGGCTCGACTGGAGACGTCCGTCTACGACGAAGGCACGCCACCAGCTGCCGCGCTTGGAATGACGCCCTTGTTGCTCGCACAGCAGCAACCGCCGTTCTATCCCACCCGGCGCCGAGCGCGGATCGAGCTGAGTTCGGTCGCGATGCTTAGCGGCGAGGACGCGCAAGCCGCTGATCGCCAGGTGAAGAAGTTCCCCTGGCTGATCCAGTACGACGGGGTCTACGCCCGCTTTGGTCTGAAGGGCGACCCTTCCGACTCAGCGCGCAGCAATGCGGGCCAGATCTACGCCCGCTTTGTAGACCGCACACCTCGCCTCGACTTCGGCGGCGACACTTCGCGCTCCGGTGGCTTCGCGAGCCCGAGCACGGCGTTTGTGTGGCTTTCCGCGCTGCGCGGGCCGGTGGGGGGCAACCCGGCGGTTGTGGTGAGGCTCGACACTACCACCGCGATCGCTGCGACACCACTCGGATCGCTTGTCGTGCCGGCCTCTACTGCGGCCGCCACACTCTCCAACGCGCCTGACGCATCGGCCAATGCTCACCTCGGAAACATGGACCCGCGTGAGCTCTTTAGCGCCTTCGTGGGCGATGCCAAGCTGCTAGGCATGGTGAAGATCGTGGACGTACTCGGCATCGCGCTGAATGCCTCCGGCACTCGCATACCGACGATCGAACGCACGGCCCTTTACGACTATGCGGAAGCAGCGGTGCGACGGGCAAGCCCGGTGGTTATCAGCGCCCTTGACAAGGTACGGACCGAACTGTCGGGGCTGTCCGGATCGGAAGCCGAGGACAGGCTGAAGGATCGGATCACGAGTCTTCGCGCCAAAGTGGTGGCATTAGCCGAGACAGCCAACGCTTCAGTGGCCAGTGCCTCCAGCATCGTGGCGGCGGCCACAGCTGTTGGCAAGGATCTTGGGGCTCTGTCGGATGAAGTGAGGGCTATCACAGAGAGACCCGAACTTCTAGTGCCGGAGGCTGTGAAGAAGGTTATCGAGCAGGTTCGGACCGTTCAGGCCGTTCTGGGCAATCTCGATGCTCGAAGGCTGATCCTCGATCCGCTCCGCGATGCGCTGCTCGCCTATGCGAACTCCGCCAAGGCCGCGGCCGAGGCCGAGTTGATGAAGGCAGTGATCAAGTCGCCTGCGCTGCAGTCATTGCGAAGATTCGCAATGCAGGTCCAGTCGGACATCAATGCTCTGATCGCAATGGCGCAGCGCATCGAGTCCGCGGCCATCAACCGGCTGCTGGATCTGGCGCTGACCGTTCAGAGTCATCTCGACGAGCTGCAGTCGTGGCTGAATCTGCTGCAACCTAAAGCTGCTCTTTTAATCGAGGGACACGTCAGAACCCGGCTAGTGGCAACGCTTAGCGGCAAACTACCGGACACGAAGCGGATCGCAGAGTGGACAACGCGGCTAAATCTGGCCCTCCATCAAGTTGACGGGCTACTCACCGGGCT
>CAZOSI010000323.1:0-2261 GCA_964582485.1 uncultured Novosphingobium sp.
GGTTTCGGCGAGGACTCGGACGGCGGCTTTGCCGATGGCGGCGGAGGCGGCGCCACGGTTGCGCGCAGCAGCATGCCGAAGGCCAATCCGCAGGGACCTGCCTTTCTTCCTCCTCCTGGTCTCTCTGCTCGTGCGGACGGCAAGATCACTCGCCAAAGCCTCGCCAAGCCCAAGGGTAATCGGGATCAGACGGATGGAAGAGAATCAGACAACGGCGGCGATGACCCAGCCAATTCAGGCCGCCCTGATACCAGCCGCCTCAGCAACGCCATCGAAGCCTCACGCCATCGTTCCGGCAGCAATAATGCCAATGATGACTAGGAACATGCCCTGGCCTGGCAGGCGAAATTGCCCGGTTCGAACAACTCGGCGTGGCCGCTGTTCGGGTTTTAGGTCAGAAGCCTTGAGCTGCCTCCCCCGATCTACCTGGCGGCGAACATCGTCGGCCGGAGTTCGCAGCGTCGCAAGTGCAAGGCACTCACCCTATTGTCGCTGAAGCCATTCAATTCGGACCGATCGAAACAACCAACCTCAGCCGGCATTCCCCCGACCCATCGCGCTTGGTCGCAGTCCCAACAGGAAGCCCGCTTCCGCGCTGGTGCCCCTGGCCCGACTCGAACGGGCACGTATTGCTACAAACGATTTTGAGTCGTTCGCGTCTACCATTCCGCCACAGGGGCCTGCGCGTGCGGGTGAGCGCTTAGCCGGGCTTTGCCAGTGCGGCAAGGCAGGATCGAACGATCCCGGCACAACCACGCTAGAAAAGCAGGCGGTAGCGCACTTTGGTTGGATCGATCCGCAGGATCGAAGAGGCGCTTGGCGACCAGACGAAAGCCGGCGGGGCAACTTCCTCGGCTTGGACACTGGGAAGTTCGGCCGGGAACCGGACCGATCGCCGCACTGGCCGCGCGAAGCCTGGCCCCAATCCTGCCCGATAGGAAACGCGGGCCAAATCGAATCGTCCTTCTGGCGCGGCGATTGCAATCGACTGTTCTGCCACTGGCTGCGGCGCGCTAACGGCCAGCAAAATCGGGCCAAGTCCGTGTTCAAGGATCGCGATCGGCATGGGTGCACCTCCGCAGCTTTGCAGCTCGAACAGCACATATTGCCAAACATGCTTAAGAACCGGCTAACGGCCGGTCTTTCCCGGGCGTTAGCAACGAATAAATCCGCTCAGGCCTTAAGCGCCCCGGCAATCGTCTTGTGCAGACGCGAATGCAGCGAATCGTTTGCGGCCAGGACCTGGCTGTCGCAGACCGGGTGCGAAATCCCGCGCCAGTCAGTAACAAAGCCGCCGGCCTCGCGGACCAGCAAGCAGCCAGCGGCCGTATCCCACGGCGAAAGTCCGCTCTCCCAGAACGCATCAAAACGTCCGGCTGCGACCCAGGCCAGGTCCAGCGAAGCTGCGCCGAACCGGCGGATACCGGCAACCTGCGGAGCCAATGCCGCGTAGATGCGGCTCCATTCTGCACTATCGCCGCGGCCTGCAAACGGCATGCCGGTGGCAATCAGACTTTCATCAAGGTGCCGCCGCCCCGAAACCCTGAGACGCCGATCCTGGAGCCAGGTACCACGGGTCTTTTCAGCCCAGAAGCTTTCGTCAGTAATCGGCTGATAGACCAGCGCCGCAGTGACTTCGCCCCACCCCGAGCCATCCAGCTTGGGCTCTTGCACCGCGATTGAAATAGCGAAGTGCGGAATTCCGTGAAGGAAATTACTGGTCCCATCGAGCGGGTCGATAATGAAACGCGGCTTGGTCGGATCGCCTTCGATCACCCCGCCCTCTTCCAGTACAAAGCCCCAGTCCGGCCGGGCGACGCGCAATTCGTCCCACAGGGTGCGCTCTGCGTGCTGATCGGCCTTGGAGACAAAGTCCGCGGGACCTTTCTTTGAAACCTGCAAGTGCTCGATTTCGCCGAAATCGCGGCGCAAGCGACCACCCGCCTTGCGAGCGGCCTTTTCCATCACCCGCATCAAGCCGGAAATTACTGCCATGATGTGCTCAGTCCGCCTTGCCGACGTAAGTGCGTTCGTAGACGTCGACCACGATCCGGGTGCCGCTCGAGATGTGCGGCGGGACCATCACCCGCACGCCATTGTCTAGGATTGCAGGCTTGTAGCTGGACGAGGCGGTCTGGCCCTTCACCACCGCGTCGGCTTCGACGATCGTGGCTTCGATCTGGGCGGGCAGTTCAACGCTGACCGGGCGCTCGTCCCAAAGTTCGAGCACGACATCCATGCCGTCTTGCAGGAAATCGGCC
>CAZOSI010000324.1:0-2259 GCA_964582485.1 uncultured Novosphingobium sp.
CCCCGCCGCCTTCCTTGTCAAAGGCATCGAACGTCAGGTCGACCACATCGCGCGGGCTCCCCTCGCCTGCACGGCTGGCCAGCACCGCATCCTCAATCGTCGCGCAGATCGTCACCGCCAGGTGCCGGGAAAGCTCTTTTTGGAGGCCTGCGGCCGAGCCGAAATGGTGCAGCAGGTTGGCGTGGGTCCGGCCGATTCGCGAGGCCACGGCCTTCAGAGTCACCGCCTGCGGACCAAGCTCGATCAGCAGTGCGCGCGCGGCTTCGAGCGCGACAGTGCGGCTCTCTTCCTGGGTTAGACGCTTCCTTATTGACATCAATGTAAGTTGCCCTATATCGGGGCCCATGAACGCCCCCACCAAATTCCCCCTCGACGTAGAACCCGCCGCGCCCATCGGCAAGCAGGTTCCGACCCCCGCCGATCTTGAGATCATCGTCCGCGACGAGCGCTTTGGCCGTGATAGCAAGCCGAGCCGCTGGTGGCTGGGCGGCGATCCGATCGGATCGACCTGGCACAATGCCCTGTCCGCAACTTTCCCGCGCGGCGAGGCGATGTTCATCGAATCGGTCAAGGCGTTTCGCGAGGGCACTCCGCCCAAACTCGAGGCCGAGATCCGCGCCTTCGTAAAGCAAGAGATCAACCACACGCGCGAGCACGTGGTGTTCAACAAGGCAGCAGCTGACGCTGGCTATGATATGGACAAGATCGATGGCCGCGTTGAAGAGCTGATGGTCCTGATCAAGCAACGTCCGGCCATCGTGAATCTGGCGGCGACCATTGCGCTGGAGCACTTCACAGCGATCATGGCGCACGAGTTCCTCGCCAACCCCAAACACTTCAAGGATGCCGAGCCTGAAACCGCGGCAATGTGGCGCTGGCATGCAATGGAAGAGATCGAGCACAAGGGTGTTGCTTACGACACGTTCCTTCATGCCACGCGTGACTGGACCAAGTGGCGGCGCTGGAAGCTCAAATCGATGATGATGATGATCATCACGGTCAAATTTTTTGCCAACCGCTGGCGCGACACGCTCGACCTGCTTGCCCAGGACGGACTCAAGGGCTGGAAGGTCAAGGCCCGGCTGTTCTGGTACCTGGTCGGCACCCCCGGCGTGGTGCGCAAGATCGTGCCGGCCTGGTTTGCCTATTTCATGCCCGGCTTCCACCCCTGGAACCACGACGACCGCGCGCTGATCGGCAAGGCGACAAGTGAGTTTGCCGACGCGGTGATGGCGTAAATCCTCCCCCTCCCCGTTTCGGGGAGGATCAAGCAGCTCGCATCGGCGCGGCTTCATCCCCGCCGCCGTCACAATCACTCGGCTCACCCAGCACGATCCGGTGCTCAACCGATTGCGCCTCATACCCGCGTGAGAGGCTAAAGCGGTGGCGTAGCTTTCCTGTAGGCACGAAGCCGGCCTTGCGCAGCACCGCGCCCGATGCGGGATTGTCGATGAAGTGGCCCGCAACCAGTTCGCGGTGACCCAGAACCTTCGCCAGGCGCAGCACCGCGCGTGCGGCCTCGGTCGCATAGCCCTTGCCCCAGTACTCGCGGGCGAACCAATAGCCCAGCTCAACCTCACCATCGGTTTCGCCCAGGCCAACGCAGCCGATCAGCTTCGCGGGCTCGCTGCTCGTCGGCAGCGTCACAAAGAAGTGCGGCAGGTGCTTGTCTTGTGCCTTGCCGGCGAAATGTCGCGCATCAGCATCGGTATAGGGCCACGGTGCCGAGGCCAGGTTCTTGACCACCGCTTCGTCGGCGATCCGCTCCAACAACTCTTGCCAGTCCTCGGGCCACCCGGGCCGCAGAAACAGTCTTTCGCTGCGAATGAACATATCGAAACTCCCGTCATTCGCCCCACGTCCGCTGTATAGCGGCAGCGTGTGACATCGCCATTACGGCTTGCGTCCGGATGCCCCCCGATCGGGGCGCCCCGTGAAAGCCGTGCTGAGGGAGAGACGAAAAAAGGGAGATGGGCTGTGGCCCTCTCCCTCATTCGACCGGTTCAAAGACCGGCAGGGCCATCCCATCAGGGACAGCCCGTTATCGGCTGTCCGTTATTCGGCTGCCTGTGCCATGTCGACCGACACGTACTTGCGGCCAAGCTTGCCATCGTGGAATCGCACGCGGCCTTCGGTCAGCGCAAACAGGGTGTGGTCCTTGCCGATGCCGACATTGGCACCCGGGTACACCTTGGTTCCGCGCTGGCGGATGATGATGTTGCCGCCGATCACTTCCTGACCGCCGAACTTCTTCACGCC
>CAZOSI010000325.1:0-2258 GCA_964582485.1 uncultured Novosphingobium sp.
GTGCCGCGGCGCCGCGCAGGTTCCCGGATGGGTCTTCCACCAGATCGGCCGCACGGGCGGACAGGTTGCGGTGAAGCACGCTGGGCGAATAGCCCGCCGCGCGCAGGGCCTCGGCCATCTGCTCGGCGGTGAAGACCGAGCGGTGCCGCCCCCCGGTGCAGCCGAACGCAATATTGACATAGGCCTTTCCCTGCGCCGCATAGCGCGGCAGCAATAGCAGGATCAGGTCCCGGATCCGCTTAAAGGCTTCCTCATAAGCGGGATCCTTGCGGATATGGTCGGCCACGTCCGGATCGCATCCCGTCTGCGGGCGCAGTGTTTCATCCCAGTGCGGGTTGTCGAGAAACCGCATGTCGAAGACCAGATCGGCGAGCGGAGGCGTACCGCGCGAAAAGCCAAAACTGGTGATGCTGACAGTGGTTCCGCTCGATTCCGACCCGGCAAAGCGATCGCGGATCGCCTGCTGCAAATCGTTGCTGGTAAAGCCGCTGGTTGAGATCACCATGTCGGCCCAGCGCCGCAGCGGTTCCATCAATTCACGCTCCGCCGCGATTCCGTTCGCAGCGGGCAGGTCTTGCGCCATGGGGTGGCGGCGGCGGGTTTCGTTGTAACGCCGCTCCAGTTCCTGGCCCGAGCAATCGAGAAACAACGTGGTCAGTTCAAGGTCGGGGCGATCGGCCAGTTTCTTGACCCGATCGATCACCTTGGCCGGATCGAAGCCACGGGTGCGCGAATCGAACCCGATCGCCAGCGGTGCGCGCAGGTCTCCTGCGGCGGCATCCGGACTGTCGATCAACCGACCGAGCAGACGGATCGGGAAATTGTCGATCGTTTCCCAACCCAGATCCTCCAACACTTTCAACGCGGTGCTTTTGCCCGCACCAAGCAGGCCGGTAACCAGCAGCACGCGCTGACGGGAAGGGTCGGTTTCGATCATGTTGCAGAGTGATAGATGGCCTCTCAACGCATGAATGTGAAGAGGCTGGACCCGGGTGTCCCCGGCGGGAACCGGGCATGGCTGCAATCAGTGAGCTCGGACTGACGCTTTTCGCAAGCGTTGGGCAATGCGGTTGGCAAAGATGCGTTTGTATTGAGTAATCGCTCGATGAATGAGCCAAATTTTGACATTCCTGTTGGGCTAGCCCTTCGAGAGCGATCTGCGATCTTAAGTGTAGAACGCCTTGAAGAGCGCTGTTTTGTGCACTTCGATGGTGACATGCAACGTGTTGTCGATGCGCTGCGCGCTTGTACGCCGCTTGATACTGTTGACCAGATCAGACTGGCTATCGATCATGTTGTCGAAATGGCAAAGGGCGAAAATCCGGCCGTGACGAGCTACAAGAACCGCTTTGCGGTTCCTGCTGCGTCCGGATACAGCGATTTCAAGTTTCGTTTTTGCGACCCGAAGTCGCATTTCGTTTCAACCGGCAGATTTGTACATCGCGGGTATGAACTCCAGAGCTTTTTCGGCACAATCTCAGCCAATTGGATGCACATGGCTGTGCTTGCTAGACAGCAACTGGCTGGCCGAGGCATCGAAGGCCCGTCAGTAATTGTGACGGACAATTTCCACCGGGATGACGAAACAAGCTGTCACGTCGTTTGGGGATTCAATGAACCGATACAGGCCGCAAACTACGCGAAGCTGAGGATCGCTGCGAGTTTGATCGAGCTGAAAGACATGGAACAGACTTCCAACATGCTTTGGGGGGACTGGATTCTGTTTGGTATCGATGCCTGCACTCTTGACGGCAATATGATCGACTATTCAACTGACGTAGTTGATGCATTGATCCCCGAATTGCCGCTGCTTTCCAAACATTCATTTACGGACATCGAGTCGCAACTAAATTTGCGTAAGTTCGCGTTGGTATGATGCGATTTTTGTTATCATGTGGAGAAACTTTCCACCAACCGCGAATCCAGCATGATTCTGAGGTTCGCATAGTTAAATGCTTGGTGAGCAACCGGGAAGGCCAACCGGTTTTGATCAAGCCGCTCAACTTCGGCTAGTTCCTGCTGGGAAATCGAAAACAGTCCACCCAGATTTCGCATCAATTTCCTTGATTGCATCTCTTTGGCCAGATCCAGGCCACCCAAGACCGCCGCGTTCAGGGCGGGATCTTTGGTGGACATGTGCAACAAATATTTGAAGATGTTCACCAATCTGAGCTTTTCTGGAGGGTGCGATAGCGATGCCGACCACTGGTGTCGTTCCGCTCGTTTAGCCAAGGCCCCAAAAGTTGCTGTCACCATGA
>CAZOSI010000326.1:0-213 GCA_964582485.1 uncultured Novosphingobium sp.
GCGTGATCGAGGGCTACCCGATCAAGGACTTCTACCTCACCAACCCGATCGCCCGCGCCAGCGAGACGATGCAGCGCTGTTCGGCAGAACTGCTCCACGGCGAAAGCTTTGCGGAGGCGGCGGAGTGATGCGCCTCACATCTCTGAACACACACCACAGCCGTTCGTGTCGAGCGAAGTCGAGACACGTCCCCGCCGCGCTTGGTGTCTCGAC
>CAZOSI010000326.1:223-2236 GCA_964582485.1 uncultured Novosphingobium sp.
CGCGTGGTTTGTTTGTTGCCTTTGTCCGACCCGTCCCCGCGGGGTGTGGGTTCTCGTCGTCCCTCGCCACGAACGGGGGTAAGGTGTTGTGACCCAGTTTTTCCAACAATGGATGCCCTATGAATGGGCGTGGTTCACTTCGACCATCCTCGGCATCCTGCTGATCGCGCTGCCGCTGATGCTCAGCGTGGCGATGATCATCTATGCCGACCGCAAGATCTGGGCGGCGATGGCGCTGCGGCGCGGGCCGAACGTAGTCGGGCCGCTCGGGCTGCTGCAGTCGTTCGCGGACGGGCTGAAGGTGTTCCTGCAGGAAACCATCATCCCCAGCGCGTCGAACAAGGCGCTGTTCCTGCTGGCGCCGATCATCACTTTTACCGTCGCCTTGATGGCCTGGGCGGTGATCCCGTTCAATTCGGGCGCGATCCTGGCCGATATCAATGTCGGGTTGCTCTATGTCCTCGCGATCTCGTCGCTGGGGGTTTACGGCACGGTGATCGCGGGCTGGTCGTCGAATTCGAAGTACCCGTTCTTCTCGGCGATGCGCGCTTCGGCGCAGATGATCTCCTACGAAGTGTCGATCGGGTTCATCCTGATCTGCGTGGTGCTGTGGGCCGGCACGTTCAACATGAACGGCATCGTCATGGCGCAGAAGGGGCACGTGTTCGGCCTGATCAACGGCTTCGTCGCCAATCCGCTGCTGTTCCCGATGTGGGTGATGTTCCTGATTTCGGGCATGGCCGAAACCCAGCGCGCCCCGTTCGACCTGACCGAAGCGGAAAGCGAATTGGTCGCGGGTTATCAGACCGAATACAGCTCGATGAGCTTCGCGCTCTACTGGCTGGGCGAATATGCCAACGTCCTGCTGATGTGCGCGCTCAACGCCGTGTTGTTCTGGGGTGGCTACCTGCCGCCGCTGGACCTGCCGGTGCTCTATCTGGTGCCAGGCTGGGTCTGGCTGTTTGCCAAGATCCTGTTCTTCTTCTTCGTGTTCTCGTGGGTCAAGGCCACGGTCCCGCGCTATCGCTATGACCAGCTGATGCGCCTGGGCTGGAAGGTCTTCCTCCCCGTCTCGCTGTTCTGGGTGTTCCTGGTCAGCGGTTACCTCATGTACACAGGACACTTCTCATGAGCGTCGCACAGCTCATCAAGAGCTTCACCCTGTGGGAGTTCGTGAAGGCGCATTGGCTGACCTTGAAGTATTTCTTCAAGCCCAAGGCGACGATCAACTATCCCTTCGAGAAGAACCCGCTGTCGCCCCGCTTCCGCGGCGAGCATGCGCTGCGCCGCTATCCCAATGGCGAGGAACGCTGCATTGCCTGCAAGCTGTGCGAGGCGACCTGCCCGGCGCAGGCGATCACGATCGAAGCCGAACCGCGTGAGGACGGCAGCCGCCGCACCACGCGGTACGACATCGACATGACCAAATGCATCTTCTGCGGCTTCTGCCAGGAAGCCTGCCCGGTCGATGCGATCGTCGAAGGGCCGAACTTCGAATATGCGACCGAAACGCACGAAGAACTGCTCTACGACAAGGCCAAACTGCTGGCGAACGGGGACAAGTGGGAGCGGGCGATTGCCGCGAACCTTGAAGCCGATGCGCCGTATCGATAGGGGGCCCGCGTTGATGGGCAACCCACCCAAACGCCGCCCGGGGGGGGGGTGGGGCCCCGCCGGCGGGGGGGGGGGGGGGGCTCGCCTCCTGACGCGAGGTAGCCGGTGCCGGAGGACCCCCTCCGTCAGCGCTTCGCGCTGCCACCTCCCCGTGCCGGGGAGGAACTCACAATGATCCAGGTTCTTGCCTTCTATCTGTTCGCCGCCCTGACGATTGCCGCCGGGGCCTTCACGATCCTGTCGCGCAACCCGGTCCATTCGGTGCTGTGGCTGATCGTGGCCTTCTTCAACGCGGCGGGCCTGATGGTTCTGGCGGGGGCGGAATTCATCGCGATGCTGCTGGTGATTGTCTACGTCGGCGCGGTCGCGGTGCTGTTCCTGTTCGTGGTGATGATGCTC
>CAZOSI010000327.1:0-2224 GCA_964582485.1 uncultured Novosphingobium sp.
CATCGTCGATGTGGCCCGAACCAAGGCTGCGGGGAAGGTCGTTTGCACCAGGGCCGACCTTGCCTTGGTTGGATTGCACATCGTGATCAGAACCCGATTCCGACCGCAAGGGATGTGGAGCACGTTCGAGCATGTCGACAATGTGCCTCCGATCGGCAGCGGAGAATTCCGTGAGCCAGATGCTCGGGATGCCGGAGTGCGCTATTCCTTTTTCAACCCATCGCATACTGAACAGCAGCTCTGGCCCCTTTATGGATCGCCAGAAACCAAGCCGGTCAATCTCGCCAATCCGCCAAGTTTGTCGCCGGTGCCGAATCAGGTTGTCCGCAGACTTCCGATCCATGGATCCACCATGACGGTAAATCGGCAATTCTGGGCGCAAGCCGGGATAAAGGGAACGGTCTGGGAGCATTACATGCTTGTCGCAACGCAGTGGCCAACAGTGACCAGGCCGGTGGCGCCTTTTAACGACAGCGTTTATTTCCCGGAACATCGAAACGAGAACCTGGCAAATACGACCATGGAAACCTATTTCCAGGACCGTCCGGCAAATTGCATGGCGTGCCACCATCGGGTTGCCAACAGCCGCGGGCGTGATTTTGTCGGAATTATGGACAGCTTCCGTTAGGCCAGCTGGCCAAGGCATTTGCGCTAAAATTCCTGCTCAGCGTCAAGCCTTGGTCTGGCTGGTCAGCAATACACGCGGCGAATGGCCGAAGTGTTGGCGACAGGCTCGCGAGAAGACCGGTTGGGACGAGAACCCTGCGGCAAGAGCAGCGTCGTGCACCGACAGTCTGTCGTTGCACATCAATGCGATAGCTCGGCGGATCCGCAATTCGCGGTAAAAGCGCGCAGGTGCGACACCGAGCTGCTGGCGGAACAGCCGCTCTGCCTGGCGGCGACTGATGCCTTCGCTCAAAAGAATTCGCTCCAAAGAATGACCTTGGCCCGAACCCAGCTCCATCGCGGCGGCCAGCCGGCGGACCATCAGCCCCGCTTCCGGGATCTGGGCTGCAGCCGGGATGCGCTGCGGCGATGTCGGCGGGCGGATCCGGTCGTAGATAAGCTGATCGGATACCGCCATTGCCAGTTCAAGGCCCTGACTGCTGGCGATATCGTCCAGCATCATGTCCATTGCTGCGGTTCCGCCGGCGCAGGTGAACAGTCGGGCATGGCGTTCATAGAGTTCGCTCGAAACCGGGATGTAGGGAAATCGTCGCCGGAATTCGTCGGCGGCTTCCCAATGCAGCGTGATCGGCTCTCGCCCAAGAATTCCCGCTTCGGCCAGCACGAAGGCACCGGTATCGATCGCCCCGACGCGCCTGCCGGCGCGCCAGCTGCGCCTGACCAGGCCAAGCAATCCTGCTCGCCCCCGATCGAGCGGATTGAATCCGGCGCATACTACCAGCGCTTCGAACTGATCTGGCAAGGCCCGGTCCGCGCGCAGCTCCATTCCGTTTGAAGCCACCGCGTGGTCGCTATCGGGGGCATGGATCGTCCAGGCGTAGAATTGGTTCCCGGCCAATCTGTTGGCAATCCGCAGCGGCTCCAGCGCAGAGAAAAAGGCCATGGCGGAGAAGCCTGGTACCAGCATGAAGGCGAGCCGCTGCATCGTCAGGCGGCTATGCACGTTGTGTCGTATTTTGCAACTAAACGTCGTATTATGAGCTTTGCGCAGGCGGTTTCGCGCCTATGCTGGCGGGCAGGAGAGAGCCATGAACTTCGAACCATTTATCACTTGTGCCGTCACCGGATCGGGCAACACTCAGGGGATCCACCCCGACCTGCCGATCACCCCCGAACAGATCGCCAATGCCGCGATCGAGGCGGCCAAGGCGGGTGCAGCGATTGCCCATATCCACGTGCGCGATCCCGAAACCGGCAAGGGTTGCCGCGACGTGGCACTCTACCGCGAGGTCAAGGAAAGGATCCGCGACAGCGACACCGACGTGATCATCAACTTCACTGCTGGAATGGGCGGCGACATCGTGTTCGGCCAGGGCGAAAGCCCTCTGCCCCTCGATCCCGCTGGGACTGATATGGTGGGGCCGCTTGAGCGGCTCGACCATGTCCGTGAACTGTTGCCCGAAATCTGCACGCTCGACTGCGGCACGATGAACTTCGCCGAAGCCGACTATGTGATGACCAATACCCCCGGCATGCTGCGGACCATGGCGGCGGAAGTGCAGAAGCTGGGCGTGCGGCCCGAACTGGAAGTGTTCGA
>CAZOSI010000328.1:0-2202 GCA_964582485.1 uncultured Novosphingobium sp.
GGGTGCCGGCCACGAAGATACCCAGCGCCGGCAAGAACCCACTGGTGAAAATCGCGACGATAGCGACCAACCAGATGAATGCCAGGGAGAGATAGAGGACGGTGTTGTTGACGCTGATGACGAAGTCTTTCACGGGGCATATTCCTTGCGGGATGTAGAAAAAATCCCCCTCTCCGGGGGGAGGCGCGAGCATGCTATCACAGTGCCTTCATGGGGCGAGAGAAGGGAATGTTTATCTGAAAAAATCCTTCCCTTTATCCAAGCAAAGCGAGGCGAACTCATTGTCTAGAATTAGCTTGCTTCTTTTCTTGATAAAAAACGAAGGTGGTAACTATAGCTTTCAGAACTTTCTTCCATGTATTGTAATATTTGTCGGCGGAAAAATTAATTTTTAGATCCAAAGCTCGACAGGGGGGAACTTGAGTGAAGTCTTATTAATTTGTGGACGAAGGTGGCTGTTGTGGTTGGTTTGGGCTAGAGCATATGAGCACGTTAAAAGATGGAGGATTGATGGAAAATTTCGATGCAAGCCTGTTTACTCACTCTGATGCTTCGGACGCGTTGCCGCTTGAGAGGTATCTTCTCGCACCAAGAGCAACCGGTTGTTATGTTATAGGGGAAAAATTTAACAGCGCTGATCAAATTATTAGGAATGATACTAAGGACGCCTACTTGCCTGTAGGTTTTCCAGATAACTTTAGACCTATATATGTAGGTATTTCGGAGTCTCAGAAAAGTGGTATTCGCTCTAGATTGAGTTGCCATTACAGGGGGCGGGGGAATAAGACAGTCAAAAAATATTTAGCTGAAGGTAGAAAGTTATATTTTATTTATTTTCTTGGTACGTATTGGGCTTACCAACTGGAATCTAATCTAGACTGCTTACGATCTACCGCTAATCTCGAGCATCTTCAGTTTGAGGGGAATGTGAGATTAGAATTTACTAGGGCAGCGCGCCGGACGCGTAAAACTTTACCTGTTATAGTGCAAAATAATTTGCCAGCAGATTATGACCCAAGAACTGATTATATGTAATTCTTGGTTTTGGATATTTTGTGCGCTATTAATGAGCGTGCAAGGTGAGCTAGGAGGTGCTTGACAGTACTTGCTTCAGCTGAATGAATGCGCTGTTAGGTTGTGATAAGAAGAAACACGGTGGGTGTAGTGTGTGCGGTTGCCCGCCGTCTCTATCAAAGCCGACGAGACCTAATATATCGAATGCGAACACTCGACGTCATAGGTAGCCACCTTGCGGTGTAAAGCCCACCGTGTTTCTCGATGCCAAGGCTATCGAATCAGTAGCCGCTTAGCAATTCCTTTTTCTCCAAAACAGTCAATAAGTCAAAACTATGCCAATTTACGAACCAAATGTTTTTATCAAAAAAATCCATTAGCACCTTCAGTTTTGCTTTTCCAGGTTTTGTGCCGGTTACAGATTCGCACAATCGGATAGCTGTAGCGGATCGAAAGTTTTTATCAATATAGGGGCAGGAAAGAATGTCCATCAAAAGATGAAATTTGTGCGAGTTTATGCGTATGTCGTCAATTCGATTTAAATGTTGATCTATGCTCGATGTTATTTTTTTTCGAGTTTCTCGATATAGATGTTCATCGCCGATGTAGTAGAGAAGTGTGATGATCTCGAAATAGTCTAGGGGTTCGGCATTATCAATTTTTGCGATTCCTTGCAGAGCTTCTTTGGGCAAGAGATATTGCGGGCCTAACTCTTTGCAAAGGACAAGTATATTCATTGCCTCAAGAAGGTTGATATTGTTGTTTTTGGATAAAATTCCCAGGTAGCCACTGCTGGAAAAAAATTCTTTACATAAGTTATAAATTGTATTTTTTATACTGTCTATTTCTGTTGGTATATGTTTTTCATAGAATGTGCAAGCTAGTTTTGCAGCAATGCAAAGCTTTACAGATGATTTGTGACTAGGGTTTATACTGTAGAAGTGAAAAATTGTTCGAATGGAAAAGTTAAAAAAATGAGAGAAACCGGTTAGGAGATTTTCTATTCCTTCAGTCCGATTTATATTTTCATCTGTTGCGCTGATTATGCGATTGCTTAGCCAGCCTACTACATAAGCACTAACTAATTGATAGGCGTCTGAATCAGAACTGCATGCAGCTTTGATGTCGTCTATAAAGTGAAGGGTTAGTGTTTTTTGATTGGGTAGCTCTCTTGGTGAGCCATAATTT
>CAZOSI010000329.1:0-2192 GCA_964582485.1 uncultured Novosphingobium sp.
ATCAGCAAAGCCGGGCACCTTCAGCGCCTTTTCGACCAGATCGGGCGCGGCGCCACGGCCGACGCGGTAGGGCGCCGTCTCGAAAAGCTGGCAGAAAGCGCGCAGATTCTGGTTGTGACCCACTCGCCGCAGGTCGCAGCGCGAGGGGCACATCACTGGCGTGTCGAGAAGAAGGTTGTGGGTGGGTCCACATCGTCGACCGTCGTACCGCTCGGGCCACAAGAGCGGGTCGACGAGATAGCGCGCATGATGGCGGGCGCTGAAGTCACCGGGGGCGCAAGGGCCGCGGCAGAGGCTCTACTGGCCAGGTAGCGCTCCCGGTCACTCTTTTCCCAGCGTATCCTCGCGGTCTATTGCCCGCGCGGCTTCCTCCGAAGCAACCTTGAGGAGAGCGGTCAGATACGATTCGCCAATCTGGCTGGCCATGCGGCTGAGCTCAAGCGAGAGCTGACGTATGTAATCGGCGATGTTGACTTCCGTGACCCGCGTGGTCTGGGACCTGGACAGAGACTGAACCCTGCCCATTCTTGTCGGGGTATTGGGGCGATCATCCATGGTCTAGTCCTCCAGAAATGCCGCACCTTTTCTAGCAATGGCAAAGCCATGCAGAATCGACGGCAAAACTACTCTCGAATTTGCTGCGGCGTATCCATCGGCGTGTGCCGTCTGGTCGCTTCTGTTCGGGATTGCTCGCGTTAATTGATCAATTGCGCCACCCTTGCGCCCCCGATCAATCGCTTTCCCGATACCTAAATACTAGCAAAATCTAGGAAAAAACCAACTATTGCCGGATAGCAATCGATGACTGATTTAAGTTGACGTGGCGTAATGGATCAATTTCACGCTAGATCGGAAAGTCTTCGCCCCGTCATATTACCAAAAGTTGAGCGAGTTGGTTTGTCAGATGTCTTGGCGTCGTGACGAAACCTCGCCCGTAGGCCCGCGCAATCGAAGGCTCCGGGGGGCTCGCAGGGCGACATCAGCGCCGCCCGACCGCTCATGATTTGGTCGCGAATTTTCGCCGCAGCGATCCAGGTGGTTTTCCATGCCATCCAGACACAGCCCTGCTGTAAGCGGCAGCCGAACCATAACCGCACCGGTGCGCAATCTCGACGAGACTGAGTTCGTCGTTGCTCAGAAGAATGTCCGACAGGGCGCGTCGAGCTTCGTCGATCAGGGTTCCAAAGGTTGTGTTCCGTTCGGCCAGACGACGCTGCAGGCTGCGTTCGCTCATTGCCATCTGGTGTGCTACGTTGGCCAGATCCGCCCGGCCCGTCTGCAACAGACCCATGATGACGTTTCTGGCGCGGACCATCACATCGAGCCTGGTATTCAGCGCGGACCATGCGTCAAGGCAGACCTGCGACATGATTTCGTAGACACGTTCATCGGCGTTGGGAAGCTTGCAGTCAAAGTATTTGCGCGGAAAGATGCAGCGATTGTGCCGCGCACCGAAGTTGATCACGGTGCCGAAAGCCGCATGGAATGGAGCGAGATCGCCCTGTGGTTTGGGGCGCTGCAGGTCCATGAGGATGGGTTCCCATTCCTGTCCGGTGAAGTTTCTGATGTGGCGGACGAATATGGCAGTTCCCATGTCCGAGAAGGGCGCAAACCGAGTCACTGTCGGAGAATAGGACCATTCGTTGATGACGAGGTCGCCTTCCTCACGAACACTATAGTAGGTCGCGTCTACAACCAGCTCGGCAACGCGGGCAAAAAGGGTCCACATGGTCCGCAAGTCCGGCGCGTTGAGCATGGCAAAGCCGAGCGGACCCGTATCTCCGAGCCGGTAGGCATCGGCATATTTGAGGGCGAATGCAGGATCCTTGGTTTCATGAGAAAGAAGTTCAAAGAGGTAGCCAAGGCGGTCAAAGCTGATCCGGGCAGTCGTGTCCCTGAAAGTCGCCGGATCAAGGCCGCAGATGTCAAGAAATCGTGAAATATCAACGCCTCGCTGCTCTGCGTATGACGTCAGGCCACCGGCGAGCGAGGCCGCTACCAATGCGTGATCACTGAAACTAACACCATACTCAAGGGGCACAACAAGAACTCATCGGTTGTTTGGGTTAATAGTAACACTTACAAATCCACCGGAAAGCGTAAATGAGTATCGGCGTTTACAACCTGTAGTGGTAAATCCCTGCCTGTTCCTGGCCACGCGCTCATGGTTGTCCGGTTTGGCAGTCACATCT
>CAZOSI010000330.1:0-2180 GCA_964582485.1 uncultured Novosphingobium sp.
GAACGTATAATCGTTGCTCTAAGCCGCCCGGCGTAAGGAATCACGCGCGGGGCCTACCCGCGGCGAAGGGGAGCATTCGATGCGCACGATGCAAGCACTTGGTCTGGCCTTGATGGGGCTCCTGGCCCCGGTTGCCGCACTCGCTCAGCCAGCAGGAGCGCAGGGCCAAGCGGTCGAAGGTGCGCTTAATAGCGGTGACACCGCCTGGATCCTTATCTCTTCCGCGCTGGTCATGCTGATGGCCATGCCTGGCCTGACGCTGTTCTATGGCGGGCTGGTTCGCAGCAAGAACTTCCTCTCGGTAATGGTCCAGGTTGGCGCGATCGCGGCAATCGTGTCGGTGCTTTGGATCATGGTTGGACACACCATGGCCTTTGGCGATGTAACGAACGGCTGGCTGGGCGGCGGCAACCTGTGGATGCTGCTGGGGACCGAGAACGTGTTGCGCGGCGATTACGATATTACCGAGCGGACCTTCGCGCTGTTCCAGATGACATTTGCGGCAATCACTCCGGCATTGATGGTCGGTGCCTGGGTTGACCGCGCTCGTTTTGGCTGGGTCGTGGGCTTTTCCGCACTGTGGAGCCTGATCGTCTATGCCCCGGTCGCACACTGGGTCTGGGGCGGCGGCTGGCTTGCCAGCACCATGGGGACGCTCGACTTTGCTGGCGGGATCGTGGTCCACACCACGGCAGGGGTTTCTGCGCTTGTGGCAGCGCTTCTGCTGGGCAAGCGCCAAGGCTTTCCGCGCACGCTGATGCTGCCGCACAGCCCGTCGCTTACCATGGCAGGGGCGGCCTTGTTGTGGGTTGGCTGGTTCGGTTTCAACGGTGGCTCGGCACTTGCGGCGAATGACGACGCAGCCGGGGCGATCATCAATACACATCTGGGTGCCAGCATGGCCGCACTGGTCTGGATCCTGATCGAGCGGATTAAGGTCGGCAAGTCGACCAGCGTCGGTTTTGCGACGGGTGCGATTGCCGGCTTGGCGACAGTCACGCCCGCCGCCGGGTTTGTCTCAACTGGCGGGGCGATTGTGTTGGGCGCAATCGGCGCGATGGCTTGCTTCCCGATAATCCAGTTCGTCAAACAGAAGCTTGAAATCGACGATTCGCTCGATGTCTTCGCGGTCCACGGCATTGGTGGGATCACCGGATCCCTGCTGCTGGCGGTATTCATGCACCCTGCGCTTGGCGGCGTGGACTATGCCGAAGGCGCCACCATGCTGAGCCAGCTCGCCGCCCAGGCGATCGGAGTGTTCACGGTTGCGGTCTGGTCGGCACTCGCCACCACTCTTATCGCGCTGCTTGTAGGGCTCGCTCTGCCGATGCGCGTTGGCGAGGACGATGAGCGCGAAGGGCTCGATCTTGCCAGCCACGGTGAGCGTGCGTGGGAGATGGACTGAGACCTGCTGTGGAGCAGGCCGGACAACCTGGCTGGCTTTCCACGTTTCGCAGCACGATAGTCGGCACCTTTCGCTTTGGCGGGCGGTCACCGAATTCCGAGCTGATCGTCTATGTTCTGGGCGCGGTGTTCATCAACCTCGCGGCCGGGCTGCTGATGATGATCGGGCTGGACTTCGAGCTCTATGCGCTCGTCCAGGACGGGCTGCAGGTGCTGTACTTCATCCCCATCCCCGCCCTGCTGACCCGGCGCCTGCACGATCAGGACCGTTCGGCCAAATTCCTTTGGCTCGCCATTCCCGGTCTCGGCCTATGGGCAGCACGAAAAGTCTTGTCGCTGACGCAGCCACTGCCGGTGCGTGTCGCCTTCGATGGCTGGACCTGGCCAATCGATTTGCTCTCGGTCTTCACCAGCCTGGCTTTCGTGATTCTGGCGCTGCTGCCTGGCACGTCCGGAGCGAACCGGTTCGGGCCCGATCCGCGTGGGCCTGACGACCCCTAATCCCCTCTCAAAATCCGGTCGACAAGTTGCTTCACCGTGGGGGTGAAGTTGTTCGAATAGAACGGATCGGTGCGGAAATTGTGCGCATTGTGGCCCGCGAACATCAGGTTCTGGTCAATATCCTCACCGTGCACGATCGCCTTCAGAGTCTTCTGGATACAAAAGCTGCGCGGATCGGCCAGATAGCCGGTCGTGTTGTCATCATGGTCCTTCCACGACGAGAAGCCGCAGTGTGACAGGCACCCCATGCATTCCTTCTGATCGGTCTGGATCTG
>CAZOSI010000331.1:0-2164 GCA_964582485.1 uncultured Novosphingobium sp.
CTGATCACCGCCCTTGCCAGTAGCCTTGTTGGCTTCAAGAATCGCCTCGACTTCCTGATGCCAAGCGGCCGATCTGGCGATCCAGTCTTGATCCGTTGTGGTTACAACCTTCTGCACACTGGCGATCGTTCCTGAGTAGCGATGGACAGTGAACCGGTAGTTTGAGCAGCCTTCGTTCTGACTGTACTTGTGAAGATTGACGTTGAGCACCGCGTTGCCGCCGTTATCGAGGCAGTGCTTCTTGAGCATCTCACGGGCCTCGTTCGGGTTGTTCGATTCAGCCCACGCTGTGCCCAGCACGAAAATGGTTTCAAACCCTCGGGCCTCACTGTCTTGGGTCCAGATAAGACGCTTTGGGGACTCGTAGGCGTAGCCAGGCGGAGGGGGGAGATCCCCCGGCACAACCTTGAGCGCCCGGTAACCCTTAGGACTTGGCTGGCCATCAAACTCAACAGACTGGCCGTCGACAAGCATGCCGCCCTCAACACTGGAGACATGTACGAAGTAGTCGCGCTGGTCATTCCCCGGGATGAACCCGAAGCCCTTCTCGGGCATGACGCTGCGCACTACGCCAGTCTGGCGTCGCGGCTGGTCGTTTTTCATAGCGGTCCTACTAGTCTTTGATGAGAGTGCACAGGCGGGCTAGCACCGCCCTGGCAAATTCAGGAGCTGCAGCCTTCGCGGCCTCTATGCTTGGGAATCCGCCAGCGATATGGCCCAGGTAGTCCAGCTCGAATGCACCAGCATCGTCTGTGATGGCCAACATTTCCTGGCCGGCAAACCGAGCCGTCTGCATCAGATGTGGATCGGTGCCATACCAGACTTGCTGGGGGCGGTTCAGGGGGAAGACATCCCCCTCTCGGACTTTGAATTCGATTGCCACCTGATGGCCCCTAAGTTGGTGTTTCTGAATGCCGGCGGATGCTCTCGCCACATTCCTCGGCGATCTGCGGGATTTTAAGTGATCCCACGTCCTGCTCATTAGCTGTGCCGAACCATTCCCAAACCCGGGCACGGGTATTCGGGCCGTAGTCCGACTCGATCTTGCGCAGGTAATACCAGCCCCACACCGGCGCCAACAGCCAGGCCAGCAGGACAGTGGCCGCAACGGACAGAACAATCAGCCCGAAAAAGAACAGGCCGGTACCGATGGCGTCTTGGTAGGGCTTGCCTAAGCGAACGATACCTATCGCGCTTAGAACGAAGCTCACCCCGATCAGGGCCCCAGGAAAGACCATCAGGGTCATGCCTACATGGCCAAGCCTTTGCCAGGAATTCCAATGCTTTCTAAGGCTCACTCTGCAGCACCGTTGCCGCGGGTCATGTAGTCCACAAAGAACTCGATCCACAGGCCAGCATTGTCATCGCCAAGCACCAGGGGATAGTGCTCGGGATTCGCCTCATGTTGCTTACGGTACTCAGCTGCGAAGCCTTCAATGTCGGCTTGAACCTCTGCAACAAACTGATCAAGGCTTTGGGCCATGATGAAACGCTCCTGGTTGTAGGTGGTGATGCTGATGATCGTGCTGGTGGATCTGTGCCGCCACCACTAACTCACGCTGGAGCGTCCGTTGCACTGGCAACTCTGTAACCTTCCAGCTCCAACTGCTGAATCAGCAGCTGTTCGGCGGTAGGAAGATCTGCCTTGATGGCGTTGAGCTGCCGTTGGATACGGCGGGTTGCCTGAAAATGTTCTTCGCCCTGCCGTTCCCAGCCGAGAAGCCGGACAAGCCCATGCACCACCTGTTGCTCCAGGGCCTTTCGCTCAGTCCGGAAGCGACCGATCGAGGTCGGAGTGAGCGGGGCAAGCGGGCCGACTAGGCGCCAGCCGCCGGTGCCCACCTGGCGTGCTGAAACGCCGGCACAGACAGTCGACAACACCTTGTCGAATTGGCGGCGCTCGATGGTGGAATGGCTGGTATCGATTTCAGCGTCCATGGTTGGGCTTCTGAGCTTGCAGGTCAGTTGGGAACGACACGAAGGCCGAGCGAGGTAGCTTTTTCAGTCGCGACCTCAAGTGAATCCCAGCATCCCACCCAAAACTCCTGGTTTTCCTTCGGTGCAACGGCGTACGGCGGTACGTCGTCGCCACACTCGTTCTGGCGGAAAACCAGCACCTCGACACCACGCTGCACGGCAGGCCGCGCCCCGATCTCGTCGAACC
>CAZOSI010000332.1:0-2089 GCA_964582485.1 uncultured Novosphingobium sp.
AGATATGAGTTCAAGTCCATTCCCTCTATTAAAATAAATATTCACATTAGCGCCGCCGTTGACATGTACTGGCAACATCACGTCAATTAAATTTCCATTTTCACTGTTAAATCTAAATTTAGATATACTAAGATCGATGTAAGAAATGTTCGAATTCTCGATAACCTTCTGATCAAAGTTTGTATTTGGTTTTGTGAGATACCAAGTAAGCAACGCACAAACTAAACCGAACAAACCGGTCAGCACGGTTTGAATCAGCGGCTGATTCCACCAAGGCTTCTGAGTGACACTAACGTCTGCACTCAAGTTTTTGTTGCCTTTCACTCTTCCACTCATATGTCACCCCTCCACCGGCGGCATATTGTGACCGAGCAGCCGCAGCATGTCCGCCGCGCACTCAACCACGTTCGATCCCGGCCCATAGATCCCCTGGACCCCGGCCTCGCGCAGGAAGTCATAGTCCTGCGGCGGGATTACGCCGCCGGCGACGACCTTGATGTCGGGGCGGCCGACGTCCCTCAGCAGGCGAATCAGTTCGGGCACCAGGGTCTTGTGGCCTGCGGCAAGCGATGAGGCGCCGACCGCATCGACATCCTTTTCCAAGGCCAGCGCGCAGGTTTCCTGGGGGGTCTGGAACAATGGCCCGGAGGTGACCTCAAACCCCATGTCGGTGAAGGCGCTGGCGATCACGTTGGCGCCGCGATCATGCCCGTCCTGGCCCATCTTGGCGACCAATAGCCGCGGCTTGCGGCCCAGGCGGCGGGTGACGGCTTCCACGCCTTCGATCACCTGCGCCCAGCGCTGGTCGAATTCATAGGCGCTGCCGTAGACCCCGGTCACCGGGACCGGCTGGGTGCCATACCGGCCAAACACCGCTTCCATCGCGTCGGATATTTCGCCAAGCGAGGCGCGCGCGCGGGCGGCATCGACGGCGAGTGCAAGCAGGTTTCCGCCGCCCTGCGCACCCTCGGTCAAGGCCTTCAAGGCTGCCTGACACTTCGCCTCGTCGCGCTCGGCCCGCATTTTCTTGAGCCGCGCAATCTGGCCATCGCGCACCGCGTGGTTGTCAATGCTCAGCGTGTCGAGGTGCGCTTCTTCGGCGAGGCGGTACTTGTTGACCCCGACGATCACGTCCTCGCCCTTGTCGATCCGCGCCTGCTTGGCGGCGGCGGCCTGTTCGATCCGGCTCTTGGGCATGCCCGAAGCGACCGCCTTGGTCATGCCGCCAAGGCCATCGACTTCCTCGATCAGCTTCCAGGCTTCATCGACCAGGGTCGAGGTAAGCGCCTCGACGTAGTAGGAGCCGCCGAGCGGATCGACCACCTTGGTGATCCCGCTTTCCTCGGCCAGCACGATCTGGGTGTTGCGGGCGATGCGGGCGCTGAAATCGGTCGGAAGCGCGATTGCTTCATCCAGCGCGTTGGTGTGGAGGCTCTGCGTGCCGCCCAGCGTCGCGGCCATCGCCTCGATCGTGGTACGGATCACGTTGTTGTAGGGGTCCTGCTCCTGCAGCGAAACGCCGCTGGTCTGGCAGTGGGTGCGCAGCATCTTGCTGCGTTCGTCCTTCGCTCCCAGCCCGTCCATCACCCGGTGCCACAGCGTCCGCGCGGCGCGCAGCTTGGAGACTTCCATGAAGAAGTTCATGCCGATGCCGAAGAAGAAGCTCAGCCGCCCGGCGAAGGCGTCGATATCGAGCCCCGCAGCCATTGCCCGCTCAGCATATTCCTTGCCGTCGGCGATGGTGAAGGCCAGTTCCTGTACCGCCGTCGCCCCGGCTTCGTGCATGTGATAGCCCGAGATCGAGATCGAGTTGAACTTGGGCATATGCGCCGAGGTATAGGCGATGATGTCCGAGACGATCCGCATGCTCGGCTCGGGCGGGTAGATATAGGTGTTGCGGACCATGAACTCCTTGAGGATGTCGTTCTGGATGGTCCCGTCGAGCAGCTTGCGGTCGACGCCCTGCTCCTCGCCGGCGACGATGAAGAAGGCCAGGATCGGGATGACCGCGCCGTTCATCGTCATGGAGACCGACATCTTGTCGAGCGGGATGCCGTCGAACAGGATCTTCATGTCCTCGACCGAATCG
>CAZOSI010000333.1:0-2028 GCA_964582485.1 uncultured Novosphingobium sp.
GCACTGCTAGGTGGCGGCTTGCTTGCGCTGGCTCTGGTGCTTTACAGCGAGGGTGGTCGCCTGTTCCGACGGCTGACCCCGCCGGGCCAGGCGCGGCCGCTGGCCGATCCCGGAGTGCATTGAGGAAGATGAGCGATATTTTTGATCTGGCGGTAATCGGCGGCGGCGTGAACGGCGCGGGGATCGCGCGCGATGCGGCCGGGCGTGGGGCCAGAGTACTGCTGCTCGAAGCCGGTGACCTGGCGCAAGGCACCAGCTCGGCCTCGACCAAGCTGATTCACGGCGGACTGCGCTATCTTGAACACTACGAATTCGGCCTGGTCCGCGAGTCCCTTACCGAGCGCGAGGCGCTGTGGCGGATCGCGCCGCACATCATCCATCCGATGCGCTTCGTGCTGCCCTATGTCGAGGGGTTACGGCCGCGCTGGTTGCTGCGGCTGGGGTTGTTTCTTTATGACCACATCGGCGGGCGCAAGAAGCTGCCCGCCACCCGCACGGTCGATCTGCGCCGCCATATCGCAGGCGGGCCGCTCAAGGGCGGGTTTTCAACCGGATTTGAATATTCCGACGGCTGGGTCGACGATGCGCGGCTAGTAGTGCTCAATGCCATGGATGCCGCGGAAAAGGGCGGCACGGTGCGCACGCGCACGCGGGTTGAGGGTGCGACGAGGGATGCCGAGGGGTGGCTGATCCGGACCACCGAAGGCGCGTACCGCGCCCGCGCGCTGGTCAATGCTGCCGGACCCAATGTGCTGGGCGTAGAGGGTTCGCTGGGTGAGGCGCCCGAATATGCCATGCGGCTGGTACGCGGCAGCCACATCGTGGTGCGAGGGCTGTTCGACCACCCCTATGCCTATTTCTTCCAGCTGCCCGACGGGCGAATCTTCTTCGCGATCCCTTATCAGCGCGACTTCACCCTGATCGGCACGACTGACCGCGACCAGGCTTCCGGCGATCCGATAAAGGCGAGCGAAGAAGAGATCGCCTACCTGTGCGAAGGGGCCAGCCGCTATTTTGGCAAGGAAATCACCCCCGCCGATGTGGTCTGGACCTATTCCGGCGTGCGGCCCCTTATCGACGACGGTTCGGGCAAGCCCGAGGCGGCGACCCGCGGATACCGGCTGGAGCTGTCCGATCCGGGCGAGGGCGCGCCCTTGCTCAGCGTCTATGGCGGCAAGATCACCACTTACCGCCACTTGGCCGAAGAAGCGGTGGACTTGCTGCATGATCGGCTCCCGGCAATAACCGGCAAGAGCTGGACTACCAAGGCCTCGCTGCCCGGCGGGGACTTCCCGGTTGAAGGACTCGATGCACTCAAGGCCGCGCTGGCTGAGGACTATACGTTCCTGACCGAGGCCGATGTCGACCGGATCGCCCGCGCTTATGGCACCCGCGCTCGGCTCTGGTTGGGCGATGCCCAAGGCTGGCAGGCACTTGGCCGCCTGTTCGGAGCCGGGCTGACCCAGGCCGAGGTCGACTACCTGCGCGCCCACGAGTGGGCAGTTAGCGCAGAGGACGTGCTGTGGCGGCGAACCAAACTGGGACTGCGGCTGAGCGAGGCTGAAAAGGCGGCGTTGGCGGAGTATCTGGGGGGCTAGGTCCTCCCCGAGACAAGCTCGGGGAGGATTCTGCCTCAATCCGCCCCCAGCCTCCGCCAGGCCAGCTCGGCAAATTCGCACAGCAGAGGCCGGGTATCCCTCGGGTCGATAATATCCTCGACATTGAACCGCTCAGCGCTGCGGAACGGGCTCGTGACCTTGGCCAGTCGTTCCTGGATTGCCGCCAGCTCTGCTGCCGGGTCTGCCGCCGCCTCGATCTCGCTCTTGTAGGCGACTTCCAGCCCGCCCGCGATCGGCAGCGAGCCCCAATCGCCCGAGGGCCAGCAATAGCGGTACTGGTAAGTGTCGGCGTTCGACATCGCGCTGCCTGCGATCCCATAGGCGCGGCGCATGACGATCGAGCACAGCGGTACACTCGCCTTGTAGATCGCGTTCATCGCCTGGACGCCATAGCGGATCGTCCCGGCCA
>CAZOSI010000334.1:0-2017 GCA_964582485.1 uncultured Novosphingobium sp.
GCCGCCAACTCCACGCCGCTGACCCCGGCCTGCTCGGCCAGGATCGCGATGTATTGCGCCACGGCGCGGCGGTAGCTGGCTTCTTCGAGGTATTCGGCGATCAGTGCCCGCACAGCCTCGAAAGGCAAGGGATTGGCCTCAATTCGATGGCCGGAGCGGATCACGTGGACCCCGAAACGGCTACGCACCGGGCTCAGGCAAAGCGTGTCGGATGGCAGCGCGAACAATGCGTCCTCGAAGGGTTTGACCATCTGCCCAGCCTGGACCTGACCGAGATTGCCGCCCTGTTCGCGTGAAGGACAGGCCGAGTGGGTCCGGGCCAGTTCCTCGAACCGCGAAGGGTCTTGTTCAAGTGCACGGATCAGCGTGCGGGCATCACCAGTGGCGAGCCCCATCGCGAAGTCGTCCGCAGGGTCCGCTTCGATCAGGATATGCGCGGCCTCGACCAGCAACGGGGTGGTGAAGCGCTCCGCGTTGTGATCGAAAAACCGTCGGCAGGTTTCCTCGTCGGCTTTGGGCGTCTTGATTTCGCGCGCCAGCAGCGCGTCGATCAGCGCGTCCTCGCGGGTCATCGGCTGCCCTGTCTCATCGCAGGTCTCGCCAGGCTCAAGCTCCAGCCGCTCGGCCTCGTCGACCAGCAATTGGCGGATCGCCAGCGCTTCGGCGGCTGCTTCCCAGGCCGCTTCGGCGCTCGGGGCGGGATGGTTCTGCGCCTCGGCGGCGATGTCGCCCACGGGGATCTCGCGCCCGCCGACAATCACGGGATCGGGGCTCATGACGCCAGCTTTCGCGAGCGCACGACCTGATAGCCCGAGCGCCAGACATAGCGGATAGGCGCCGAGAGCATGTGGACCAGCCGGGTAAACGGGAAGATCAGCAGGATCGTCAGGCCCAGGAACAGGTGCAGTTTGAACACCGGCGCAACGTCGCGGATCAGGTCAGATGCCCCGGCGCGGAAGGTGAATATGCCTTGCGCCCACTCCATGAACTTGACCATCTCATGCCCGTCGAGGTGCTGGGCCGAGACTGGTATCGTCGCCAGCCCGAGAGCGAGCTGCGTCCACAGCAGCAGGATCACAAGGTTGTCGCTGAAGCTGGAGGCGGCACGCACCCGGGCATCGAAAAAGCGGCGGTGGATCAGTAGCGTCGCGCCGATAATAGCAATCACACCCGCAACGCCGCCCGCGACCATCGCCAGCAATTGCTTTGCCCCATGCGGCACACCCAGCGCATCCCAGATGGCAATCGGGGTGAGCAGTCCGCCGACATGGCCCAGGAAGATCACCAGCACGCCCAGGTGGAACAGCACCGAGCCGATCATAAGCTGTTTGCGTCGCAGAAGCTGGCTGGAACCTGCCCGCCACGAGTAAGGCTCGCGATCATACCGGATGACAGATCCAACCGTGAGAACGGCCAGCGCAATGTAGGGGTATATCCCGAAGATCAGGTGGTGGAGGAAATCAGCCATGGATCGGACTCCTGACAGGTTCGGGATTGAGGATGCGTTCGACCATCGCGCTGACCTGCGGGCAATCGGCGCTGCCGGGTGCAGCAGGACTGTCGAAGCGGACCTGCTCTTCCTCCCAGGCCGCATCGAGTGCAGCCAGATCATCGGGATCGTCTGCCGGAGCAATCACAAAGGCTTCGCCACCTGCCCCGGCTAGATCGGCCAGGATCCGCATTGGCGCGGCATAGGGCGTGTCCTTTTCCTCCAGCCGCTGCGCCAGCGCGGAGATGATTACCCCCGGTTGGGCCAGTTCCTCGGCCGCTTGGGCGGGCGGCAGGACCGAGAGGTACTCAAGGAACAACGGCAGGTAGTCAGGCAGTTCCTTGGCCTCGATCTCCAGCCCCTGCGCTTCGTATCGGTCGCGCAAGTCGACCATCGCCTGGCCGCGATCACGGCTTTCCCCATGGACGTGCTCGAACAGGTGGAGCGAAAGCGCCCGGCCGCGGTCGAACAACGCGACATAGGCTTCCTGGGCATCGAGCAGGTCATCATGGGCCAGTCGCTCGATCA
>CAZOSI010000335.1:0-2012 GCA_964582485.1 uncultured Novosphingobium sp.
GGTGCTTGTCCCGGTGCAGCTGGGCGAAGCGGTCGACGATTTCGGCGGGCTTGATGAAGCGGCGGGGCAGATCGTGCTGGGCGAGGATCAGGGCGCGCGTTTCTCCGATGATCCGGGCTTCTTGCATGTCCGGGATGCGCGGCGGCCAGCCTTTGGCGTAGCGAAGGTCTGGCGGCATGGCAGCTTCAGCGGCGCGGCGCTCGGCGGCACGGTGCTGGGCAGCGGGAAGATATGTACGTTGGGGATGGTCTGGGCGGGTCATCGAAGTGATCCAGCGGGCCGGTTGGAACGAGAAGCCGGAGGCGATCTCGATTTCGCAGATTTGATCGATCGCGGCGTCATTGAGGCCGGACAGGATCGAATTTCTCATGTCGGCGGCGCTTTGCAGGACGCAAGCGCTGCAGCTGAGCCGGGTCATTTGGTGCTGGGTGTAGGCGTAGTGGAGCGGGGTTTTGGTTTGGCGGTGGATGTCGATGACCTGGGCGAGTGTCCATGTCAGGATGGGGTTCCACGAGATGATTTTAGGGCGGCCGCTTCGGAGCGATGGTTCGACATCGATGCGCGAGATTGGCGCGCGGGCCCGGTTGGCGCTTTCTTCTGCGCGGATGCCGAGGACGGTGATGATCGTTTCGCGGGGAAAGCGTGCAGCGAGGCTCTGCCGAATTGGTGCGACCTTCTGTTCGGCAGTGCAGAATCTGAGCGAGGAAGACGAGAACGGTCCGATCAGTTGATAGGTTTGAAGCTCGATGTAGCGGGCTTTGGCGAGTTCGAAGCGCTGGCGCCAGCGTTCGATGAGGCCACCGGGTTTGCCGACAATCGTCGTGGTAAGGCCGAGCCTGGTCATTGTTGCATGGATGTGGGCGCGGGTTTGGGGCCATTCGATCAGGCCGAGATCGGCGTGGGTTGCCGATCGGTGGGACCGGGGATGGCCGATGCTGTCGAGGTAGCTGGTGACGGCTGTCGCTGCCGCGCTCGAATCCTTGCCGCCTGATGTGCTGAAGTCGATGCGCGCACCTGAACGCAGTGCGTCCTCGATGCGCGCGTCGATCGCGATTTCAGGGAGCGCAATGTGGTTCATGGTTCGGGCTGTTCCAGTGGGCACAGGATCTGGATGGCTTCGTCCCAGCCATGGTCGCGGGTGATCGGGGTGAGTTCGGGGTGGCGGGCCTGAATGGCCTGAAACCAGAGCTGCGTTGCTTTCTGACCGCGTTTCGGGCTGATCGTCTTGACCTTGCCGTCTTCGATGAAAACGAAGGCGCGCGACGTGATCGACTTGAGCAGTTTTTCGGCGTCGCCAAGCTGGATTAGCCGGGTGATGAGGCTTTCGAGCGGGCTCATGTACGGGCTGAGGACGACGCCGGCAGGCGGGTCCGCCTTGATCGCGGCTTCGATGTCGTCGGTGCGGTAGTCGCCGATGCGCTGGAAGGTGTCCGCGCCGCCGTGGCCATGATTGCGGCATTCGAAGGCGGGTTTGCCGTCGATGTTGAGCGTGGCGCTGTAGGCCACGGTTTCCTGGCTCATGGCCATGTAGATCTTGAGCGCGGTGAGCGTGTATTTCATGTGAACCTCCTGTTGGAATGCAGGAGGTCAGGCGCCGCTCTGGTGAAGCGACGCCCGTTATCTCGTAATCAGACTGGGTGTGGGTTCAGAGTTCGGTGAATTCCCAGCAGCTGACCATGCCGATCGAGAGTTCGCCGATCGAGCGAAGGTGATCGATGGTCGGTGCGAGGCGCGCGTCAGTGATGTGCTGTTCGGCGTCGGGACCGTCGCAGTCCTTGAGCACGTCGGCCATGTAGATGAAGTCGATCAGCTTGCCGTCCTTGATCGCAGCGAGGGCGCGGCCGGTGCCGTGGTAGATGCTCTCGAGCGTGTCGGGGATGGGATAGATGGCCATGAGCGCGGTCCTCGGTTCAGTGCAGCGTCGCGGCGTGTTGATCTTCGGGATCTTCTAGGCGGAGGCGCGCGGCGCTGGCAAGATCGGGGTAGGCCTTGGTGAGGTTGTTATGGATGGT
>CAZOSI010000336.1:0-1993 GCA_964582485.1 uncultured Novosphingobium sp.
GAACCAGGCCGCCGTAGAACAGCGTCAGCCCCGGCATGGCCATCAACATCACCAGCGCGGCCGAAATCAGAATCCAGGCGGTATCGCCGGTATCGGCGGCATCGTCGGTCAGTTCCTGGGCCAGGGCGATAGTGGGGGTGAGCGCGGCCGCAGCAGCAAGGCAAAGGCCCGAAAACTTGCGCATCAATCGGTTCTCCCGGCGCGCTCCAACGGCGCGATTCCTCAGTTGCGGGCCTTAGAGCAACGATCGCGTTATCTGCAAGCCGCCTTGCGCACGGATGTTACAGAGCGAGACGCTTATGCCCAGCCTTCCAGCACCTGATCGGGCGGGCGGTGGCCATCAACCCAGAAGCGGATATTGGCGATTACCTTCTCTCCGGCGTGAGCCCGGCCTTCAACCGTCGCACTGCCAAGATGGGGAAGGGTTATCACGTTAGGTAGCGCGATCAGGCGCGGATCAACTTGCGGCTCGCGGGCAAACACATCGAGCCCGGCTCCGGCGATTTGTCCATTTTGCAGGGCCGCAATCAGTGCGTCTTCGTCGATCAGGTCACCACGAGCTGTATTAATCAGGTAGGCCCCAGGCTTCATGGCCTTCAGCCGGTCGGCATCGACCAGGTGATGCGTAGCCGATCCTGCCGGAGCGTGAAGGGTCACGATATCGGCATCAGCGAACAACCGCTCAAGATCAGGCTCAAAGCGCGCGCCGAACATGTTCTCGATGCTGGAAGGCAGGCGGTTGCGGTTGTGGTATACCACCTCCATTCCGAACGCCCGGGCTCGGTGCGCGACGGCCTGACCGATCCGGCCCATTCCAACGATTCCCAGGCGTTTGCCGCCGATGCAGTGTCCCAGCATCGCGGTCGGCGCCCAGCCGGTCCATTTGCCGTCGCGGATCAAACGGCTGCCTTCACCGAGACGGCGAGGGACGGAAAGGATCAGCATCATGGTCAGGTCGGCGGTATCTTCGGTGAAGACCCCGGGGGTGTTGGTGACGATGACCTTGCGCGCACGGGCGACGGTCAGGTCAATATGTTCGATTCCGGCACCGAAGTTGGCGATCAGGCCCAGACGATCTCCGGCCGCTTCAAGCATGGTGCCGTCGATCCGGTCAGTCACAGTGGGAACGATGACATCGCAATCCTGCATCGCCGCGATCAGCTCGTCGCGAGTCATTGGGCGATCCTCGATATTGAGGACCACATCGAACAGTTCGGCCATCCGGGCTTCGACCGACGGCAGCAGATGCCGGGTGACTTGGACCCGCGGCTTGCCGCTGATCCGGCGTGTGGGTTTGATATCGGAAACGGCTGTCATGGCGACTGCGCTAGGACGGGCCGGGCCGCACGGTCAAGCGGCTTGAAGCATAGGGGCCCGACAGGCTATCATGCGTCATGCACATGCTGCGCCGATTCCTTTCTGTTTTCGCCCTATTGGGCCATGCCGTCCCTGCGCTTGCGCAAGACTCTGCCGATACGCCCTATTGGGCCTCGGTGCGGGTCAGCGAAGTGAATATGCGGGTTGGTCCGGGCGAGGATTACCGTATCCTGTGGGTGTACAAGCGCCCCGCACTTCCGCTCAAGGTGCTGCGGATCAAAGAGGGTTGGCGTCTCGTGCGTGATCCTGATGGCAGTCAGGGATGGGTGCTGGCGCGATTCCTGACCCGGCAGCGCACCGCCTATGTCCGAGGCAAGGATCCCGCTGACATGCGCGAGGCCGGAGACGCCGGGGCCAAGCTGCTGTGGCGGCTGGCGCCCGGTGTGGTCGGGCAGCTGGGTGATTGTGATAAAGGCTGGTGCGGTCTTACCGTTGGCCCGCGCAAAGGCTTTGTTCGGGAAGAACGGCTTTGGGGGGCTGGGGAGCCCTGAGGCCCCCCAACCTTGAAGCTATTTCGCGACCGGCTTGACGGTCAGAACCGTTCCCTTTTCGTCGGTCGCGGTAAAGCTGCCATCAGCGGCGCGGGCACTTTCGCTATAGCATTCCTGCGGTGCCT
>CAZOSI010000337.1:0-1983 GCA_964582485.1 uncultured Novosphingobium sp.
CGAGTATTCGTCGTCAACGTCGATCACCACGGTTTCGTAAGGCTCGGTACGGCCCCCGGCATCGTCCTGGCGGTAGAGCACGCGCGGGCGGCTGATGCCAAGCTCGAAGCCTTCGCGGCGCATCGTTTCGATTAGCACGCCCAGCTGCAATTCGCCGCGGCCGGCCACTTCGAAGCTGTCCTTGTCGGCGCTTTCGGTGACCTTGATCGCGACGTTCGATTCGGCTTCGCGTTCCAGGCGGTCGCGGATCATCCGGCTGGTCACCTTGCTGCCTTCGCGCCCGGCCATCGGGCTGTCGTTGACCGCAAAGCGCATTGAAAGCGTCGGCGGGTCGATCGGCTGGGCGTGGAGCGGTTCGGTGACCGAGGGATCGCAGATCGTGTTCGATACGGTCGCATCGGTCAGCCCGGCGATCGAGATGATGTCGCCTGCGCGCGCTTCATCGACCGGAACGCGCTCGAGGCCCCGGAAGGCCATCAGCTTGGAGGCGCGGCCGGTTTCCACCAGCTTGCCGTCGTTATCCAGCGCGTGGATCGGCGAATTGACCTTGACCGTCCCGCTCTGGACTTTGCCGGTCAGAATCCGGCCGAGGAAGTTGTCGCGATCGAGCAGGGTGACGAGGAACTTGAACGGCCCGTCAACGTCGGCGGCCGGCGGCGGCACGTGGCGGACGATCGTTTCGAACATCGGCTTGAGCGTACCTTCGCGCAGCGCCGGGTCCTCGTTGGCATAGCCGTTGCGGCCCGAAGCGTAGAGCACCGGGAAATCGCACTGTTCATCGGTGGCGTCGAGGCTGACGAACAGGTCGAACACTTCGTCGAGCACTTCCTGGATGCGCTCGTCCGGGCGGTCGACCTTGTTGACCACCACGATCGGACGCAGGCCCAGCGCCAGCGCTTTGCCGGTGACGAACTTGGTCTGCGGCATCGCGCCTTCGCTCGAATCGACCAGCAGGATCACGCCATCGACCATCGAGAGGATCCGCTCCACCTCGCCGCCGAAATCGGCGTGGCCGGGGGTATCGACGATGTTGATCCGCGTGCCTTCCCATTCGACCGAGGTGCACTTGGCCAGAATGGTGATCCCGCGTTCCTTTTCCAGGTCGTTCGAATCCATCGCGCGCTCTTCAACGCGCTGGTTGTCACGGAAAGTGCCGGACTGGCGGAACAACTGATCGACCAGAGTCGTCTTGCCGTGGTCGACGTGCGCAATGATCGCGATATTGCGCAGGGGCAGGGGGGCGGACATTGGAATATTTCTCTCTAACGGGGGCAGGGTGCCTGTTGCACCGCAACATAGGCCGCGCCCCTAGCCGAAGCGGGCACGCGGGGCAAGCGTGGCGGCTTTTGCTTGCAGAATGGGCTTGTGTGTGTTCCTCTCTGCGCCATGCGCATGACTGCGCCCAATTTCTTGTGGAGGGGGATTATATGCTTGAATGGATGTTGATGCCGCTGAAGCGCTACGCTGAATTCAGCGGTCGTTCCCGGCGTAAGGAGTTTTGGAGCTTTTTCCTGCTCAATCTGGTCGTTACCGGTATTCTGCTCGGGCCGATCTACGCCTCGATGATCAGCAACATGGCTGCAATGCAGGCCGGATCTATGGATGCTGCTGCCGCAAGCCCGGAAATCGGCACTGTGCCGATGGCGCTCGGTGTGCTGGGCGGCCTGTGGGCACTTGGCACGCTGATTCCAAATATTGCCGTGACCGTTCGTCGCCTGCACGACCGCGATATGAGCGGTTGGTGGTATCTGGGCTTCATCGTGCTTTCGATCATCCCGCTGATCGGCTTTATCGCCGCGATTGCCTATATCGTGATCATGGCGCTTGAAGGCACCAAAGGACCCAATCGTTTTGGGGCCGATCCCAAGAGCGAAAACCTCGGTTCCGACGTTTTCAACTGAACAATCTGATATGTGTTGTGGCCGCCGCGCAGCTTGGCTGATCGGCGGTCTTTTCTATGGAGCATATGGGGATGCAAATGGA
>CAZOSI010000338.1:0-1972 GCA_964582485.1 uncultured Novosphingobium sp.
TTCGCCGGAAAGCCTTGAAGAGCTTCGGATGCTGACCAACATCAATTCGGGCAAGGACGAGGTCATCCAGCTTGTGCTGGTGGGCCAGCCCGAGTTGCGTGACATGGTGCTTGACCCATCACTGCGGCAGTTGGCGCAGCGGATCGCCGCCAGCTTTCACCTGACGCCTCTCGACGAACGGGCCGTCACTGATCTGGTCGCACATCGCCTGCGGGCTGCCGGCGGAACCGGAGCCGAGATCACGGCGGGGGCCTGCAAAGTCGTCCACAAGGTCACGCATGGCGTGCCGCGTCTGGTCAATCAGCTATGTGATATGGCATTGCTCTATGCTTGGAGCACCGATCACCATCAGGTTGACGAACATGTCATTCAGTCGGTGCTGGATGATGGAGTATTTTTTGCTGCGCAGATCGCAGCCGAAGAAGAGAAGCGGAAATGAATCTCGACCTGTCTTACTATTTTGCCGTCTTCGTTCGGCGCTTGCATTATTTCATTATCATCACCGCGCTTGTCTCGGCTGCGGCGCTCGCCGCTGCAATGCTGCTGCCGTCGGTCTATCAGGCACAGTCAACTCTCATCCTTGAAGGGTCCTCAATCCCGGGGCAGATCGCAGCCCCGACCGTGCAGACGGCGGCGATGCAGAAGCTTCAAACGCTTCAGGGCAGCCTGATGACCCGTGCCAACCTGCTTGACGTGGCAAACCGCCTGAATGTCTTCCGCGACCTGAGAAAGATGTCGCCGGATGATGTGGTCCAGGCAATGCGAGACAGCACGACGATCAAGCTGAGCGCCAACAAGGGCGAAGCGGCGATCATGTCGATCAGCTTCAAGGGTGAAACCGGGAAGACCGCCGCCGGCGTCGTAAACGAGTTCGTCACGATCGTGCTCAAGGCAGATGCAGACACACGTATCAGCCAGACAGAAGACACGACCGTCTTCTTTGATCAGCAGGTGAAGCGGTTCAGCGCGCAACTCGACGAGATGAGCGCCAAGATGCTCGACTTCCAGAACAAGAACAAGGATGCGCTGCCGTCCACGCTTGCTTTCCGCATGACCCAACAGTCGAACCTGCAAGGCAAGATCGACGCACTGGACCAGCAGATCAAGCAGTTGCAGGATCAGAAAGCCAACCTGACCGCTATGTATAATGCGACCGGTCAGATCTCGATTTCATCGAATGCCCAGCTGACGCCCGAAGCAAAGCAGCTTGCGGCACTGAACGACCAGTTGAACCAGTCGCTCGCGCTGCTTTCGCCGGAAAACCCCAAGATTACGATGCTGAAGCAGCAGATCTCCAGCCTTGAAAAAATCGTGGCTGCTCAGAACCAGGCCGCTGGTGCCGCAGCTGGGGCAAATACCCCGGCAGCTACGCCCTTTGACCTGCAGATTGCGGCGCTCGACTCTCAGATAAAGACTGCATCGGATCAGCGCGAACAACTGATGGAGCAGATGAAGGTCCTTCAGGACTCGATCGACCGTACCCCGGCCAACCAGGTGGCGCTCGACGCCTTGAACCGTGACTACCTAAACATCCAGCAGCAGTTCAATACGGCCGTCGCCAAGCAAAACCAGGCTGCTGCAGGCGCAGAGATTGAAGCACGATCCAAGGGCGAGAAGATGACGGTGATGGACGCCGCCTCTCCGCCGACGAGCCCCACTTCGCCGAACCGCGCTCTTATCGGTCTGGGCGGAATCGGCGGCGGCATGGGGCTGGGCGTTCTGGTCATCATGCTGATGGAATTGCTCAATCGCTCGGTACGCAGGCCGAAAGATATCGTGAAAGCCTTTGGCATCACACCCATCGTGACGATCCCCTACATGCGCACGCCAAGCGAGACGATGCGCCGCCGGTCTGTCTTCATTGCGATGATGCTGGTGGCCGTCATCGGTATCCCGGCACTCATCTACGCAGTACATGTCTTCTATCAGCCGCTTGATGTGATCCTGAACAGGGTCGCCACGAAGCTCGGCA
>CAZOSI010000339.1:0-1963 GCA_964582485.1 uncultured Novosphingobium sp.
CGGTTTCATGATGCCCGATCAGGCGGACACCCTTCTTCTTGGCATAGGCGGCCAGTGCCTTAACATCGAAGTCCTCGGTCGGCTTGGCGAAGTCCATGTCCCAGCCATTGCCGAACCAGTCGCCATCCCAACCCACGTTCCAGCCTTCGACCAGCACATGCGGAATGCCATTGGTGGCAGCAAAATCGATGTACTTCTTGACGTTGGCCGTGGTCGCACCGTGCTTCGGCCCGCGCGCCCAGGACCATTCGCCCTTGATCATGTTCCACCACACGCCGGCAAACTTGCCCGGCTTGAACCAGCTCATGTCACCCAGCTTGTTGGGCTCGTTGAGGTTGAGCATCAGGTGGCTCATGTAGATGCCGGGGGCATTGTCGGCGATGATTAGGGTGCGCCAGGGGGTAGTCCAGGCACCGGTCTTCTGCACCTTGGGTTCGCCCGCGCCCGGGGTCAGCGAAGCGCGCAGGGTCGTGCCTTCGGTGCGGGCCACGGCCATGCCCGAATAGTCGACCAGCGCGGCTTCGTGCAGCGCCACGTGAGTGCCATCGGCCAGTTTGATCGTGATCGGGGTGGCAGCGTTGCTGACCGAGGACAGCGGGGTCTTGTTGTAGAGATATTCCTCGCGGTTCCACAGGAACGCAGGTTTCCACCAGGCGGTGCCGTCCTGCGCGAAGGTGAACTCGGTCAACTCTTCGGCGATATTGGTCTTCGCCATATTGGGCTGGGCGGGAAACTCATAACGAAAGCCGACCCCGTCGTCATAGATCCGGAATGTAACAGTAAAGACCCGGGCTAGCGCGGTGGTTTCGCGCAGGTGAACCTTGAACTCGCGGTAGCTGTTACGGATGCTGGACCATTCCCCCCATGGCTGGCTCCAGGTCTGGTCGAAATCGCGGGTCTCGGTCCCGGTCACCTCCAGCTTGCGGTCGATCTTGGCGACATCGGTAAACAGGAAGCCAAGTTGCGAAGATGCGATGATCGCCTTGCCCTTGCGGCTGATCGCATAGCGCGCGCGGCCATCGCCATCTGTGTCCAGCCTGACACTGACCGCACCCCCGGGCGATGTGGCCGTGACAGGCCCTTTGGCCTGGCCAAGCGCCGGATTGGCAATCACCAGGGCGATGCTCGCGCCCAGCAAGGTCATCAAACGCATCAGGTGGTTTCCTCTATCATAAGCGCGCCAAAGGGCGGCAACAAACCCGGCTTTGCATCATTCGCCGCACCAACAACCCGCCCTCCGACAGGCGCCGCCACTGGCCAGGCCTGCGGAGTGGGCGTAAAGTTGAAAATGCAAAGCAATGATTGTCCGGCGGCGCTCCGCCGCACGACGAGGCAGGCTTCGTCCGCGAAGAGAACCTCAAACGCGCCGCAGCGAAGCGCCGGACTCTCGCGGCGTAACTGCAACAGACCCGTCGTAAAATTGAGCAGAGACTGAGGATCCTGACGCTGTCGGTCAATCGCCAGTGCCAGGTTTTCCTCGCCCAGCGGGAGCCAGGGGGTGACGTGGCTGAACCCGCCATGCTCATCCTGGGCTGCCCACGGCATCGGCGTGCGGGCGCCATCGCGCGAGAGGGTCAACGGCCAGTTGGCAATAGCTTCGGGATCCTGCAACTGGTCAAACCCGATGTCGACCTGGGTCAAGCCCAGCTCTTCACCCTGATACAGGATCACGTTGCCGCGCAATGCGATCATCAGCATGGCCTTCATCCGCGCGAAGGGCGCTCTCTGATCGGAAGTGCACCAACGCGACAGCGCGCGCGGGGCATCGTGGTTTTCGAATGCCCAGCTGGGCCATCCGGAACCGGTCTGATCCGGCCAATTGGCCTGGGCCGCCGCCACCAGCGCCGGAGTCAAATGATCAGCATAGAGAAAATCGAAGCCATAGGCACTGTTGAGCCGGGCCTCGCCCGCCGTGAAAGCGTGCATCTCGGCCAATGCCTGGCCACCGCCGACCTCAGCCATG
>CAZOSI010000340.1:0-1958 GCA_964582485.1 uncultured Novosphingobium sp.
TTTGGTCCGCCGGGCGAGGATCTGGATCGTGCGGCGGATTTCCTCGTCGCGGCCGATCACCGGATCAAGCTTGCCGTCGCGTGCCGCTTGCGTCAGGTCGCGGGCGTACTTCTTCATTGCTTCATAGGCGTTCTCGGCGCTGGCATTGTCGGCCGTGCGCCCGCCGGTCAGTTCCTGGATCGCCGCCTCAAGCGCCTTCACATCGACGCCTGCGGCCTTGAGCGCCTGTCCGGCCGCGTTGGTCTGCACCACGGCCAACGCCTGCAGCATCCGCTGGACCGAGACATAGCTGTCGCCAGCCTTGGTCGAAAGCTGCTCAGCCTGGTCAAGTACGCGAACCGAATCGTTTTCCAGCCCCGGCGCGGCCTGCGCGCCGCTGCCCGAAACGGCCGGAATCTTGGCGAGCGCCTCATCAACCTTGGCCACCGCGATCTGCGGATTTCCGCCCGCGCGCTGGATCAGCCCGGCGGCCATGCCTTCATTGTCTTCGAGCAGGGCCTTGAGGATGTGCTCAGGGGTGATCCGCTGGTGGCTCATGCGCACGGCAACGGTCTGGGCCGATTGCAGGAATCCCTTGGCGCGGTCGGTGAATTTTTCGAGGTTCATGGGTGTATCAGCCTCCTGTTACACCCAGAGATAGTGTTGCGCCTATGCCACACAAGGGGTGCACGCGAGAATTGTCGCGCAGAGGCCTCGGCCCGTCCTTGATACGGCGCAAGTCCCTCAGGTTTTCGGGCGCACCGCTTTTGACGCGGACGGGGCGAATTCCTTGCCGAAGAAGCTGTCGCCGTACCAGCGCGGCGTTTCGGCCTGATCGGCGATCGCGCGGACGATGTAATAGTTCACTTCGGCAAATTTGGCTCCGGCCACCCAGTCGAACGGCAGGTTCAGGTCATCGCTGGGGCGATGGTAATGCTTGGCCAGAAAATCGTTGAACGCATCCTTGCCAGGCCCGGCATGCCCGGTCATCAAAAATACCGAAGGAATGCCCTGCTGGACAAAGCGGTAATGGTCCGAACGGGTAAACAGGCCTTCTTCGGGCAACGGATCGGGCGAAAGCGCGATCCCGGCCTGCCCGGCAGCTTCGGCCACAACCGGCCCAAGCGTGGAATTCTCTGCCCCAAAAGCGACCACATCGGAAAAGCGATAGGTCAGGATCGGCATGTCAAAGTTGACCACCGCAACCACCCGGCCCTTGCCCGTAACCGGATTGCGCGCGAGGTATTCCGAACCGATCAGGCCGCTTTCCTCGTTGGTCACGGCGGCAAATAGGATCGGGCGGCGCGGGCGTTTGCCGTCCTTGCTGAGCGCCTTGGCCACTTCGATCATGGTGGCGACCCCGGCAGCGTTATCCATAGCGCCGTTGTTGATCTTGTCATCGCCCTTGCCGTGATCGCCGATGTGATCGAGGTGCGCGGTCATCAGCACATATTCGTCGGCCACGCTGGGGTCGGAACCGGGGATCATCGCCACCACGTTGGGGCTGGAATAGGCGCGGAACTCGCTGGTCCGCTCGATCTTTGCGCTCATCCCCAGGGCAAAGCCCTTGGGCCGCCCGCCATTCTTGTTGGCCTCGGCCAGGATCGCGGCAAGGCTTTGCTTGCCAGAGCCGAACAGATCGGCGGCCTTTTCGGGATTGAGCGTGGCATCAGCGCGGATCCCTGGCGCGCGCAGGAACGGCGAGCCATCGGCCTGAAGCCAGTTGGAACGCGGCTCACCCGACATCTGCAAGCGGCGCTCCCACGGGCGGCGCTTGGTATCGGCGAGGGTCGGGATCGTGATGACCCCCACCGCGCCGCGCTGCATCGCCATCCGCGCCTTGTCGGCACTGAGGTGTGCACCCAGTTCGGAATTCAGCCCCTTGGGAAAGCCACTGAGCACGACCACGATCTTGCCCTTGACGTTGAGCCGCTCGTAGTCGGCCAGTTTCAGGTCGGGGCGGTCGATCCCGTATCCGG
>CAZOSI010000341.1:0-1939 GCA_964582485.1 uncultured Novosphingobium sp.
GCCCAATCGTTCACCGGCTTCGACCGCCGGACGACTCAGGACGATCCGGTCGACATGCCCGCCGATCAGCATCGTCACGCCGACCGCAACCGCGAGATAGGTCTTGCCGGTTCCTGCCGGGCCGATCCCGAACGCAAGTTCATGCTGGAACAAATTCTTGACGTAGGCCTTCTGTGCTTCCGTTCGCGGCTCGACCTGCTTCTTGCGGGTGCGAATCTCGATCCGGCCCTGCGCGAACATCTCAAGCTGCTCGTCCAGGCTGACGGGCGCGGGCGCACCCGCCTCGCCGGTAAGCCGGATCACGGCATCGACTTCGCCCGCATCGATCGCGCGCCCCGTCTCCAGTCGCCCATAAAGCGTCTGCAAGATCGCTGCCGCCTGCCCCCGCGCGCCAGCGGGTCCAACCAGGGCCAGATGATTCCCTCGCCTGAGGATGTGAATTCCCAACTGATGCTCGATCTGCGCGAGATTGCGGTCAAATTCGCCGCAAAGATCGATCAGTAGTCGGTTGTTGGCAAATTCCAGAAGCGTCTCGTGGAGATCTTCCGGATTCGGAGGCGGGGTCAAGGCACTGATGCCCAATAATATCTCCCAAGCAAAGGTTGGTGAACCGATGGTGCCCGTGCTTCAGCGACAAAGCAAGCGCGCAATGGTCCGACACCATATCTGGCGGCCAATACACGCCCAATGCCCTATTTAAGGGCAAAACCTTCATAATTCCTTTAGGAAAGTCTCTGCTGCAGAAAGCGGCCGAAGGCGGCGATGCGGCTGACAAACCGCTGCTCGATCCGGGCGCGACCAAGCTTGGCGGTCTGCAAGACGATCCGAGCCGCCAGAGTACGGGGCCGAACATCGACATCGACGTTCAGCCTGGTGATGCGCTGCGCGAGCGGCAGCAAAGACAAAACAACCGAGAACTCGAATCCGTTGCTCTTGCCCCGAAACCCCAGAACCCTTGGTGGCTCAAGCTGGGTAAGCTCTGTCACCAGATGCCTCGCTTTGCCCCGGAACCGGAAATGCGCACTCCACGTCGATCCGATGCCATAGCCGCGAAGGCTATCGGTCCGCTCTACTTCGGCCCCCTGGCGAAGGGCAATCTTTTCGAACTGAACGAAGTCAGACAGCACAGCAAAGGCTTCGTTTACGGTCGTTGCAAGGTCCGTATGTGCAGAAAGCTTCATCGGTATTCCCGGTTCAAAAGCGGCTGGCCTGTCCTAAAGGGTGTCCCTCAGCCACTGCAACATGAGATATCGGGCTATCGCTCCATGTCGGGGCGAGCGTATCTTCGGGTGGACACCAGCCATGACATCAGCCAGAACTTCGCGCGAAATCCATAACGCGTCTTCAATTTCGTTTGGATCAAGCACAAGCTCTTGCGTCAAAGCGGTTGCCCGGCACCCTATCATCAGGGATGCCGGAAAAGGCCAGGGCTGGGTCGCTACATATCCTACTGCGCCTGCACGAACACCGGTTTCCTCGAACACTTCGCGCCGAACAGCAGTTTCAAGCGTTTCACCTGGTTCCATGAAGCCGGCGAGGAGTGAATACATACCATCGGGCCAGCCCGGCGATCGCCCTAGCAGCAGGTTATTGCCGCAGGTCACCAGCATGATAACCACCGGGTCCGTTCTGGGAAAATGTGTGGCTTTGCAGCTCGTGCATTCCCGCTGCCAGCCGCACATCGCGATCCGACTTGACGCTCCGCATTTTGCGCAAAATTGATGAGACTCGTGCCATGAAAGAAGCGCTTTCGCAGTTGCGGCGATCTCGGCATGCAGACTGCTCAACTGCGCCATCACCCCTCGCAGTTCTGCAAATCCCATGTCGGCTGGAGCCAGGGGATGGTGCTGTACGGATCCATCAAAGAACGCACCCGCGTCCGGCACCTCGCCCGGGGCAGGCTCCCAATTGCCAATGTCACCAGCAAAAAAGGCCGTTC
>CAZOSI010000342.1:0-1935 GCA_964582485.1 uncultured Novosphingobium sp.
CGCCGTCCTCGATCAGATCGACCTGGCGGCGTGCTTCGCTTTCAACCACGGCCATGACGAAACGGACCGAATTGACGTTCTTGGTTTCGGTGCGGGTGCCGAACGGTTCGCCCGGCTTGCGCACCGAGACGTTGACGTCGGCGCGCATCGAGCCCTGATCCATATTGCCGTCGCACGAACCGACATAGCGCAGGATCTGGCGCAGCTTGGCAAGGTAGGCACCGGCCTCTTGCGGCGAGCGCATGTCCGGACGGCTGACGATTTCCATCAAGGCCACGCCCGAGCGGTTGAGATCGACATAGGACATGGTCGGATGCTGATCGTGCATCAGCTTGCCGGCATCCTGCTCAACGTGGATCCGCTCGATCCCGATGGTCTTGGTCGAACCTTCGGGGTTCTTTTCGTCAAGGATCACTTCGAGCGACCCCTCGCCCACCAGCGGGTGATACAGCTGGCTGATCTGGTAGCCCTGCGGCAGATCGGCGTAAAAGTAGTTCTTGCGGTCAAACCGCGACCACTTGTTGATCTGCGCGCCGACCGCCATCCCGGTGCGGACCGCCTGGCGGATGCATTCGCGGTTGGGCACCGGCAGCATCCCCGGCATCGCCGCATCGACCAGGCTGACCTGGCTGTTGGGTTCAGCCCCGAAAGCTGTGGCGGCGCCCGAAAACAGCTTGGACTGCGAAGTGACCTGCGCGTGGACTTCGAGGCCGATCACGACCTCCCATTCGCCCGTGGCGCCGTGGATGCGATAAGTCGTCTCAGTCATCGCCAAAGTTCTTTGTTATTGGAATCTCGAAACTAACACGACTGACCTTAGATTGAGCTCCAGCCACATCAGACCCAATTTTCGCTATCTTGAGATCAATTCCACCATTCACTGTTGAGCTATCAGTGGCCGTCACCGCGATATCAAAGGTGATCGTAGCGGGCATCTCAAAAGTGTATTTCTGCCCAATGGGCTTGCCTTTGCCGCCACCCCCAGTGCCGACAAATATGCGAAATGGTCCTTCGGCCATGTCCGTGTAATTCGCGTCATCAATCGCATGGAACACCGATGCCAACGTGGTCTTAATAAATTCTCCGATTTCGGAAGGGGGCTGCTTCTCGCCCTCCGTCTTTCCCTTTTTGGCCATTTTACCACCACTTTTCCGGCTTGGCCGAGAACCCCGCCCGCGCTTCAATCGCCAGCCCCGCATTCAGCACGCCCTGCTCGTCGAACGGCCGTCCGACGATCTGCAAGCCCAGCGGCAGCCCTTCGCGGTTCAGCCCGGCCGGGACCGACATCGCCGGAAGGCCCGCCAGCGAAGCCGGCACCGCAAACACATCATTGAGGTACATCGCCAGCGGATCGTCGCTCTTTTCGCCAAGGCCGAAAGCGGCGGTTGGGGCGGTTGGGGCCAGGATTACATCGCATTCGGTGAAGGCGTTCTTGAAATCATGGCTGATCAGCGTGCGGACCTTCTGCGCCTGGGTGTAATAGGCGTCATAGAACCCGGCGCTGAGCACATAGGTGCCGATCAGGATCCGGCGCTTGACCTCCGCCCCGAACCCGGCAGCGCGGGTGGCGGCGTACATGTCCTGCAGGCCGGCCCCATCGGGCAGGTCGCGCAGGCCATAGCGGACCCCGTCATAGCGGGCGAGGTTGCTCGAAGCTTCGGCCGGGGCGATGATGTAATAGGCCGGCAGCGCGTACTTGGTGTGCGGCAGGCTGATCTCGACGATCTCGGCCCCGGCGTCCTTCAGCCAGGCAAACCCCTGATCCCAGCTGGCGGCGACATCGGCGTCCATCCCGTCCATGCGGTATTCGCGCGGGATGCCGACCTTCTTGCCCTTCATGTCGGCGCTGAGCCCGGCTTCCCAGGCGGGCACCGGCATATCCAGGCTGGTCGAATCCTTGGGATCGAACCCGGCCATGGCTTCCAGCATGATCGC
>CAZOSI010000343.1:0-1910 GCA_964582485.1 uncultured Novosphingobium sp.
AGCGCGATCGGGCTGACATAGCTGGCGCGGCGTCCGTCGATATATTCGCGGGTCAGCTTGCCCGGGCGCCAGACCAGCAGCGGCAAGGTCCGCCAGATCTTGCCTTCGAAGTGGAACACCCCGTGGAGCAAATCGTGGAAGAACGCCCCGATCGTGCGGTGGACATGCGCGGCCTGACCGCAGGCATGGCAATGGTTGCCAACCAGCACGGTCCCGCAGTTCAGGCAGGCCGCTTCATGGGTATGGCCATCGCCGCCTTCACCATGATCTGGCTCGGCCGCACGCGAAAGCAGGGCGCCTTGTGCAATATCGCCGATGATCTCGCCGCCGTTGGTCATTCGCCTCTCCCCTGATATGCGGTTCATGGTCCGGCAAGCTTGCCCCGGTCAAGCCGTGGACCAGATATTCGTTCGGGAGATTTCGATGAAGCGTTTCGCTTTGGCTTTGGCAGCCACCCTTACTATGGCCACTCCGCTGGCTGCCGCGCCGGGTGACATGAATGTGGCGACTTTCCTGGCAAAGGCCGATGCGCTGCGGGCCAAAGGGCCCGGGGCGTTGTTCTCGTCCGACTACAAGCTGCTCAAGTCCGAGGGCGAGGCGGCTGGCCAGGCCTATCGCGCCAGGCTCAACGCCGAACGGGCAGCAGGTCGGCCTTCAAGCTGTCCGCCCAAGGGCACCAAGGTCAACTCCGACAAGCTGATCGCCCATCTGCGGACCTATCCCGAACCGGTCCGCCCCCGGGTCAGCATGAAGCAGGCACTGGCCGACTATTTTGCCCGCACTTATCCCTGCCGCTAGACAAACAGCAAAGCGGCCCGCCTCCGATCCGGAAGCAGGCCGCCAATGCATTCGGCAATTGCCGGGTCCTTACCCGTCGTAATCGCCGCCAATCGAGGTGTTGCGCACCGGCGCCGCAGCGGTAATCCGCAGGGCTTCGGCCGACTGGCTGAGCGAGCCAACATCATCGATCTCGTCATCATCGTCGGGCAGGACGCGCTGGAGCGAGCTGACCACCGATTCCTTGAGGTTGGCCGGGTGAACGGTCTGCTCGGCGATTTCGCGCAGAGCGACCACCGGGTTCTTGTCACGGTCACGCTCGATCGTCAGTTCCGCCCCGCCCGAAATCTCGCGCGCACGCTGTGCGGCAAGCAGGACGAGGTCGAACCGGTTGGGGACCTTGTCGACACAATCTTCAACGGTAACGCGCGCCATGAGGGGCACTCCAATCACTGAAATTCCAGGGAAGCACCGCTGCTACACGCAGGGCGATTCGCAAGTCAAGGAAAATTCGCATAATTCGTTGTATTATAACGATTATTCGTAAGGTGCGTAACCCCGCGAATCGGCGGCCAGATTGCCGAACTTGGTGAACTCGGCCTGGAAGTGCAGCTGGACGTTGCCGGTCGAGCCGTGGCGCTGCTTCGAAATGATCACGGTCGCCTTGTTGACCACTTCTAGATGGCGCTGCATCCAGGCATCGTACTTGGCAATGGCATCACCGCTGCTGGTCTCGGTCGGTTCGTCGGGCTTGCTGGCGTTGTGGTAATATTCTTCGCGGAAGATGAACCAGACCATATCGGCGTCCTGCTCGATCGAGCCGGATTCGCGCAAGTCCGACAGCTGCGGCCGCTTGTCCTCTCGGCTTTCGACCGCGCGGCTGAGCTGCGACAACGCAATCACCGGCACAGCCAGCTCCTTGGCCAGGGTCTTGAGCCCGCGACTGATTTCCGAGATTTCATTGACCCGGTTGTCGTTGGCCCGGCCCGAACCCTGCAGAAGCTGCAGATAATCGATCACGATCAAGCCGATGTTGTGGCGGCGCTTCAGGCGCCGGGCCCGGGTCCTGAGCGCGGCAATCGACAGCGCCGGGGTATCGTCGATGTAGAGCGGCAGTTCGGCCAGGCGCTGGC
>CAZOSI010000344.1:0-1910 GCA_964582485.1 uncultured Novosphingobium sp.
CGGTGCGCGGCGGCCGTGGTGCTTCGCGCGCGGGTGCCGCTGCGGGCACAGAGGGCGTCAAGGCAAGCGAAACCGCTGCAACCGGCGCAATCAACTTGTGAATGGCGATCATGCGATGCTTTCCGATCATGCAGTTGCCGTTGACCGGTATCAGAAGCGATAGCTAGCCGAAAGCATCCAGCTGCGCGACCGGCCCGGCAGACGTCCCGAGCTGCCAAGGTCATCGTTGAAGACGCGCAGGTCATAGGCCTTGTCGAACAGGTTATCGATCAGCAGCGATGCTTCCCAACCCTGCTGTTTCTTGCCGATCGCAATCCGCGCCTGGGCCAGACCATAGCCATCTTCGCGAAGCAGGCCGAAGTCGATCGCGGATCCTTGCGAATCCCGCGTAACCAGTGCGCTGTGCCAGGACCAGCTCAACTGAACCGACGAATCCAGCTCGCCAAGGCTGGTCTCGTAACGGGCCAGCATGGTGTAGCTGAATTTGGGCGCATTGGTGCGGCGAAGGCCCTGGAAGGTGTAGGCATGCCCGTCATGCGTGGACGCCACTGCCGTTGACTTCGTGATCTTGGCATCGATCGTCGCCGCGCTCGCTTCAAACGTCAGCCCGGGTACCGGCTTCCAGTTGATCTCGGCCTCGGTGCCGATGTGCCGAGCATCACCAATGTTGCCAAGCTTGGTCAGGGTCTGGTTGATCAAGGTGTTGTGCACCGTCAGAAAGCCCTGCACGTTCTGATAGTCGTAGTAATAGACCGCCCCGTTGAAGGTCAGGTTCGGTGCGATTTTCGCCTTCAGGCCGGCCTCATACGACCAGACCGTTTCTTCGAGATAAGGATCGAGTTCCCCGGCGCTCAAGGCGAATCCACCAAAGAAGCCTCCCGCTTTGTACCCCCGGGTAACCTTGGCATAGATCAGCGCATTATCGCTCGGCTTCCAGTTGAGACCGAAATGCCCGGACCAGTGAGACTTGAGTTCCACTTGCTTGTTGACGTTTGCAACCAGCAGAAACCCGGTGGCAGGCGGGCCAAAGAAGTGATCGTAATCAACCAGGCGCCGCGTGTCGCTGGTGTAGCGCAGCGAGCCGTTGAGATTGAGCTGCGAGGTCAGGTCATAGCCTGCCTGGGCGTAAACGGCCCAGGAATGGCTCTTTTGCGCGAACGTACGGGTGTTGACGAAGGGCGGCGGCAAAACACCGCCAAGCGCGATGAAGTTGTCGTCAAGCCGGCCATCGCGGCGTTCATCGATCGTATCGCTGGCGTAGAGTGCGCCCAGCATCCAGGTCAGCGGCTGACGTGCTGCCGAAACAAGGCGAAGTTCCTGGCTCCAGGATTCGATCCGCGCGTCGCCCGGCTGCTCTTCGAACAGGCGCAGTGCTGTGGCGTCGTAATCATAGAACTGCCGGTTTCGATATTTCATCCACGAAGAGATCGAAGTCAGCGTCACGCTGTCCAGATCTACCGATGCGCGCAACGAAACCCCGGTCCAGTCATTATCCAGTCGGTTGATCGGATTGGAGAGCACTCGCCGACCTCGCTCATCCTGCGCCGTTGGAAGCAGGCCCGGATCGCCCGGCGTGAGCACGAAGGCGCTGGTCAGATTGGCGAACGAGATGCAGCCGGGATCGTTCTGCACGCCCGCTGCAATTGCCGCGCAATAGTCTCCGGTTGCCGGATCGAAGGTTCCCATTGACCGGGCCAGGGTCGTCTCGCTCTTGTCAGCGCCAACATCGACCTTGAACAACAGCGAAAAGGTTTCAGTGGGTTCAATCAGCAACTGACCACGCAGTGCCCACTTGTCCTTGGCGCCGTGCTTGTCATTGAAGGGCGTCACAAGACTGTCCTGCCAGCCGCCGCCCTGTTCGACCTGGCCCGCCAGGCGCACGCCAATATTGGAGGACAGCGGTCCGCCAA
>CAZOSI010000345.1:0-1901 GCA_964582485.1 uncultured Novosphingobium sp.
GAAAAAGGGGCCGGATTTCTCCGGCCCCTTGATCGATTTGGCGTGAACGCCTGGCTTACATGCCCGAACCCGGACCGTAGGTGATTTCCACCCGGCGGTTCTGGAGTTCGCGGACGCCGTCAGCGGTCGGTACGCGGTTGTTGGATTCACCGAAGCCCTGGCTGGTGATCGCGCCCGAAGGAATGCCACGGCTGCCCAGGTAGCTGGTGACCGAAGCGTTGCGACGCTCCGACAGGCCCTGGTTGTAGGTGGTCGAACCCGAGCGGTCGGCATAGCCGGCCAGCATGATCGGCACGTTGGCGCAGCTGCCATAGGCGGTGACTGCGCTGTCGAGGATCGAAGCGGCTTCCGGCGTGATGTCCGACTTATCCCAGTCGAAGAACACGATGTAGGGACCCTTGTTGCAGACCGGCGGCGGCGGAGGCGGCGGCGGGGGCGGGGGGGGCGGCGGAGGCGGCGGAGGCGGCGGAGGCGGCGGGGGCGGCGGAGCCGCTTCTTCGCCGAAGTTGTACGCCAGCGTCATCAGCAGCGAGTGCGAACGCCAGCGCGAGCTGACGGCGCGGCCAGCGCTGTCGACCATGTCAACGTTGTTGACGTTGAACAGGCGATACTTGAGGCCGAGATCCCAGTGCTTGCTGATCGGGGTGCGGACACCGGCGATCGCCTGCCAGGCGAAACCGCCATCCGAATCGTCGAGCCAACCCGGACCGGCGCTGTTGATCGAAACTTCGTGCTTGACGGTGGCATAGCCAGCACCGCCGCCAACGAAGCCCTGCAGGCCGTCATCGGGTCCGAAATCGATCATGCCGTTGACCATGAAGCTCAGCGCGCTGCTCTTGCCGCCCACATTGGGGTCTTCCTGGCGGCCAACAAAGCTGAAAGCGGTCGGCTGCACGATGGTGCCGGCATTGGGAATGCGGACCGACGAACTGACGCCATCCGGGCTGGCGCCCTTGTAGGCGCCTTCAGCTTCAAGCCGGAATGCACCGAAATCGTAGCCGATGATGAAACCGGCATCAGCACCGATATCGTGGTCAACCGAGACCGCATTTACGGTCGTGCCGACATCGAACTTGGTGTCTTCCAACTTCATGCCGCCGGCATCGAGTTCCACGTACCATGAATCGTCACGCGCCATAGCGGGCGTGGCGAGCATGGTGGTGGCCATGGCCAGCCCTATGATCGTCTTACGCATGTTCAACTTCCCCTTTGTTAAGGATTCGCCTTCAGAAATCTTCCTTGGTCTAACTCTAGCACCCTCATTAGGCAAGGTGACAATTGAGCCAAAGTGTTGCCTTTGTGGCACATCTGCGGTCGAAATCCAAACGAATGTCAACGGGTGCACCAATAGCCTAAACGCAAAAGGGGCCGGAAAGTTCCGGCCCCTTGCGCGATTTGGAATTAACCTTTCCGGCCGGAAATCAGCCCGCGGGCAGCAGCCGCTTTTCCCCGGCAATTCGCAGCATCGCCTTCTGCAGCTTTTCAAAGGCGCGGACCTCGATCTGGCGCACGCGCTCGCGGCTGACATTGTATTCCTGGCTTAGTTCCTCAAGCGTGCGAGGATCCTCGGTCAGGCGACGCTGGGTCAGGATGTGGCGTTCGCGATCATTGAGGCTGTCCATGGCTTCGACCAGAAGAGCATGGCGATTGCCGGCCTCCTGTGCGTCTTCCACGATCTGATCCTGCAGCGGACCGTTGTCTTCCAGCAGGTCCTGCCACTGGCCTTCGCCGTCCTCGTTGAACGAGATGTTCAGCGAAGCATCGCCGCCCATCATCATCCTTCGGTTCATGTTGACCACTTCGGCCTCGGACACGCCAAGGTCGGTCGCGATCTTCTTGACCTGATCGGGATGGAGATCCGAATCCTCGTAAGCGTCGAGGTTCTTCTTCATCCGCCGCAG
>CAZOSI010000346.1:0-1900 GCA_964582485.1 uncultured Novosphingobium sp.
TTTCGATTACCATTTCAGCAACCTGGACGTGGCGCGTTGCTGGCTCGTCAAAGGTCGAGGAGATCACCTCACCCTTCACCGAACGCTGCATATCGGTCACTTCCTCGGGCCGTTCATCGACCAGCAGGACCAGCAGGAACACCTCAGGGTGGTTGTCGGTGATCGCCTTGGCGATGTTCTGCAGCAGCACGGTCTTGCCGGTACGCGGCGGGGCGACGATCAGCGCGCGCTGGCCCTTGCCCTGCGGCGAGATGATGTCGATCACCCGCGCCGACTTGTCCTTGACCGTCGGGTCGAGCGTGTCGAGGCTCAGCTTTTCGTCCGGATAGAGCGGGGTCAGGTTGTCGAAATTGACCCGGTGGCGGACCGCTTCGGGATCGTCGTAGTTGACACTGATCAGCTTGGTGATCGCGAAATAGCGCTCGCCGTCCTTGGGCGCTCGGACCTCGCCTTCAACCGTGTCGCCAGTGCGCAGGCCCCATTTGCGGACCTGGTTGGGCGAGACGTAGATGTCATCGGGCCCGGCCAGATAGTTCGCTTCCGGGCTGCGCAGGAAGCCGAAACCGTCGGTCAGCACTTCGATCGTGCCCTGCCCGATGATTTCCTCGCCGTCTTCGGCCAGCTCTTTCAGGATCGCGAACATCAGGTCCTGGCGGCGCATCGTCGATGCGGCTTCGACTTCCAGCTCTTCGGCCATTTCAACCAGCTCTGCTGAGGTCTTTTTCTTGAGTTCTTTGAGGTGCATTTTTCTTGTATTCCAGTAATTTGACTATGCTGAACTGGCCGACCGATCATGGGGCTTGGAGAAAGCGGATCGTGCCGCGATAAAGGCGCGGTCTCGTGTCGGACAGCGCGTCAAATAGGCCCTTGCCGCCGCTGCGTCAATCAGAACGGGCGCAGCACTACAAGGATCACGATCAGCGCGGCGGCCAGGCCCGGTACTTCGTTGATCATCCGCAGCTGGCGTCCGCTCAACCGCCGCTCACCCCGTCGCAGCGCCGCGTGATAGCCGGCCAGCCAGACGTGATAGGCGCTGAGCACGAAGACCAAGGCCAGCTTGGCGTGGAACCAGCCCTGGACGAAAGCTCCGGTGACATAGGCCAGCGCCAGCCCGAGCACCCAGACCACCACCAGCGAGGGCCACAGGATGATCTTGAGTAGCTTGCCCTCCCGATCAAGCCATACCGCATTCTCGGGCGATCCTTCAGGCGCTTCCTGATGATAGACGAAATAGCGCGGGAGCATGAACAGCCCGGCCATCCAGAAGATCACGAAAATGATGTGGCCAGCTTTAAGCCAGAGGTAAGTCATCGAAAGCACCCAAGTCATGTTCGGTGATATAGGTCAGCCCTGCCAGTTTCGCACCAGGTTCAACAGCTGGCCAACGTGTTCGATCGGGGTTGTTTGCCCGATCCCGTGGCCCAGGTTGAAAATGTGCGGGCGGTCGGCGAAGGCTTCGAGGATGCCCAGCGCCTGGCGGTCCATCTCCTCACCCCCGGCCAGCAGCAGCAGCGGATCGAGATTGCCCTGAACCGGCAGCCCGGCGGGCAAGGCCTTGTCGGCCCACAGCGGATCAATCGTTTCATCCAGACCGAGCGCGTGAACCTGCGTCTCGCGGGCATAGGCCGGCAGTTTCTCGCCGGCGCCTTTGGGAAAGCCGATCACCGGCACATGCGGAAATTTGGCCCTGAGTGCAGCAACGATTGCTGCATTGGGCGCGATCACCCAGCGCTCAAACTCGTTCGGGGCCAGACTGCCGGCCCACGAATCAAACAATTGCACGGCTTCAGCCCCAGCCAGGATCTGCCCACCGAGATATTCAATCGTGACCTGTACGATGGCGTCGATGATCGCCTGGAATGCAGCCGGATCGCGGTAGGCCAGTTCGCGGGTGACGTGC
>CAZOSI010000347.1:0-1874 GCA_964582485.1 uncultured Novosphingobium sp.
TCCGTCTGGTCGCCACCAGCCCGCAGGCGCTCGAAGGCTATCTTGCCCTGTCCGGCGCGCTTGGCAAAGGCGCTCTGCCCGCCACCACCCGTGAGCGGATTGCGCTGGCCGTCGCCGAGGTCAATGGATGCGACTATTGCCTTTCGGCCCATGCCTATCTCGGCAAGAACCTCGCCAAGCTTGATGATGCCGAAATCGCAGCCAACCGCAGCGGCGCATCGAATGACCCGAAAGCCGATGCCGCCGTGCGCTTTGCCGCCGCCGTCACCCGGGCACGCGGTCATGTCAGCGATGCCGATTTCGCGGCAGTCCGCCTGGCCGGCTACAGCGACGCGCAGATCATCGAGATCGTCCAGCACGTCGCGCTCAACAGCTGGACCAATTACTTCAACAACGTGTTCCAGACCGAGATCGACTTCCCGGTCGTCACCGCACGCAAGGCGGCCTGACGCCAAGACAGGCGGGTACCGGCTTCCCCCCTGCCGGTGCCCGCCGACCTCGCAAACCTTGCCTGAGGATTTGTTCCATGATCCCGTCAAGCGACATCGCGTTCACCGCTACCGTCAAAGCGCTCCAGACTGTGCGCGGATCGCGCGCCAGCTATGCGAAAATGGAGGAACGCGGTGGCTTCCGCACGGCCATCACCGCTGATCTTGCCGAGTTCCTGACCGGCATAGACACCGCCTATCTCGCCACTGCCAATGCGGCAGGTCAACCCTATGCCCAGCATCGCGGCGGCCCAAAGGGGTTCATCCGCCTTGTCGATGAAGCCACGCTGGGCTTTGCGGACTACACCGGCAACCGCCAGTACATCACCACCGGCAATCTGGCCGACAACGATCAGGCCTTCCTGTTCCTGATGGACTACGCCATTCGCCGCCGCATCAAGCTGTGGGGCCGCGCCCGGGTTGTCGCGGATGACCAAGCGCTGATCGACCGTTTGATGCCCGAAGGCTACAATGCCCGGCCCGAGCAGGTGATCCTGTTCGAAGTGCTGGCCTGGGACATCAATTGTCCGCAGCATATTCCACAGAAGCTGGATGCCCACGATGTCGCGAGCGCGATCGGTCGTCTCGAAGGTCGTATCACCGCACTCGAATCCGAAAACGCTACCCTGCGCGCACAGATCAAAGGAACCTTGCCATGAGCCGCCCGCCTCTCCCACCCTTCACTAACGAAACCGCCGCACAAAAGGCACGCGCCGCCGAGGATGCCTGGAACAGCCGTGACCCGGCACGTGTTGCGCTTGCCTACACGCCCGATAGCCAGTGGCGAAACCGCGCCGAGTTCATCAGCGGCCGCGAGGCGATCGAGGCCTTTCTCACCCGCAAATGGGCGCGCGAACTGGACTACCGGTTGATCAAGGAAGTCTGGGCTCACGCTGGCAACCGCATCGCCGTGCGCTTTACCTATGAATACCGCGATGACAGCGGCAACTGGTTCCGTGCCTACGGCAATGAAAACTGGCAGTTCGACGCCGATGGCCTGATGGAACGCCGCATCGCCAGCATCAACGAGCATCCGATTGCCGCGACCGATCGCAAATTCCACTGGCCAACGGGGAGGCGTCCGGACGATCATCCGGGCCTGTCTGACTTGGGATTCTAGCGACTTGGCAGGGCAAGGCAGTGCGACGAGGCAAGGTGATCAGCTAATGACTTTGATGCCGCTGTGTTCTGAGATCTTTCCCTGCCGCTCAGTCACCGATGCGCCGGAATCAAACCTTGGATTCGAACCCTTATTCCGCCCAAGAATGCTTACATGTTGAGTCTGAGCACACCTCTAAAGCGCGGCATGGCGTAACATCGACTGCAATCTCGCAGATTTGTCGATGGAGCGGGCGAAGGGATTCGAACCCTCGACCCCAACCTTGG
>CAZOSI010000348.1:0-1298 GCA_964582485.1 uncultured Novosphingobium sp.
ACGCCACACATCGGCTATGTCGAGCAAGACAGCTACGAGCTGTACTTCGGCGCCGCCTTCGACAACATCGTGAACTTCATCCAAGGCACACCCACCAACGTCGTCAATCCAGCGGCGCTACAGGTTCGGCGCTGAGCCGAGCTGCTTGACGACAGCTTCGAGCAGGCCTTGCGACTTTTCAGGGGCATCGGCGATGGTGGCGGGCTGGGGGATACGGGGCATGGGGTAGGTCCTTTGTCAGTTGCGGTCGGGGATCGGCCGATGACCTAGGTCTAGTATCTTCCACAAATTCACTGTATCCCTCCGATATGAAAGCCAACCTTCCATTTTTCGGAATACATAATGGATCGTTTCGAAGCCATGCGCACACTTGTCGCGGCGGTTGACGGGGGTAGCCTTTCCGCCGCTTCGCGGTCGCTCGGCGTGCCTTTGCCCACGGTCAGCCGCCGTGTGTCAGATCTGGAAGCCCACTTGCGCGCCCAGTTGGTGATCCGCACCAGCCGCAAGTTGCTGCTCACCGACGTCGGCCGCGCCTATGTCCAGACCTGCCGCCAGATCCTGGACGAGCTCGACGATGCCGAACGGCTGGCCACCGGCGAATACCGCACGCCCCGCGGCGATCTGTTGATCACTGCGCCGGTGATGTTCGGGCGGCTGCATGTCGAGCCGGTCGTTCTCGACTTCCTCAAGGCCTATCCAGACATCAACGTGCGGCTGGTCCTCGCTGACTATCTGATCGATCTGGTCGAGAACCGTGTTGATCTGGCAGTGCGGATTGGCGAGCTACCGGACAGCGGGCTTGTAGCCGCCCGACTGGGAGCGGTCAGCTGGATCACTTGTGCCAGCCCTGCCTATCTTGAGACACGGGGCACGCCGCAGAGCCTTGATGATCTGGCCCGCCATGACTGCATCGCCTTTGAAGGGCTCTATTCCACCAACAGCTGGGAATTCGCGCAGGGCAAGGCGCAGCGCACCGTGCCGATCAGGCCGCGCTTTTCGGTTAACACCGCCAGCGGAGCGATCGACGCCGCGCTGCGTCATGCCGGGATCGCCCGCATCCTCTCTTATCAGGCGGCGGCTGCGATTGCGGAGGGCAGCCTTGTTCCCGTGCTGCAGGAATTCCAGACCGCGCCGCGACCAGTCCATCTGGTGCATGGAGGCCAGCCAATCCTGCCACTCAAGCTGCGCGCCTTCCTCGATTTTGCTGCGCCGCGCCTCAAGGCCGATCTGTCAGAGCTTGGACAATAACGCTAACCTACCAGGCCAATAACCGGGGCAAGAGCAAGCGGCCCGCCAGA
>CAZOSI010000348.1:1308-1824 GCA_964582485.1 uncultured Novosphingobium sp.
TCAGGATCACCGCTACACCGTGCCAAACACCGATGTGCAGCAGATCGCTGTGCGGGCAATAAAGCGATACTGCAAAAATGCCTGCCGCGCCTGAGGCAACGCCGGCCAACATGCCGGCGCGCTTCGGGCTGGAAGGCGCGCCGCGTCGCAGCCACAGAACCAGCGTGGTGGCTGTCAGCAGGCCGATGATGCTGCCGACACTGAGGCAGGTTAGGCCATCGCGGTCGAGATCTACGGCCTTCCCGCTCAGCCAGTCGGCAAGCACCAGAGTCAGGGCCGCCACCGGCAGCACCGCCGCCATTAGCGCCGTCCAGCCCCAGCCCTCGCGCCGGGTGCCGACATAGGGGCGCGCCATGTCGGTTACCGCCCAAGCAGAGGCGAGCGCCAGCACGAGAAACAATCCGCTTGAAGTCAGGAACATCGGGTCCGGGCGTCCGGTCGCAAGGTCATGGCGCAGGCCAAAGTCCAGCCCCATGATCGCCGCACCGGCGGCTCGGGCAAGCACAGCATAGGCCA
>CAZOSI010000349.1:0-1816 GCA_964582485.1 uncultured Novosphingobium sp.
CCGACCTCGCGGTACAAACGGGCGTTTTCCAGTGAAATGGCCGCCTGCGACGCCACCAGTTTGAGAATCGCGACGCGGTCCGGACTGAACACCCGCACGCTCAGATTGTTTTCGAGGTAGAGCGCGCCGACCAGATTGGCCTGGTTCATCAACGGCAAGCACAGAACAGAACGGGTGCGATGCTGACGAATATAAGCGTCTGCGGCGAAGGGCGACTGCGTCACGGCATCGTCCAGAAACACACTCTCCCGGGTGCGCATGACATGGTTCAACACGGATTCGGGCATCAGTTCCATGCTGACCGGCGCATCGCGCAGTTGCGCGGCGCTGTCACCGGCGGTCACCTGCGCGGCGATGCGGTACTCGGCGCCCTTGCACAGAATCAACAGGCCGCGCTCGGCACCCGCCAATTCAATCGCCGTGCGCATCACCGTATCAATCAGTTTCTCCAGCACGATTTCACTCGACACGGCCTGCGACACCTTGAGAACGGTGGCGAGGTCAAGGTGCTCGACCGGCGTGGCCATGGTCGTTATCGCGCCAGGCGCGTGTTCTTCAGTCCTGAGCGACGGATACTTGGCTTCAAGCTGACGCACCTTGCCATCGCTGCCCCAACGCAAGTAGCCATATCGGGCATCCTGCAAATAGACACGGGCAATCTTGCCAAGACCGCGGGCCGCGTAGAAGCGTGAGGCAAGTTCGTTGGCCAACGCTTCGATGTGGATGAAACCGCTTTCCTGCGCCGTTTTGATCGCCTGCTCGTACAGCAGCTCGGCCTCAATGAGGCGCCCTTGCAGTCGTGCGATTTCGGCACCGACCAGTGCGGCCCGGCTCGCGAAATTCTCAGGACATTGCTGCTCCCACGTCTGCAGCTGCGCATGATCGGCCTGCATGGCGAGCAGGTGCTGCGCGCGTTGTTCACCCGAAACGCCATCACACGAGGCGGCCCGGGCCAGCGCGTCGTAGAAGTGATACTCGGCTTCCTCGAAAAACGAGTAGGACGTCCAGAGCAACTGCCGCGCCTTGGCGGAAGCGGACATTGCCGCCTCGATTTCGTCGGCCATGTAGTGCGCTTGCAGTTTACGAACCCAGTACCAACAAGCGGCCAATGCCAGGTCCGGACTGCTGGACAGATGGGCTTCGGTCTCGCGTTCCTCGAACTGTCCGTCGTCGAAGCAACCGAAGGCAGGCGTCAGGCCTCGGAGCATTCGGATCAGGGCAAGCTGCGTCACCATGAAATCAATGACCAGACCAAAACGGACTTTCCTCGCGTACGCCAGCCCCCGTTCGGCTTCGGCCTGGAGCTTGGGAAGCGAATCCCCGGCGAACAGTGAATCGGAGGTGAGGCAATTGCCTGCATAAGCGCCGTATGGAAGGTCGCCTATGCGGTTCGCCGCGACAAAGGCCCGATGCAGCAGGTCGCGACATTGCTCTACGGGTTTCATCCAGCGGACGGCAAAACTCGAGAAGCATAAATAGGTGCTGGCCTCGAATCGCTTAAGGCCGCGTTGCTCCACAAGATCACAGCCGAGCTGCCCAAACCGGAACCCTGCCTGGTAGTCACCGAAGCGCCTTCCGGCCACTCTGAAGACGTTGGCATAAAGCACACATGAGGCGTCGCAGTTACCCCGTTCGAGGCTGAGGCTGACCGCTTTGCAAATCAGCAGGCAAGCCAGGTTCGCGTCCGTCTGCAAGGCGGGTGCGAAGAGCTTGCCCAGTGTGTTGACGGTCATCAGTGACGCCGCATCGTCCATCAACGGCAGGTCGATGAGTTCCTCGATCTGTCGGCTGCCCAGCAACGACCAGATGTGGTCAT
>CAZOSI010000350.1:0-1812 GCA_964582485.1 uncultured Novosphingobium sp.
GCAAAGCTGTAGAGCGGCCAGAGGTGATTGCTGGGCGGTACCGGGACAAGACAAAGGTCACTCACATAGGCCGCGGTCATCTCGGCAACCTGCGAGTAGACGTGGATAGGTGGAGTGCGGCGGTAGTGCGATACGTTCATGGTGATCCTATCGGGTGATCGGTGATGGCTCAGAAGCTGAGCGTGCCCTGGAGGCCTGGCCGGGCACCCAGCTCAGGAAAGCGATCAATGACTCGCGGGTATTGGGCCAGAACATTGTCAGGTGGAAGTTGGGGGGTAGCGTCAAATATCCCATCCGAACAGAAGATGTGCCGCGCAACAGCGTTGTTCACCAGCGCCTCATGCACGTCCGCAATCGCCTCCTCGGCGGTAAGCTCGTCGGAGAATGCGTGGTACCCAGCTGGGCCGTAGCAAACCTGCCTGCGGCGGCCATGGTTGGTCAGGGGATGAGCCACTGCGATAGCGGCAAATTCTTCGGCTGTGAGTAGGTGCGGGGTGGGTTGCATGCTCAGTTCCTGTTTGGTTGAGGATTAAGCGCGCTGCTCGAGCAGCGCCGCGGAACTTGCCGATCCGATCAGCTCGGTACCGCCGTAGAACTCCAGCTCGTTCTGGCTGAAGCTGCCGGCGTAGTTGTTGCTGGCGCCGAAGTAGCAGCTGCAGCGGCCGGTCGACGGGTTGACGGAGCGGACAGTCATCCAGAACGGTGTTCCGCTGCTGACGACAGTGTCGTTCGCCTGGAAGATCAGATTGGATATGGTCATGGCAGGTGCCCCGTCGATAAAGTTCGATAGGGCAATGGTCGGCTCGCACTAGGTGTGCCAGAAGCGACTAGCTGACTTTCTTCTGCATATCGCCGTAGCTGAAGCTTTTCACCTGTTCGAGCTGGCGCTCAAGCTGTGCAATCAGCTCACTCTTGGCCCGCTCGAATTGCTGCTGCCGCGACTCCTGGGGGTGGGCGCGGGATGGGACCATGTATCCCTCAATGAGGCGCTTTGCGTTGTCGTGCTCATAGCGATTGAGTGCCGGCGTTACGGTCTCAGAACGCTTCTGCTTCTCTACCTGCCACCACTCTTCGAGTTCGGCGACAACCTTGAAGGCATTGTCCGCCGGCAAGCATTGCTTGAAGACTGGATTCCGCAGCCAGGATTCCAACTGAAGACGGTGCAGGTCGAGGTCGACTGCGCTGAGGCCCTCGTAGTTGTTGAGGTGAAAGAAATTGACGTCCTGGCACCGGCAGTTGTCCTCCCAGTCGGGCGAGGTAAAAACGTCCATTTTCCCTTCCCAGGGAGCTACAAACAGGGTTTCTCCCCGGCCGATATCCGCCATGGTGCCTAGCGGCATGTCCATCAGAACAGCAGCGACTTTGAAGCCTGCTTGCTGCATACGCTCGTAGGCGATGCGCTCGGGTTCATGGCTGGAGTAGCGGTTGATCGCCTGGTTCAGTTCCAAGCCGTTGGGATTGTTGGTGTTGCGGGTCATGCCGATCGCCTTTTCGGTTCATTCGATCGGGCTATGGTCCAACGTAGCCAGGAGTGCCAGAAGCATGAGGGCGGGGGAGGTCTCAGGAGGGGGACTCGGACACCTACCGGCGGTAAATGTCCGTAACACTGCAGGTCTACTTGTGCGATGTTCCGGGGAAGATGGTCAGCTCCATGTTTTCCACGGCCTCGAACCGGTAGCCAACGTCATCATCGTATTCCACGCCACTCGAACCGCCAGCTTTTACTTGTGCCAGAGCTTCCTCAAGGTGCTTGATCAACGATTCCCGAGTGGACTCGCTGGTGCCCTGCGCTTGGATGGTGATCAGCTTGAG
>CAZOSI010000351.1:0-1811 GCA_964582485.1 uncultured Novosphingobium sp.
GCTGAAGTTGAGCTGCGCCACGTCTGGGACGTCCCGCAGAATCGCAGCGATCTTCAGGCAGCCCGGGGTCGGACAACCGTGCCTGTCTTGCGCATTCAGGATGGCAAGGGTTCAGATCGCTGGATGCCGGAATCCTTGGATATCGTGCGTTACCTGAAGGACCGCGCCAAAGCTGGAAAGGCTGCACACTCTTGAACATGCTCGGTGTCGACACCACTTAGCTAACGAGCCCATCGGTGTGCCTTTTGCCGCCATACGACCCGCAAACAAGTGGTTGGCCGAGCAATCGTGGGAACCTGTTTCAATGGAGGAACCCAGCTTGATAGCTCAGCAGCAGTTTATTGAAGAGGTTGGCAAGGCCAGGGACGAGATCGATATCGAGCGTTGCGCCTTGCTTTTCGCCTCCGAGATCAACCCGGAGACGGATATCAGCAAGTCGATTGCCGCGCTGGATCAGCAGGTGAACGGTTATCTGGAAGGTTACCAGAGCGACCCTTCAAAGACCCCGTCCAACAGCGCGCTGTTGATTGACGTCGTGGGACGCTCGCTTGGTTATCGCGGCGATACTTTGGAATACTTTTCCTCCGGCAACAGTCTTTTTGACCACGTCATAGACAACCGCCTTGGCATTCCGATTTCACTTGCCGCAATCTACATGTCGGTGGGGCAAAGGTTGGGGATCAAGGTTCATGGCGTCGGGTTCCCGGGCCATTTCCTTATCCGGGTGATCGAGCCGGACGGCAGTGAGCGCCTTGTTGATCCGTTTTCGCATCACAAACTGTCAACACAAGATGTCACAGCGCTGAGGGCTTCGACGGGGGAACAGTTCGGCCAATTTGATGAGGCTTGGCTTGCGAATGCGCATCCGCATGACATGCTGGTGCGTATGTTTGAAAACCTGAAACGGGTTTTTCTGAATGAAGGAAACATTGCCGCTGCAGAGTCTTGCCTTGACTACCAGTTGATATTGAAACCCAAAGACTCGGTTTTTCTGGAACAACTTCAGGTTCTTTTGGACCAGAGGGGCCACGGGGTCCACTAGGCCATCCGCGCGACGAAATCGGGTAAGGGTTTGAATACCAAAGGCTAAGGGGCCGCAGCGCCAACGCCGCGCCCCCTTTTGACCCGATCAACCTTTTGCGCTTAGGCTGGGATGGCCGCCGAAACGGTTACGCAACGCGGAAAGGAAGCGGTTGCCGACCTTGACCTGATCACGCGAATCGAACCGAGCGAACAATGCAGCCGCCAGTACCTGTACAGACGTGCGCTGATCGATCGCAGCTTCAATGGTCCAGCGGCCTTCGCCGCTGTCTGCGACCTGGTCAGAATAGCGGTCAAGGCTTGGGTTTTCGGCCAAGGCATCTGCCCCAAGGTCGAGTAGCCACGAACTGACCACGCTGCCGCGCCGCCAGACTTCGGCAATGGCAGGCAGGTCAAAGTCATAGCGAAGGTCTTCGGCGACTGTTTCAGCATCGGCCGAGGCGAACATCGCAAAGCCCTCGGCGAAGGCTTGCATCATGCCGTATTCAATACCGTTGTGCACCATCTTGACATAGTGACCAGCACCGGACTTTCCGCAATGTAGCCAACCTGCTTCGCCGGGTGCCTGAGGCCCTTTCGCGCGAATCGGGGTCCGTTCGGCCGCCGCAATGCCGGGTGACAGGGTGTCAAGCACCGGGATCAGGTGCTTTACCGCCTCATCCCGCCCCCCCAGCATCAGGGAATAGCCACGCTCAAGACCGAAAACCCCGCCGCTGGTGCCGCAGTCCACCATATCGATACCAGAGCCGCGCAGCACCTTGCTGCGCGCG
>CAZOSI010000352.1:0-1796 GCA_964582485.1 uncultured Novosphingobium sp.
GCACATCGGCCTTTGCCAACCAATCTGACAAGGTGGCGACGGAACACCGCTTACGAATCTTCCAGTCGGCGTGGTGGCTCAGAGTTGTCTGTTGCCATCCGTCCTCCCTGAACCTCTTGCCGATTCTTCCAGGGCTTGATGCCTGGAAGGCGGGCGCGATCCCTGATTCAGTCGGTCGACGTCCGTTTGAAATCGTCCATCCATGGGAGCAGGTCGGCAATCTTGTCCATGAAGGGATAATCGCGCCGTTGGCCTAGATCAGCTCCATGGGCCACCGACAACATGAAATGCTTATTCTGGCCTGATGCGATCTCCCGCGCCGCGGCGAGAAAACTTTCCGCATTGCCGTTCTGGAGCGCGAACTCGACGTCGTCGATCTGGCAGAATGCGACATCGCGTCGATCGACTGGCTCAATGCCGCCGTCGGCATCCGCCAGTTGATGGGCTGCCGAGACCACCTTCTCGGCCTGGTTCCGCGCCATCGTGAGCCAACTGTCGGCAGTGACGATGATTGCCTGGCAGTGCGTCGAAATTGCCAATGACCCGGTCACGCCCTTCCTGGCATGGGCGAAGAAACGCCAAAGCTGGAACATGCCCTTCGCCAGCTCATCGAAGCCGAGCGCGGCGTCGGCAAGCGGGTCATCGGCAAAGCGCGCCGCGAAGCTCATGCGCTTGGCCTTGCACTCAATGACAGCGACTACGCAGCTGTCCTGGTGCACGAGAATGTCCGGTGTGCGACATTGCGCCTTCTTCGGTCCATAAGTCGTCTCGCCAGTGACGTCGAACGGCGCCATCATTGCTTGCAGATAGTCGTGAACGTAGGCTTCGAAGCGTTTGCCGATATCGGCCCAGACCGAAGCGCCACCGCGCACAACAGCGAGATACAGGCCCGACGTATAGCGATACATGATCAGCTCGCGCATTGGCGCGCGCAGGCGCTCGCCGTTGTCACCGAACGCGATGATCCGAAAGTCACGCAGGATGCTGGGGCTGTAGCCGGTGTGACGCTGGCCTTCGCGTATCTTAGTCGTGCGCGCACGCGCCGCACCATGCCCGATCGACAGCTTGGCCAGTGCCGCTTCGCGGACCTGCGCTCCAATGCCAATCATCGACAGATCGCGGTTCCGGTCACCATAGTCCCGCCCGGTCAGCGCGCCCGAAAAGCACGCGCCGACCTTTACGAATTCGGGCGGCGACATACCGGCATCTGCTTCGAAGAAGCTGCGGGCGCTTCCTGTGCCATACAGCAGGATCGACCGGTACAAATGCGGTGCGTTGGCGACGCCGCGTTGCCACGGAAACTGGCGCTGCGCGATGCGGGCCATCTCATAGAACACATCGTGGTTCTCGAGAAAAATTCCGTCCTCGGCATTTTCCACCTTCACGAGAATACCGTGCAGAACGCGCAAGGTTTGGAAGTGTGACGTATCGAGCACCCGGGTTTGCCCGATCCCGAAGTTCCTCGGCTTGGGGGTGGCGAGCAGTTCGTTGACCAGTGTCTCCAGCGACCACAGCGGGATATGATAGGGAGAGCCAAGCTCGGCCCCGAGCGCATCGGCAGGCAGGTAGGGCAACGCCTTCAGCGCAGCGGCATGGCCAGTCTGCACGGCGACCAGGGCCGAGATCATCGAAATCACCTGCTCGTCCAGGCTGTGCGACAGATAGCGCGCCAGCTTCCTGCGATATACGTCCCGACCGAGCTTGCTCATCGGCAGCGAGCCTTTCCCGTCAAGCCCATACGTCCGGAATTCATGCGCCGCACCCTAGTCGAATAGCGATCGATGCGCCTCGCGCTC
>CAZOSI010000353.1:0-1786 GCA_964582485.1 uncultured Novosphingobium sp.
CCCGCCGCGTCGAGCAGCTCCGAAAAACGCTGGGAACAACCGTCGCCAAACCGGGAGTCAAACGGCTGAGCCGGTTCGAGCAACAAGCAGGGCGACTTGGAATCCAGCACGAAGTGGTCCTGCTTGAAAAGGGAGACGGCAAGGATTGGAGGCACGGGTCAAACGATCTGTGGACCACAGTCGAAATCGGCGCTCTCCAGCACTACAGGTCAATTGGCTGGGACGGTGCGGCATCGGAAGGCGGGCTGATCCTGACCCTCATCAAATCGGCTTCGTTCGAAGCACTCGATGCCCGCAATGCTGACACCTTCGTCGAGGCACTCTATGCCCAGAATGTTGCCTTCGACCAGGATCGATTCTCCCCGGAGCGCCTGATCGCAACCGTCTCAAATGCGACCCGGCGCCAGATAGAACGGAACTGGAAAGTCATTGCTGCAAGCGCCGGCAATTCCCCGGCATATTACCCCAACGTGCGCGAGCATCACGTGATCAGTCTGTTCGATGCACTGGGACCCGACCGTCTTGCCGAAATCGCCGTCGTGTTCGCGACGGCGCCTTATGACCTACGGGCTGGCTGGCCTGACCTCACGCTATGGCAAGACGGCAAGGTCAAGTTCGTCGAGGTCAAGGGACCGAGCGACTCTTTTCACGCCAGTCAGGCACGGCTGATCACCAAGCTGCTGCTGCCGCTCGGTTTCGAGGTAGGCTTGGCAGAAGTGCGGAAGATATCCTGACGGGGAATTCGGTGATTACCCGGTGATTGCTGGAGCAGTTTCAGGTCCACCAAAACAGGCAAAAAACGACGCGGAGTCAGATAGATGGTTGAAAAGCGACACAAAATCTGGTACTTCCGCTATCGGAGGAAAGGGTGAAGACCCTTGGCCTGATCGGCGGGATGAGCTGGGAAAGCTCGGCGCAGTACTACCGCTTGATCAACGAAGGCGTGCGGGCTGCGCGCGGGGCGACTTCATCGGCCAGGTGTCTGCTGTGGTCGTTTGATTTTGCTGAGATCGAGGAATTGCAGCGCGCCGGAGACTGGGGCCGGCTTGAGCACTTGATGTGCGAAGCCGGCCAGCGGCTTGCCGGGGCCGGCGCAGAGGCGCTGGTGATCTGTACCAACACCATGCACCTGATGGCTGAGGCGGTCGAAGCGGCAGCCGGAGTCCCGCTGCTGCACATCGCGGACCCGACCGGCATGGCGATCCGCGACACCGGGATCACCAGGATCGGTCTGCTTGGCACGGCTTTCACCATGGAAAAACCGTTCTACCGTCAACGGTTGTCACAGCATTACAGGCTTGAGGTCCTGGTGCCGGATGATGACGACCGCGCCCTGGTCCATCGGGTGATTTATGACGAGCTGGTTTCGGGTGTGATCCGCCCTGAATCGCGTGCAGCCTATCGCGGGGTGATCGAGCGGCTGGTTGCACGCGGCGCCGAAGGAATCGTGCTTGGCTGCACCGAAATCATGCTGCTGATCGGCACAGGTGACAGTCCGGTCCCGCTGTTCGACACCACCAGCCTGCATGCCGAGGCTGCGGTCCGGTTGGCGCTGGGCGGTTCCGGCCTCGGCGCGACCTAACTGCCGGTCGCGGTTGCAATCGCCAGAATCCGCCGTGCCTGATCGAGGTGGAGCAGCTCCACCATTCGCCCTTCGACCTTGATCGCGCCCTTGCCGGCATTCTCTGGCAAGGCGAATGCCGCTTCGACCGTGCAGGCCCAGGCGATTTCGGCCGGGCTGGGCGTGCATTTCCTTGGCGAGGTCGTTGGTGCCCAGCACGAAGCC
>CAZOSI010000354.1:0-1784 GCA_964582485.1 uncultured Novosphingobium sp.
AAATGACGGGCGCCTATGCCGGGATTCTCAATGGCGGTTCAGCGGTGAAGCCATATGGCCTCATCGACCTCAGAATTCAGGGCGACGATACACCGCTCATGGGTCAGGAAGGCGGCATCGGCGAGCGTGTCATCTCCGAGACGGCGGCGCAACAGCTGACCTATATGATGAACCAGGTCATCGAGCGCGGCACAGGACGTCGCGCCAAGCTTGACGGTTGGGAAGCGGCCGGAAAGACCGGCACGACCCAGGCCGCGCGCGACGCATGGTTCATCGGCTTCACGGCTGACTATGTTGTTGGCGTGTGGATGGGCTACGACGACAACTCACCGCTCAAGGGTGTGACGGGCGGCGGCATCCCGGCCGAAATCTGGCATGAGGTCATGACACGCATCAGCGCTGACTTGCAGCCGACACCTTTGCAAATGATCCGGCCCAACGAAGTTGCTCCAACGCCCGGCGTTTCGCCTGGCGGCGTCCCTACGGCGCCCAGCTATCCGGGTCAGATATTCGATGCGACGGGTGGCGGCGCACAAGCGCCTGCGCCGGAACAACAGCCCCAGCAGCAGCAGGGGCAGACACTGGGTGATATCCTCATGGGAATATTGAACGGCGGAAACTGAAACAGAAAGGGCGCCCCGGAGGCGCCCTTTCTTCACGTTCAGGGCGTGCCCGTCACACCTTGAGTGCAGCGATCAGCTTATCGATATCGCCCTTGTTCTTGTCGAGCAGAGAACCGACCTCGCTGCGTTCGGAGGCCAGCATGTTGACGCCTTCGATGATGATATTGAAGAAGCGGCTCTTTCCGCCCTTCTCGAAGACGTGCCAACGCACTTCGAACGGTGCCTGCCCCTGCAGCTTCGCCGTAGACACCACTTCGAAAAAGCTCTTCAGCGGATGAGCGTCCTTGACCTCGATCTTGCCGCCGATGAACTCACGGAAGCGCTTGCCATACTTCACGGAGAGATAGCGCGTGTAGGCCTTTGTGAAGGCTGCTTTCTGAGCCGCAGACGCACTGCGTCCGGCCGGGCCAAGCGCCGACTGTGCGATATAGTTCACATCTGCGTAGCGTGCGAAAATGTCCTCGAACGACGAATACATCGCGCTTTCGGACTTGCCCGAATTGATGACGCCGTTGATTTCACCAATCAGCTTGCCGACCAGCGCATCTGCCTGATCAACGGTCATGGCCGTCAGTCTGAGCGGCGTCGCCGCCACAAATGCTGCGCTGATGCCGAGAATCGCAAATTCTCTGCGGGACAAGTTACTGAGCATAGGGGTCCTCATTCGGATCGAATACCTGTTCTTCTATGCCGAGTTCGTAGTGGCGGTTTTGCAAATAAAGCAGCCGCGCCTGCGCGTAACTGTCGGCACTTTCGTAAAGGATTGACTCGTAAGTATCTGCAAACCGCTGACGGTTCCCGACCTTCGCTGTCAACCTTCCAACAGTAATATAATAAGAGCCAGGCTCACCTACCAGACTGTTCACCGGGTCTGTTGCAATATCGACGATGGTGCCAGCAAGATCCCGCTCGGTCGATGGTCCGAGGAACGGAACCTCGAGATAGGCACCTTCGCCAACGCCCCAGACATGCAATGTTTCGCCAAAGTCAGCGGGATCAGCGTCGATACCGATTGCCGAAGCAGGATCGAAGAGGCCGCCGATGCCAACCGTCGAATTCACTGCAAAACGGAACGTATTCTGCAAGGCGGGTCCTGGTTTTGCCTGAAGCAGGCTATTCAACACTGCGCTCGGCATCCCGAGGTTGGAGGCAAAATTGCTG
>CAZOSI010000355.1:0-1779 GCA_964582485.1 uncultured Novosphingobium sp.
AGCGATGATATCGATGCCGTCCTCATCAGCCATATGCGCGGACATACCTCTGACATGGACGGCATCATGGCGCTTTGTGACGCAAGGGGCATTCCGGTCATCGAGGATGCCGCGCACTCGCTTGGCACTGTCTGGAGCGGGCGCAACATCGGTACCATCGGCAAGGTTGGCTGCTTCTCATTCCAATCCTACAAGCTGGTGAATGCCGGAGAAGGTGGGATCCTCGTCACCGACGATCCAGAACTTGCGGCGCGTGCCGTCATCATGTCGGGCGCTTATGAACATAACTGGAAGAAGCATCCCGGCCTGCAAAACAGCTTCCATCACTGGCAAAACCGGTTGCCTCTCTACAACATGCGGATGCAGAACCTTTCTGCCGCCGTGATCCGCCCGCAGTTGCCGCTCGTCGCGGGCCGCGTCGCTTCGGGCCGCAGGAACCATGACTATGTCGCGGGCCGTCTGAACGGCTGCACATATTTCGACGTGCCACCTGCCTTGCCGCAAGAAGAGCGCGCGCCGGACAGCCTCCAGTTCAACCTTGTCGGCCCATGGACCGATGCCGAGGCACGCTCCTTTCAGGATGCGGCCAAGGTACGCGGGATTGCAGTGCAGATATTCGGCCTGAGCCAGGACAATGCCCGCGCCTTCTGGAACTGGCAATTCCTTGGCGATCAACCCGACATGCCACAAACCCGCGCCATGCTGATGCGGGCCTGCGACCTGCGCCTCCCGGCCCGTCTTCAGAAGGCCGATCTCGACTATATCGCCGATGCGCTTCTGGCGGCAGTCAACGACGTCAAGCAGTCCAAGTCCTCGGCAGCCTGACTGGTGCCTTTCAACCCGGAATGATCTTCAGCCCGTCCTTCATCCAGGGATGCTCGGCGACGACCGGCGATACGATCATTTCCGCAATCATCTGGCGCAGCTTGTCGGCAATCTGGCCGGGCATGGGACCAAGCACACCGCGCCGCGCATAAAGCGCGATACGGCGCGACGCTGGCGCAAAAGGCAGCGGCTGCAAAGAGACCTTGTCGCGGAAGCGCTCGGCGTGAAGCACTCCCAACGGCGTCAGGATTGTCCAGCCCGAGCCAGCAGCAACCATCGCCATGATCGAATTATAGCTGTCGATCTCGAACCGGTGCGGCAATCGCAGGTTCTGTCGGGCCAGCACATCGGCAATCTGCCGCCCCATATGGTGGCGTGCCGTGTAAAGGATCAGCGGCAGGTCGGCACTCGGCGGCACGATCGTCTGCCCCTTGGGCAGTACGGCCACCAGCGGTTCTTCAAGGATCATATGCACTTCCGCCGACTCGGTCGCCCCGCCCATATCAGCAGCAACCACGATATCGAGCGCTCGGGCATCGAGTTGTTCGTGTAGCCGGTGGCTTGCTCCGGTCTCCAGCAGGAACTGCGATCCAGGCCATTCCTTCCCAAGATCGGAAAGCAACCGCGGCGTCACCTCGGCCTCGAAATCCTCGATAAAGCCCAGACGAAAGTTGGACAGACCGGAAAGACCCGCCAACCCGATCGCCGCACGCGCAGCCGCGACCTCATTCACGATCGCCTGAGCGTGGTGCCGGAACGTGATCCCGGCAGGGGTCAGCGCCAGCGGCCGTGCGCTACGATCGAAAAGCGCAGCGCCAAGTGCCGTTTCCAGCGCGGAAATCTGCTGACTGACCGCCGATACGGTCGCATCATGCCGGGGTGGAGCTCCTTGCATGCTGCCCTCTTCGGCCGCAGCGTGGTAGCTTTGCACAGCCCATAGGATTATGCGGCCAG
>CAZOSI010000356.1:0-1763 GCA_964582485.1 uncultured Novosphingobium sp.
CGCGCGCGCCACCGCTTCGCGCAGCGACAGTGCACCAAGCGTCGGTGCCTTGGTGTTGTTGAAAGCTCCGCGCACAGCTTTACCGATGGGGGTGCGGGCGGTTGATACGATGACGGCACTACGCATGGGGATACTCCAAAGCTAGAAATCTCGTCGGGCGAGAAAGAGGGTGAAAAAATCATCCGGCGCCGACCAGTTGTCGACCGGTTCCCAACCGCCGCAGCGCAGCAGCATTCGCGCCTCCTCAAAGCGGTACTTGTGGCTGTTCTCGGTGTGGATCGACTGACCGGCTTCAATTGACACCCGCTCGTCACCGATGACGAACTCCACGTCGCGGCGTGCGACCAGATGCATCTCGATCCTTGTGCGCGAAGGGTGCCACCGTGCTTCATGCGCGAATGCGTCGACCGGCACGTTGCAGCCCAACTCTGCGTTGACCCGATGGAGCAGATTGAGATTGAAGGCCGCCGTGACCCCTTGCGAGTCATCATAGGCAGGCAGCAGCACGTCCAGCGACTTCACGCGATCCATTCCAATCAACAGCAAGGCGTCCTCACCAAGCGTCTCGCCCATTCGCCGCAGCAGGTCGGTCGCTTCGTACGGGGTCAAATTGCCGATGGTCGAACCCGCGAAGAAGCCGACGATCGGTAGTCGCCGTTCACATCGTGGTAGAGGTACCGCGCGATTGAAATCGGCCTCCACTGGATTGACCTCGAGCGTCGGGAAAACCTTTGCCAGGTCGGCGGAGGATTCGCGCAGGAAGTCTCCCGACACGTCGATCGGGACATATTTCACAGGCTTGATCGCCGCGATCAGCGCCGGGGTCTTATGCGCGCTTCCTGCACCGAATTCGACCAGCATCCGACCTTCCCCGATTGCATCATGCAATTTGGGGCCAGCGTCTCTGAGAAGGTCAAGTTCGGTGCGGGTCGGATAATATTCCGGCAGTTCGGTAATTTGCTCGAACAATTCCGATCCACGATGGTCGTATAGCCAGCGCGCTGGCATGGTTTGTGTGGGATCGCGGCAACAGCGCACAAAATCGTCGGCCAGCTCGCGTTGCTCGGCGATGAAATCAACCTTCCCGCGAGTCACTGCGACAGTCGAAGGGGTCACGTCCTAGATGTCCTTTGCCAGGCGCAAGCCGCAGAACTGCCAACGCTGATGAGGGTAGAAAAAGTTGCGATAGCTTGCTCGCGAGTGGCCACGCGGGGTGGCGCAACTAGCGCCCTTCAGCACAAACTGGCCGGACATGAATTTGCCATTGTATTCGCCCACAGCGCCATCGGCGATCCGGAAGCCGGGATAGGGACGGAACGCCGAACCGGTCCATTCCCACACGTCACCGAACAGTTGTTGCAAGCCGTCACCCAGGGCCGGAGCGGGAAGGATTACCTGACCATCGTCCAGCTGATTGCCGGTGCGTGGATCGGTCTTGTCGGCAGCCCATTCCCACTCGTGCTCGGTCGGCAAGCGGGCGCCCGCCCAAGTCGCATAGGCATCGGCCTCGAAAAAGCTGACATGGCAGACCGGTGCATCCGGGTTCAGCAGAACTTCGCCGCCAAGTGTGAACGCCCTGCGACCACTTGCTTCAAGTTCGCCCCAATAAAGTGGGACCTCGATGGCGTTTTCCCTGACCCAGGCCCAACCATCAGAAAGCCAATAGCGCGGATTGCAATAGCCTCCAGCCGCGATGAACTCTTCCCATTCGCGATTGGTAACGCAGCGGTTGGCCAGCGCGAATGGCCGCAGCAGCACGTCGT
>CAZOSI010000357.1:0-966 GCA_964582485.1 uncultured Novosphingobium sp.
GTGCACAGCTTCCAGGCGACGATGTAGCGCGAGAAGTCGTCGAGTACCGTCGAGAGGTAATACCAGCCCCACCCCGTGATCTTGAGGTAGGTTGTTGATTTCCACCCAGAACTGAGCCGGGAAGCGGGGTAATTTCCACTGAGAATTGAGCCATGTGAACCTTCCCTCGAACCGAGATCGGCGGGGGCAACGGAGTGATCCACATGGGACTTTTGAACATCATCCGGCGCATGCATTTGCGCGAGAAATTATCGATCCGCGAGATCGCTCGGCGGACGGGTCTTTCGAGGAATACTGTCAGCAAGCACTTGGCGGCGAACACGACGGAACCGAGGTTCGCAACGCCGGAGCGGCCGAGCAAGCTTGATCCGTTTGCGGAGAAACTTGCGGGCTGGCTGAAGAGTGAGGCCTCCAAATCGCGCAAGCAGAAGCGGACGCTGAAGCAGATCCACGCCGACCTTGTTGCGCTTGGCTTTACCGGTTCGTATGGCCGTGTGGCGGCATTTGCGCGCGGCTGGCAGGCCGATCGCCAACGCGAACAGCAGACTACGGGGCGCGGCACGTTCGTGCCCTTGACCTTCGGCGCCGGTGAAGCGTTCCAGTTCGACTGGAGCGATGATCACGCCGTCCTTGGTGGCGATCGCACCAAGCTTCAGGTCGCGCACATCAAGCTGTCGCACAGCCGCGCGTTCGTTCTGCGCGCCTACCTTCTGCAGACCCACGAGATGCTGTTCGACGCCCATTGGCACGCCTTCCGCGTGTTCGGCGGCGTTCCCGCGCGCGGCATCTATGACAATATGCGAACAGCGGTCGACCGTGTCGGCCGGGGCAAGGAGCGGCAGATCAACATCCGGTTCCTGGCCATGGCAAACCACTATGTGTTCGAGCCCGAGTTCTGCAATCCGGCTTCGGGCTGGGAAAAGGGCCAGGTTGAGAAGAATGTCCGCGACGCGCGACCGCGTCTGT
>CAZOSI010000357.1:976-1748 GCA_964582485.1 uncultured Novosphingobium sp.
GAGAGCCCGCATGGGGCGCTTCCAGGATCGATCGCCGATGTTCTCGCTCTTGAACGAGCGGCGCTCATGCCATTGCCATCGGCATTCGATGGCTTCGTCGAACAGAGCAAGCGCGTCTCGCCGACCTGCCTGATCCATTTTGAGCGCAATCGCTACAGCGTGCCGGCATCCTTTGCGAACCGGCCGGTGAGCCTACGGGTCTATCCGGACAAGATCGTTGTCGCTGCTGAAGGGCAAATCCTGTGTGAGCATGCACGGGTGATCGAGCGCGGCCACCATCATTCGCCGCGAACGATCTATGATTGGCGCCACTACCTCGCCGTTATCCAGCGTAAGCCCGGCGCCTTGCGCAATGGCGCGCCGTTCGCCGAAATGCCCGAGGCCTTCCGGCAACTGCAAGGGCGGATGTTGCGCCGGCAAGGCGGCGACCGCGAGATGGCCGATATCCTCGCGCTGGTTCTCCAGCACGATGAGCAGGCGGTGCAGGCCGCGGTGGAGTTGGCGCTGGCCGAGGGCGTTGCGACCAAGACCCATGTTCTCAACATCCTTCATAGGCTGATTGACGGCAAGACAATGGGCGATCCGGACATCGCCACGCCAAAGGCATTGATGTTGCGGCGCGAGCCGAAGGCCGATGTCGAACGATATGATGGTCTGCGCACAAGGATCGCGGGAGGCCGCCATGCGTCATGACCCGGCAAGCGGCGCGATCGTCATCATGCTCCGGAGCGTGAAGATGTATGGGATGGCTCAGGCCGTCACGGACCTGATC
>CAZOSI010000358.1:0-1734 GCA_964582485.1 uncultured Novosphingobium sp.
TAGCAAACCGTTGGTTTCAGCCACTCACCCACGTCTCCGGATCGCAGCGGCGAAGGGCGCCTATAGCGGCGGTGTGTGGGGGCGGCAAGGGGGGGCTGGCAAAGATTCTGAACCTCTGTCCGGCCCGGTCCGGACTCGCTTGGCCGCAAAACCGACTCGCCTTGCCGCCCGTTCATTGCCGGGCAACCGGGCATCGATTCACTAGGGGCCAACAAGTTGGAAGGACCGTTGCAATGATCCATGGCATGACCCGCTCGGCGCGCGCGGCGCTGGTTTCGGTGCTGGGCGCCGTTGCCCTGATCGGCGCGGTCGCGGCGCCGGCCCAGGTCCAGCCGGTTGACCCGGACCGGGCGATCGATGGCGACTTGTCGGCACCCAAGGCAGCGCCTTCGCCCGCGCCCGCCGCTCCAGCGGCTCAACCGACGATCCCGGCCGAGCCGCTGCCGGTTGACGGCGCCCCGACCAGCCCACCGCCAAGTGATCCCGCCGCGCCGGCATCGGCCCCGACGGCCAACTCCGGAACGTACCAGAAGGACGACCTGATCGGCGCGGCCGAAGGCGTGTTCGGCAAAGGCGCCGCAGGCCTGGCCGGGCTGATCGAGGATTTGCTGCGCAAGCAAGGCGAGCCAAACGCCTACATTACCGGCCGCGAAGGCGGCGGGGCACTGGTCGTCGGAGTGCGCTACGGTTCGGGAACTTTGTTTCACAAGATTGAAGGCCAGCGCCCAGTCTACTGGACCGGCCCTTCGATCGGGTTCGATGCCGGGGCCAATGCCGGCAGCACCTTCGTGCTGGTCTACAACCTCTATAACAGCGAAGACATCTACAAGCGCTTCCCGGCCGGCGAGGGGCAGGCCTACCTGGTCGGCGGCTTCAACGTGTCGTACCTGCGCCGGGGCGACATGGTGCTGATCCCGATCAGGATGGGCGTGGGCCTGCGGCTCGGGGTCAATGCCGGCTACATGAAGTTTTCCAAGAAGAAGACCTGGCTGCCGTTCTAAGCCTGGCCCTAACCCCAGGGACTGCCTGGCGCGCCTTTCAGAGGGGCCTCGGCCTCGTCGCGGCCGCCGGGTTTGAAGCCGTGCATCCCCAGCCACCACTGCAATGCGATCGTTGCTCCTTTGGCGGGCTGAAGAAATGCCAGCATCACCGCGGCGGCCATGGCCATGGCTATTCCCATCATCGCGCCCAATGACAGCGTCTTGCTCATCCCGATCGCGATCATCACGGGGGCCAGCAGGTGGCCAGTCAGGAAGATCGAGATATAGGGTGGAAAGTCGTCGGCCTGGTGCAGGGTCCAGTCCTGGTGGCAGGCAGAACAATGGCTGACGGGCTTCAGAAACTTGCCAAACAAACTGCCCTTGCCGCAACGCGGACAGTGTCCCTTGATCCCGCGCAGAATTGCGGCGGAGAGTTTGGCGGGAAGATCGGGACGAGTCAGCGGAGCCAGCATGGATCCTCACTTGGGCCTGAGCAGTGCAGCATTCAAGCCCCGATAAGGTCAGAGCAGCAACCGCCAGATCGTGAGCACGATGATACTCAAGGTTGCGAATATACCTGCGGCGAGGGCTAAAGTGCCCTTCCAATCTGGTTGATTTCTCACTTTTTTCAGACCTTTGGTGCAGTTGCAGTGCACCGTTCCCCGATCCCGCAGTAACGCACCTGCAGCCAAGGGCAAGCGCAAATTTCCGCCAATCTGTGCTTGCCCCGGCGCGGGCGGCGGGGTTAAGGGCC
>CAZOSI010000359.1:0-1732 GCA_964582485.1 uncultured Novosphingobium sp.
CGCTGCAGGTCAGGCAATCGAGCGGGTGGTCGGAGATGTAGAGTTCCATCACCGACTTGCGGATTCTGGCGAGCTTTTCGGTCTGGGTGTGGACCACCATGCCGGGCATGACCGGAGTGGTGCAACTGGCCGGAGTGCCGCGCGCGCCCTCAATTTCGACCAGGCACATCCGGCACGATCCGAAGGCCTTGACGCTGTCGGTCGCACACAGGCTGGGGATCGAGCCCCCGCATTCACCAGCTGCGCGCATCACGCTGGTGCCGGCCGGAACGGTCACTTCGCGCCCGTCGATGGTCAGCGTGACCTGGGTGTCCGAGAGGACCTCGGGCGTGCCGAAATCGGCTTGCCGTTCATAGCCCATGATGCTTCTCCGCTTCCGCCAGGTCGGCTGGCGTGTTGATGTTGATGCTGGTCTTGCCCGAATGGACTTCGCGCGCGCCGATCGCATCGGCAAAAGCGCGCATGGAATGGCGGCCGTCGCCGCGCAGGATTGCTTCGATGGCCTTGATCGCCGTGATCGGCCATAGCCCGACGACCGGCTGGTCAGCCAGGTAGGCCGGTGCCGGGGATAGCAGGCCGGGCAGGCTTTCCGGCAGATCGACCGAGTCGACCCCGCAAGTCAGCACCGCGTCATAGCCTTCATCACGCGCATCGTACAGCGCGGCGGCGATCCCGCCCAGCGGACCCATGCCAGGGCGCGGCCAATCGGGCAGAGTCGGGGCAGGGGCCTGCTCGCGACCGACCACCACCACCTTTTCGCACCAGCCGGACAGCATATCGACCGCGCGGACGATCAGCGTCTCACCGTGCAGCACGGCCAGCGCCTTGTCGCTGCCGAAGCGGCTCGACTGCCCGCCCGCCAGGACGCAGCCCAGGATCACCCGAAATCCTCCGGCCAGTGTTTCAACGCCGAACGCACCGGATAGGGCGTGAACCCGCCTAGCGCGCAGAGCGAGCCGAACTGCATCGCTTCCATCAGGTCGTCGAGCAGTACGAGGTCTTCCTCGCGGGTGCGGCCGGCCTTGCGGGCGTTATGCATTTGCGGGAGGGCCTCGACAGCATCCGCCATGACCTTGCCGCCAGTGCGGATACGGTCGATCAGCTCAACCCCGCGGGTCGATCCGATTCGGCACGGGGTGCATTTGCCGCAGCTTTCCGCCGCGCAGAACTGGAAGGCGAAGCGCGCCATCGCGCCCATGTCGGCGCTGTCGTCGAATACAGTGATCCCGCCATGCCCGATCAGCGCATCGGCAGCGGTGTAGGCTTCATAATCGAACGGCAGGTGGAATTGGCTGGGAGGAATGTAGGCCCCCAGCGGCCCGCCGACCTGGACTGCCTTGACCGGACGACCAGTTGCCGTGCCGCCGCCGATCTCGTTGACGATCTCGTCCAGGCTTATCCCGAACGCGGTCTCGTAAAGACCGCCTTGCTTGATGTTCCCCGCCAGCTGAAGCGGCATGGTGCCCTTTGAGCGCTCAATTCCGAGGCGGGAGTATAGCGAAGCACCGCCATCTGTCAGGATGTGCGGGATCGCGGCCAGAGTCAGCACATTGTTGACCACGGTCGGTTTGCCGAAAAGCCCTTCGAGCGCTGGCAGCGGCGGCTTTGCCCGCACTTCGCCGCGCTTGCCCTCGATCGAATTGAGCAGGCTTGTTTCCTCGCCGCAGACATAGGCCCCGGCGCCAACCCGCACCTCAAGCTGGAACGGAGCGATGTGCTGGTGGGCCAGTTC
>CAZOSI010000360.1:0-1723 GCA_964582485.1 uncultured Novosphingobium sp.
CGTCAGAGATCGTGTCGGTCCGGCGGTGTTGACGGATGTACTTGGCGTTGTGGCTGATCAGTCGGTGCCGCTTGCCAACCGCACCGTGCTTGATCTTGCCGGTGGCAGTGAGCTTGAAGCGCTTCTTGACGCCGCTCTTCGTCTTGAGCTTGGGCATTTTCGTCTCCTGTTCGAAACACGTCAGATCCGCCGTGGCAGCCCTTGATGGCCAGGCCGATCCATCAGAATCATCCGGAAATGATTCATCCGTGTCGGTTGAAGCGCGCGCCCCTAATGGGGAATCGGTCGAAAGGCAAGCGTTTCGCGCGCTCCGGCGCCCTTGCTGTTCAAGGATCAGCCCGGCCAAGGAACTCCGCCCAGACCGCAGCGCGCGGATCCTCGCTGCCTCTCGGGTCCCATTGTTGTGCCATCAGCGCTGTTGCCGCCTTATCATCCATTCCGGCGGCGCGGTGATGACGATAGAAAAAGGCTGAAACCCGCCAGTTCATGATGCAATGGACATGGACCGGTCCGACTGCTCCCGCCAGGGCTTGCGTGAAGGCAGAGAGGTGACCTTCGTCTGGGGCATCGAACGGGACCGGGATGTGGGTATAGGCGATCCCCTCGGCGCCAAGGCGCTGGTCCTCATCGGGCAGGGCTTCGGGGTGATCATCAAGCGCCAGATTGATTACGTGCCTGACCCCGATTGCCGCCAACCGCGCGGGATCGTGCGGTTCAAGCCGGCCGGACGTGGTGATTGCCGGGTCCAGGCGCTGCCAGCCGCGGATATCTTCGGGATCGGTCATGCAGGCAGCGATAGCAAGGGCCGGGCAGGCTGGCTATCCTGGGTCCATGACCGAATCGCGATCGCTCGCCGGAAAGTTCCTTCTCGCTATGCCGGGGATGGGAGATCCACGATTTCACCGCGCGGCAATCGCGATGATGGTCCACGATGACGAGGGCGCGCTGGGGATCGGGATCGGCAAGGTGCGCGATGGGGTGGGTCTGCATGCGCTGCTTGAAGATCTGGACATCGATCCGGGCGAGGCACCGGATTGCGCTGTGCTGGAAGGCGGTCCGGTCGAACCGCAGCGTGGCTTCGTGCTGCATTCGCCGGACTGGCAGGGCGGTGGGACGATCCTGGCAGGAGAGCTCTGCGCGATGACCGCTTCGCTTGAAGTGCTGCGGGCGATCGCCGAAGGGCGCGGGCCACGCAGGTTTCTGATTGCGCTGGGCTATGCCGGATGGAGCGGCGGGCAGCTCGAAGGGGAATTGCAGCGTCACGGCTGGCAAGTGTTGAATGGCAACGAGGCGGTGCTGTTCGATACGGCTCCGGACGATCGCTGGGAGGCCTGCTGGCGCAGCGCCGGGATTGACCCTGCCCTGCTGGCCGGAGAAACCGGTCGGGCCTGAACCCTGCGATGTCGAAAGGCTGACGCACGGGTAACCCGGCATTGCATGACTGAATTTGCAATGTACGGCCTGTCACTAGCCTCTTGCCCTTAGCACTGTTAGGAGCCTGGCAGACAGGAGGAAGGTGATGGCTGGCTTGTGGTTCGATGAGCTCGCGGTCGGGCAGCGGTTTGAACACGCGATCCGCCGCACGGTGACCGAAACCGACAATCTGCTGTTCACGACGCTGAGCCACAATCCGGCCCAGCTTCACCTCGATGCCGAATATATGAAGGCCAGCGAATATGGCCAGGTGCTGGTCAATTCGTGCTTCACGCTCAGCCTGATGGTC
>CAZOSI010000361.1:0-1722 GCA_964582485.1 uncultured Novosphingobium sp.
GGGGTCCGGCGTCGAGACCGACGAGGCGGACGATTGGTTGACCGGCGGCGATCGCGGCGGCTGCGGGCGGCCAGGCGCGGATATAGGCGTCCTGTGGGCCAATCTTGTGCTTTTGACTGCATGTGTGAAACCCGAATGCGATCGAGGGTAGGCAGGCGTTGACCAGGAGTGATTGAAACAGGCCGTGATAGGGTGGGTGCTTGCCGAGGCGTTTGACTTCGTGGCGCACGACGGCGTGGGGAATATCTCGTTCGTCCATCCATTTCTGCATGAAGCTAAGGAATGCGTAGGTCACCGGATTTTCGGCTTCGGTGTCGGCGGTCAGAACCAGGTCGGGTGCTTCGCCGCGGGCGTGGAGTTCGATCAGCATGGCAGTGCTGTCGATGCCGACGCCGTAGGATAGGACGGTGATGGGTCGCGATCTGGTTGGCTGAACGGCGCGGATCGCGGCTGCGTCAGGCACGGGCTGGCTCGATTGTGTAGGTCGCGGTCTTGCTGGCGTCCTGGTACTCGATGGCCCATTCTGCAGCATCGGCGGCATTGGGGTAGTAGATCACCTCGCCGGAGTCGTCGCGGACGATGTAGGATGATGCAGTTGGGTCATCGGGGCGGCAGCGGATGACGTAGTCCTGCGCCATGGGATTTTCCTCATTTTCGAATGGATGAGCGAGCGGGCTTGACGGCGGCCAAATCAATCACATATGTGAATGCTATGGAAACAATCGGGGAACGGATTGCTGCGGTTCGCGCGGGCTCGGGATTGAGTCTGGCTGCTTTTGGCAAGCGCCTCGAAATTTCGTCGGCTGCGGCCTGGTATTACGAGAATGGCCGGGATGTGCCGGTGTCGGTGATCCGGCGAATGTGGTTGGAGTTTGGTGTCGACCTTGAATGGCTGGTGGGCCGGGATTGATGATGGAGTTGATGATGACCGATTTTGTGGGACGCCTGAATCTCGATCTTGAGTTGGTTGATGCGTCGTTGGAAGCTGGCGAGAGCATCGAACGCCGGGCGCTGGCGGGGTTGTCGATTGGGATCGAGCCTGTTCGTGCATTGCGAGATTGCGTGAGCTTGCTGGAGGTCTTGACCCGGCTGAAGGATGATCTGGGCGAACGTAGTTCGCTGGCAGACGTGCTCGAGCGGGAGCGTGGTGAATATCTGCGTTCGATCTATTTTGCCCAGGCCGGACGGGGCCTGTCGATGGCGATCGACAATCTGCGGTGGTTGGCGGCGATGCTGCGTTCGCGCGTCTCAGTGCTTGAATGGTCGATGGACGAAGGTCGCCGGGTTGCGCGATCGGGCGTGAAGCTTGATCGGTGGTTGGTGACAGTCCGGTACGAGGTTGATCGATCTGAGTTTTCCTGCAGCGGTTCGCTTGGATTGATTGAGCGACCTACAGTGCCAGTGAGCGGCTACGATCTCGATCTGATCGGCATTTCGCTGAAGCGGGATGCTGCGCCTTTGGTCCGGGTTCTCGCAGGTCTGTGCGTGGGCATGGGACTTGAGGACGCGGTCTATTGCGTTCGCGGTGTGCTGACGGCTTTCGATGAGCTGCGCGAACGTGGGTGCGACGTTGGTACGTCGTTCGGTGAGATTCTGGCCGGGCGGTTTGATGACTTTCAGCGGGCGCTTGTTTTCGCCTGTGTGGGTCGGCCGTGGCTGGAGGTTTATATGGCTCTCGGGCGGGTTCTTGAGGCCGTTGAAGCGCGGGTTGAGTTGTGGAAG
>CAZOSI010000362.1:0-1709 GCA_964582485.1 uncultured Novosphingobium sp.
AACATCGTCAAAGGTGCGGTCGTGCCACCAACCAAAGTGGTGCGTCATGATCCAGATGATCCTTACCTCGTTGTCGCTGCCGATAAAGGCACCGCCACCTTCTCTGATATCGCCAATGGCGTCTCGGCAGATTACGGCTTCTGGCTCGGCGATGCCTTTGCATCAGGCGGCTCCGTCGGTTACGACCATAAGAAAATGGGTATCACCGCACGCGGTGCGTGGGAATCGGTCAAACGTCATTTCCGCTCTTTCGGTCACAACACCCAAACCACACCATTCACGGTGGCCGGTATCGGCGATATGTCGGGTGACGTGTTTGGTAACGGTATGCTCTTGTCTGAGCAAATCAAATTGGTGGCCGCGTTTGATCACCGCCATATCTTCATCGACCCATCACCCGATGTCGCTAAGTCTTTCGCTGAACGCCAACGCTTATTCAACCTGCCGCGTTCAAGTTGGGATGATTATGATAAGAGCTTGATCTCTAAAGGCGGCGGCGTTTATCCACGTACCGCTAAATCGATTTCTCTGAGCCCAGAAGCACGCGCCGTCTTGGGTATCGAAACCGCAGACCTCACGCCTGTCGAATTACTCAAAGTGATTTTGCAAGCACCGGTCGACCTCTTGTATAACGGCGGTATCGGTACTTACGTCAAAGCCACGTTTGAAACGCATGCCCAAGTCGGCGACAAAGCAGGCGATGCCTTCCGCGTCAACGGCAATGAATTGCGCTGCAAAGTCTTGGCAGAAGGCGGTAACTTAGGTTGCACCCAAAACGGTCGTATCGAATTCGCGCAAAAAGGTGGCCGCATCTACACCGACGCGATTGATAACTCCGCTGGTGTCGATTGCTCCGATCACGAAGTCAATATCAAGATCTTGGTCGGCGCGATTACTGAAGCCGGTGATCTCACGCTCAAACAACGTAATGACTTGTTAGCCTCGATGACCGATGAAGTCGGCCACTTAGTGCTCACCGATAATTACTATCAATCGCAAGCACTCGACATCGCATGCCACCGCCCACTGTATGTGCTCGACGGCCAGCAACGTTTGATGCAAACCTTAGAGCGCCAAGGCCGCTTAAACCGTGCGATTGAGTTCTTACCATCTGACGATGAAATCGCGCGCCGCAAAGCGCACAAACAAGGTCTCACCGCACCAGAAAACGCCGTGGTCTTGGCCTACGCGAAGATGGCCGTGTTTGATGAATTGGTGGCGTCTAACTTACCAGACGACCCATTCTTCAGCCGCGCTTTGAAAGCCTATTTCCCAAAAGTCTTGTCGGAAAAATTCCCAGAAGCGATTGCTAACCACCAATTGAAGCGCGAGATCATCGCTACCTTCATCACCAACACCGTGGTCAATCGCACGGGTGCAACCTTCGTCAACTTCATCGCCACTGAAGCCGCCGCATCCGCAGCCGATGTGATCCGCGCCTTCACTTTGGCTCGCGAGATTTTTGATCTCGAACCATTGTGGGATCAAATCGATGCACTCGATTACAAAGTCGATGCCAAGTTGCAGTTAGATTTGTTGACCAAGCTCACCGCTATCGCCCAACGTGCCTCACGCTGGATGCTGCGCGCACGCACCGCCAACGCAGACTTGCCAACGCTGATCCAACGCTACCAACCAAGCGCACGCGAACTACGCGCCAACTTGCAAGCATGGTTACCAGCAGCGGCCTACGCCAGCTTGCAAGAAGC
>CAZOSI010000363.1:0-1657 GCA_964582485.1 uncultured Novosphingobium sp.
TAGTTCGCTGCGCAGAGGAAGGACCCGCCCTTGATCACATTGGCTGGTTCACCGGCGTCAGGGCGCGCACCCGAAGTGCTGGTCCATTCCCAGACATTGCCGATCATGTCGTAGAGTCCGAAGGCGTTGGGCTTGAAACAACCCACTGGCGCCCGGCCGACATAGCCATCGGCGCCAAGGTTCTTCACCGGGAAGACGCCCTGATAGTAGTTTGCCTGCGGCTTGCCCTCTGCGTCGACAGGCTCAGGGAGTGCCGCGGCACCAGCGCGCGCGGCGTATTCCCACTGCTCCTCACTCGGCAGCTCCAACCCGATCCACTTCGCATAGGCCTCAGCATCCTCGTATGCGATCTGGACCACCGGCTCGCGTTCGCGCCCCGCGATGCTCTCTCCCGGGCCGGACGGGTGCCGCCACTGTGCGCCCACCACCCAGCGCCACCAGTTGGAATTCTCCGGCGATGGCGCCTGGAACACCGCTGAGCCGGGTTGCAGCATTTCCGGCGGCGCGCCCGGCAGCTTGGGCGGATCGCGCTCGGCCAGGGTCTTGTAGCTTGTGGCCTTCACGAACGCGGCAAACTCGGCGTTGGTTACTTCGTGGGCCTGGATCCAAAAGCCTTTGAGCGCGACTTCACGCGGCGGACCTTCTTCCGGTTCACGCGGATCATCGCCCATAGCGAAGCGGCCGGCGGGCATCCAGATCAGTGAATTTTCAGCCAGACCGGCGCACTTTGGGGCCAGCCCCGCCGGTTTAGACCCGCAGGCCGAAAGCAGGGCCAGCCCTGCCAGGGTGAGCAGCCCGCGCATGGTCAGCTGTCTGGCAGCTCGGCCAGGGCGGCACCGAGCAAGCGGCGCACCACTGCTTTTGCCGCTTCGACCGGCAGATCCTGATCGTGGCGCAGCAGCCGCCAGGTCTGGAAGCTCAGGATCACGTTGAGGCCGCCCGCAGCGGCGGCATCGTCCCTTACCCCTTGCGGCAAATACGCCTCGATCGATTCGCTCTCGAAACGCAGCATCCGGCGGTAGTCTTGCATCAGATAGGAGGATTCGAACCGTCTGAGATTGGCTGAAATGCGATAGGGCATGATCGTTTCAAAGACTTTCGCCCGGCGCTCGGCCAGATCGAACATCTTGTCCTTCCAGCTCTCTCCGGTCGGGGGCTGGAGCAGGATCGGCAGGATCCGTGCCTCAATCACCTCGCCCATTTCGCGGTAGAGCGCATCCATGTCCTCAAAATGCCGGAACACGGAGCGCAGGCCTACCCCGGCCACGTCGGCTACTCTGGCCGCGCTGGGCGAGACATCGCCCTTGCCGACCAGATCAAGCAGGGCGGCCACGATTTTCGAGCGGCTGGAGCGGCTGCGTTCGCGCCGGCCATCGGCGAGCGGGGCTTGCTTGCGGGCAGTGGGAGAGAGTTTGGATACAGCCATCGCTGGATTGATCACCGCAATCGCGCCCGGATGCAAGCGCGATTGACCTCCGTGGCCATCTTATGGCACAGATAATGTCAATTTAATGATAGATGAGGGTGGCGGACTGATGGCAGCGTGGATTATCTGGGTCGCAGCACTGGCCGCATATGTCCTGTTCCGGCTGTGGTATGACAATTGGTCAGGCCCGCTCAAACCGGCAGAAGTCGAAGCCTTTATGACCCAGATGCA
>CAZOSI010000364.1:0-1631 GCA_964582485.1 uncultured Novosphingobium sp.
GGCTGAAGCCGACAGCACTCAGTGGCCGTGAGATTGAGGCGGATGGGCACCCTGAGCGTCCATGCGCACCTGGCCCTCGAAACGGCCGAAACGCTCACGCTGAGCCGGCGTGAGGCGCGCTTCGACCTGAGCCAGGCGGCCCGCCAAGGCCTGCGCATCGGCAGGCTTCAGGCCGGCCTCGCGCAAGCCGGCAGCCTGCTTGAGCCCATCGCCCGCGCACAGCACGATCTGCCAGGCCTGCCCATGGCGGCGCAGCAGCGCACGGCCGCCGCGTTCGCCCTGGGCCCAGCTGGCCACCGCATGCTCGGCCTGCACCGCAATCGCCTCGACCTGCAAGCGCGCGTCGGGCTTGTCAAAGGTCTGCATCAGCAGATGGCGCACAGCAGCCTGATCACGGCTGTCCTGCGCCCAGGCGGGCACGGTGGCCGTCAAGCAGGCCGAGGCCAGCAGCAGGCCGGCCCCCATCGTCAATCGTCGATTCCACATCACAGCAGTCCTTCTCCAGGAGATCAGAAACCGGCGCTCAGGCCGATCTGGGCCGAGCGGCCGGGCATGGGATAGCCCGGGCGGTAGCCATAGCGCTGGTCCGTCAGGTTCTCCAAGGCCAGGAAGCATTCGCCGCGCGGGCCCAGGGCCGACATCGCATGGGCGACACGCAGGTTCAGCACGCCGAAGCCGCTGACGCGAGCGGTGTTGGGTGCGCCGTCCGCACGGGCCTTGTTGAGCACGAACATGGCGCTCTGCAGCTGCGCATCGGCGTTCAGGCGCCAGGCGCCCGTGCGCCAGCTCAGCCCCAGGGCCAGGGCCCGCTTGGGCGCGTAGGGCAAATCGACCAGGCTGCTGTCCAGCAGGGTCAGGCCGGCGTAGCTGCTCCAGGCCGGGCTCCAAGTGTGGCTCCAGCTGATCTCGGCGCCGCGCACCTGATAGTCACCCAGATTGGTAAAGCTGGGCATGCTCACCGCGGGCGGGAATGCAAAGACATAACGCTGCTTCAGATCGTCACGGAACAAGGCGAGGTCCAGGCTGCTCTGGGCGGCCAGCTGCCAGCGCAGGCCGGCCTCCAGATGGTCCATGCGCTCGGGCGACAGCTGGCGCCAGCCCTGCGGCGAAGCACCGGCCAGAGGCGGCACGATGGCGTTCAGCAGGGGCGCATCCAGGCCCGGATGGTTGAGGCCGCGCGAGGCATTCAGGCGCAGGGCCAGGTCTTGCTTCTCCAGCACCAGGCCGGCATGGGGCGCGCTGCTGTTGCCGAAAACATTGTGGCGATACAGGCGCAGGCCCGCCGAGGGCGTGGCGCTCCAGCCATCGCCCAAGGCCAGCGTCTGAGCCAGGGCCAGGGAGGGCGAGCTCAGGCGCAGGGCCTCACCCTCGAAGGCGCTGAAACCGTTGAAGGCCACACCGCCGCGCATGCGATCGATGTCCAGGCCCAGCTGCAGCTCGGCGCCGGCCCAGGGCTGCAACTGCTCGCGCCAGCGCAGGCCGGAGAGCTTGAAGTGGCTGTGGGTCAGCGCCGCCTGCGGATTGGCCCAGTCGCTGTCGCCGTGGTTGCTGTAAACCTGAAGGCTGCCTTGGGCGCTGCCATGCTGGTGCTGCAGGTTCACGGCGGCCAGGCTGCCGCGGGTGGAGAAGGT
>CAZOSI010000365.1:0-1624 GCA_964582485.1 uncultured Novosphingobium sp.
CGCCCAGCAGCTTGTGCATCATGCCCAGCTGGTCGCAGTCCATCATGAACTTTTCGTACCCGGTCACCAGCCCGCCTTCCAGCCAGCCGGCCGATTGCAGCACAAAGTTCGCGCCGCCCAGCACCGTGGTTTGCAGCGTCTGCGCGCTTTCATAGGCGGCCTGTGCATCGGCGATCTTTGAAGCACACAGGCTACCGCCGGTGCGCGATGGCACCCCCAGCCGCCGCGCCAGCGTGATCAGGGCGCTTTTCATCAGTGACGTTTCCGGCGTGCCATAGGTCGGCGCGCCGCTTTGCATCGAAAGGGTGGTCACGAAGCTGCCGAAAATCACCGGCGCGCCCGGCTTGACCAGTTGGAGGAAGGCCATGCCCGCCATCGCCTCGGCCAGGGTCACCGCGATCGCTCCGGCGAGGCCGGTGGGGGCCATCGCCCCGGCCATGATGAACGGGGTGATCAGTGTGCCCTGGTTGGCGCGGGCCAGCGCCTTGGCCGCACCCAGCATGGTGGCATCGAAGGTGAGCGGGCTGTTGCCGTTGATCACTCCCATCAGGCAGGTGTTGGGCTCGCCCGTTTCGGGATTGATCCAGCGATCCCCAAACAGGATCTGCGCCAGTTCGATGCAGTCTTCCGACCGGCTGGGGGCCGAAACCGCGCTGAAGAACGGCTTGTCGGTGTGCTTGGCATTGCCATAGAACATGTCGAAATGCCGCTTGTTGACCGGCAGGTCGACCGGTTCGCACATCGCCGTGGCGGAACTGTGCAGCCAGGGAGAAGCCTGGGTCAGCTTGGCGAAATTGCGGAAATCCTCGATCGTGCCGTAACGCCGCCCCTTGTCGAGACAGCGCACGAACGGCGGGCCGGCGGTGGGGGCAAACACCGTGCGCTTGCCGCCGATGATCGTGCTACGCGCCGGATTGCGGGCCTGATGGGTGAATTCACGCGGGGCGTGGTCCTGAATCAGCTGGCGGCACATGCCGCGCGGCATCCGCACCAGTTCGCCGGTCACTTCTGCCCCGGCGGCTTTCCAGATTTCCAGCGCTTCGGGATCGTCCCGGAATTCGCAGCCGATTTCGGACAGGATGACTTCGGCATTCTCCTCGATCAGCGCCAGGCCTTCCTCGTCGAGCAGATCGACATAGGGCAGGCGGCGGCTGATGTAGGGGGCGTTGACGGTCTGGCCTCCCAGCCGGGCCGCGCGCTTGGCATCGCGTCCGCCGCCACGGCGAGAGGAGGAGGCTGCAGGGGTGGTGATCGTGTCCATGCCGCAGGCTTAATGCAAAGCGGCGGCGGTGCGGCATGTAAAAACGTCATGCCGCCATGAAGCGTTTAAAAGGGGGGTGGGGGGTGGCGGAACCTTTCCGCCACCCCCGTCAGATCAGGCCAGACCGACGATATTGCCCGCTTCGTCCAGGCAGATTTCGTTCGATGCCGGGCGCTTGGGCAGGCCGGGCATGGTCATGATTTCACCGCAGACCGCGACGATGAAACCGGCCCCTGCCGAAAGCCGCACTTCGCGCACTTCCAGCGTGTGGCCGGTGGCCGCGCCGATCTTGGCGGGATCGGTGCTGAAGCTGTACTGCGTCTTGGCGATGCAGACCGGCAGCTTGCCGTAGCCCAGCTTTTC
>CAZOSI010000366.1:0-1617 GCA_964582485.1 uncultured Novosphingobium sp.
ATCTGATACCAGGTTGGACGGACGCGCTTTAGTTGTTGAAGTACCCGCCTTGGCAAGCTGTCTGACGCCGCCGCTACTTGATACAACGGCCCATTCATTGCCAGCGGTTGATTCATCAAATTCGGTTTCAGGGAAGCCGCCAAGCCCCGGGCCTGAATAGTTCGTGATAGTGCCGTTTTGCATATCAAGGCAAAGCAGGTTATCACTGGAGCTGCCGATGACCTGCCAACGCTGACCTTGGTTGTGGCGGCGAGCTGCTCGCGAGGCGTTAAAGTCCCCACTTCCCAGCGTGTGCACTACAGAACCTGCAGCGCCAGTAATGGCTTTGCTGCCGGTGTTGTATGTCAGCGTGTGGAACGCCAATGATGTTGGGTTGGTTGAACCGCTTGCTGCCTGGGTGTAGTAAACACGAAACACATTTGTGCTGATTTCGCGAATGCCAACCGTATACGAATACAGGCTATCGAAGCTGCCAGAAAGCTTCAGCTCAACCGTTGTGCTGGTCAGGATTTTATCGCGGCCGGCAGACAGAACGTAGAGCTTAAAGCCGTATTGCGATTGTGGTGCATCGACCGGTGAGCCGATCCCAAGCAGCCAATTGCCGTCAGATAAAGCAATTAGAAACGTAGACTCAGCGCCTGTCTGGCGTACATAGCCAGTTCTGAAACTGTTGGTAATGAACGTATTGGCCTGGCCGGGATAACCCATAGTTTCAGCCGCTGAGGCGACTGCGCTGTATGGATATTGCCTGTCCGTCACCAAGCCTAAACCATCAATCCACAAATCTTCACCAAGCATCACAGCGTGCGGCACCTGATAATGCAGCACCTTGGACGGTTCATCAGTCAGAACGCCTGCAGCCACCAGATCATCCAATGAAGTAGCGCCAGACAGGGCATTGAGCTTTGCGGTTACTTCGTTATTGAGCAGCGTTTCATCACAGTTTAAGCCTTTGGCTGCTTGTCGGATCCGAAGGAGTTCAGCCAGAGTGGTGCTGGTTGTGATAGCGTTGATCCGCGTTTGCACCTGCGTTTTCAAATTGGAATTGATCATTAGCGAAGCCCTGCAATTGCGAGTGATGCGGTGTTGTTAATGGCGGTGGTCAGAGTGGTATTGAGGGCATTCACCTGCGCTTCGAGCGCAATCACTCGGGCTGCGCCGGCGAAGTGCCGGTATGTTCCAGCGATAATGTCCCAAACAATCAGGTCACCGGTTTTGACTGCAGCAGTTGCGCCGGTTCCATCGCTACTGGCCTGCCACATACTGGAACCGCCAGAGCCTGGTGCGGCCGGGAAATTGCCTGTGCTTGCATTCCAAAGGCTGGCAAAGAATGCCCCCCCAGCCACTGTGACGGCGGCACCCTGCGCGATTTCAGCTGATGCCGCGGCGTTTAATTCAGATTGCCTGGCGTTGTCTTCTGAGATTTTTGCCTTGTTCTTGCTATCGAGTGCTGATGCCGCGTTGCTGGCCGTGTCAGTCACCTTCTGTTCGAAAGTTGTCATCGAATAAACATCGATATCGCCTGTGGTGTTGAACCACACGATGGCGTTATTGAGCGTTTTGTTTGGGATGTACGTATTGCCAGTGAAACCTGCAGGCAGATTGATCACGCCCTTG
>CAZOSI010000367.1:0-579 GCA_964582485.1 uncultured Novosphingobium sp.
CTGGGGTCCGACAGCTTTCCTTCCAGCAGGAAAGGCGACGCCATCATGGGACCGAGTTTGCGTGCGAGACGCGTGGTGCCACCCGCCCCGGGGAAGATGCCAACCAGTATCTCCGGCAAACCAATCTTGGCTTTGGGATTGTCGGCAACGATGATGCGGTGGCAAGACAGGGGAATTTCCAAACCGATGCCGAGTGCAGTACCGGGAAGGGCGGCGACGATCGGCTTGCCGCCTTTCTTGGTCTTGAAATCCATCCCTGCAAGTTCGATCTTTCTCTCGAGCGCGTGGAACTGCATGATGCCGTCAAAGAGGCCACGCGCCGGATCTGCCCCAGCACTCTGCTTCATCTTTGCAATGACATTCAGATCCATGCCACCGGCAAAGTCCTTTTTGCCCGACGTGATGACAATGCCTTTGATGGCGGGATCAGACAGTGCCTTGTCGATCAGGCCATTCAGTTCGGCAACACCCTCAAGTGACAGGACATTCATCGATTTATTCGGGACATCCCAGACAATCGTGGCAACACCATCAGTGTCACAGGAAAAAGTGAAATCAGTCATGTTTTGCTCCTTTGAG
>CAZOSI010000367.1:589-1606 GCA_964582485.1 uncultured Novosphingobium sp.
GCCGGGCGTCCGGAAACGAGGTTCAGACGCGTGGAAACGAGAAATCTGCGGATAGCTGGCTGAGCGTTATCTTGGACCGGCCCAGGTTGTTCCGTCCTTGTAGGTGAAGTGGGCCTTGCCGTTTGCGATTTCGACCTTGAGGTCGACATCCGAGTAAGTCGCAACCTCGCGCGGCGCCTTGCTGCCAACGACCAGGAATTTGGCAGGCTTGTCTGTCCGGTTGAGGAAATGGTGACCATTCATGGAACCTGCCGGGAAAGCCGCACAGTCGCCTGGCCGCATCACATACTCACCTTCATCCTGAACCATCACGCATTCGCCCTCGGTCACCATCACGAATTCATCTTCATTCAGGTGCCAGTGGCGCAGACTGGACATCGCACCGGGCTCAAGCATCACCAGATTTGCGCCAAACTGGGTCAACCCACCAGCGTCGCCGAGGCGAAGCGATGACCGGCCCTTAACCATAGTTGAATAGGGCTCAGGGTAGATCGAGCCGGTTTTAACTGGGCATTTCGATTGGTCAATCAATCCCATGCTAACCTCCATGCCTGCGGTCAGACGCGTTCGATGATGGTCGCTGCACCCATGCCGGAGGCGATGCAGAGCGTAGCAAGGCCAACGCCCTTGCCCGTACGTTCCAGTTCATCAAGCACTGTCCCGATGATGATTGCTCCGGTCGCGCCAAGCGGATGACCCATCGCGATCGAGCCGCCGTTGGGGTTTACCTTTGCGGGATCGACGTCGAAGGCCTGGATGAAACGAAGGACGACCGAAGCAAAAGCCTCGTTCACTTCGAACAGATCGATGTCCGAGATGTTCATCCCGCTGTCGCGCAGGATTTTTTCAGTTACCGGCACCGGGCCCGTCAGCATGATAGTCGGATCGGTTCCGATTTTGGCTGTCGCGCGAATACGGGCACGAGGTTTCAGACCATGTGCCTTTCCGAACTCAGCGTTACCGATCAGGACTGCCGCCGCTCCGTCAACGATTCCCGACGAGTTGCCTGCGTGGTGA
>CAZOSI010000368.1:0-1603 GCA_964582485.1 uncultured Novosphingobium sp.
GTCATGGGTGCGGATTCCGTAAGGCAGCACAAAAAAGGCACTCATGATCCAAAACAGGAAGTAGATCGCCAGGGCAGAAGTCAGCTTCATTGGATCATTGCTCCGCAAGAATTACCCGCACTTGCGGCTTCTTGCCTGACCAGCGGGTTGCCGCGCGGCGGGCGGCCAGGCGTGCGGCTTCGATGATCACTTCGCGGTCATGGCGTTGACCGCCTTTCAGCTTGGCCAGCGCCGCCGAAACATCCTCGCGGGCTTCGGCCGTGAATTCGTCCATGTCTTCATCGAGCGGCAGCCCGACCGCTTCGACATGGACCCGCCCCTTTCCGTCGAGCACCACTATCACCAGCCCGTTGGCAGCGAGCCGGCGGCGCATGACAATCGCCTCGCCATCGGCAGGCGAGATGATATCGCCATCCAGGATCAGACGCCCGGCTCGAACTTCGCTGATCTTGCCGGGTTTTCCGGGGGCCAGACGGACCAGATCGCCATTTTCCTGCACAACCGTCTTGCCGATCCCACAGCTTCGGCCGAAACGGGCCTGTTCCTTCATATGCCGCATCTCGCCATGGACGGGCAGCAGGATCTCAGGCCGAATCCAGCCATAAAGCGCTTCGAGTTCGGGACGGCCGGGGTGGCCGGAGACGTGGATTGCGCTTTGCCGATCAGTGACAATGGCAATATCCCGTGCGGCCAGGCGGTTCTGGATCCGCCCGATCGCGATCTCGTTCCCGGGGATCTGTCGGCTTGAAAACAGCACCACGTCGCCCGCCTCCAACGCGAGCTGGTGGTTCCCTTCGGCAATCCGTGACAGAGCCGCTCGCGGCTCTCCTTGCCCGCCCGTAGCAACGATCAGGACTTCGCCGCGAGGCAGGCCCATGGCCGTGTCAAAATCAATCCGATCGGGCAGGTCGAGCAGATAGCCACAGCCCTGCGCGGCGCGGATGATCCGATCAAGTGACCGGCCAGCTACGCACAGCTTGCGTTTACTGGCCTGAGCCACTTCGCCCAGTGTCTGCAGTCGGGCCACGTTCGAGGCAAATGTGGTGATCGCGATCCGCTTGCCCGGGTGGCGGCCAACCTCGTCAAGCAAGGCTGTGCGAACCGCGCCTTCGGATCCCGATGCCTTGGGATTGAACACATTGGTGGAATCGCAGACAAGGGCGAGAATGCCGCCGTCACCGATAGTGGTCAGTTCTTCAGCCGTAGCCGGAACACCCACCAGGGGTTCGTCATCAAGCTTCCAGTCACCTGTATGGAAAATCCGGCCATAGGGTGTGTCGATCACCAGCGCATTGCCCTCGGCGATCGAGTGGGCCAGAGGAACATAGCGGATCCCGAACGGACCGAGATCAAACCGGTCGAGATGATCGATTACGTTCAGGGTGACTTCGTGGCGGATCCCCGCCTCTTCCAGCTTTTCGTTGACCAGCTTGGCGGTGAATGGCGTGGCATAGAGCGGAACACCCAGCTCCTGCGCGAAGTACGGCACCGCCCCGATGTGATCCTCATGCGCATGGGTCAACACAATGCCGATCAGATCCTTGCGGCGCTCCTCAATGAAGTCGAGGTCGGCGAAAACCAGTTCGGTTCCGGGATATTCGTT
>CAZOSI010000369.1:0-1552 GCA_964582485.1 uncultured Novosphingobium sp.
GGGCACGGTTGATGTGCACGTCGAACACCGACATGAAGATCGAGATCCGTGTGACCGGTCCGCTGGAAAGTCCCGGCGCGCCGGTACCATCGTCCATCACCAGCTCGCGCGGAGGGTCCATCTGCTTGATCAGGGTAACCAGGCCATCGGCCGGCGAAACGATCAGGTTATCTCCCTGCGGCGTGACGCGCTTTGGGTCGCGGAAGAAAGCCAGGATACCCAAGACCAGCCCGCCGAGCGGCCAGGCTACGGTTTCCCAGGCAATCAGCGCGAAACCCAGGCTGACCGCGGCGGCGATCAGCGCGTAGACGCGCCCTTCAGGATGAACGCTCGGCCACGACCAGGCCGCTTCACCGCGGCCGCGGTTGTCAAGGATATCGCCAGCCATCAGGCAGCCTTCCGCACGAATACGGTGCCGGCGGAATAGCCGGCCCCAAAGGAACAGATCACCCCGGTATCGCCGGCGCCCAGATCATCGCTGTTCAGGTGGAACGCGATGATCGAACCGGCGCTGGAGGTATTGCCATATGTGTCAAGCACGGTCGGGCTTTCGTCTTCGTTGGCTTCGTGTCCCAGGACGCGCTGCGCAATCAGCCGGTTCATTCCTTGATTGGCCTGGTGCAGCCAAAGGCGGCGCAGGGCGGCCGGATCGAGCCCGAGGGCTTCGGCATGATCGGCAATCATGGCCGCGACCATCGGTACCACTTCCTTGAAAACCTTGCGGCCTTCCTGGACAAACAGCTTGTCCGGCGCGCCGATAGTTTCGGGCGTGGCACAGTTGAGGAAGCCGAAATTGTTACGGATGTTGTTGGAATAAACCGTTTTGAGCCGGGTGCCGACGATATCCCAGTGCGTCGCGGGGGCCATATCCTCGGCCTCGACCAGCACCGCGGTCGCCACGTCGCCGAAGATGAAATGGCTGTCGCGGTTACGCATGTTGTTGTGGCCGGTGCAGATCTCCGGGCTGACCACCAGCACCGAGCGGGCATTGCCGGCGCGGATGAAATCGGCAGCAGTCTGGATTCCGAAAGTGGCTGAGGAGCAGGCAACATTCATGTCGAAGCCAAAGCCCTCGATCCCCAGTTCGTTCTGGATTTCGATCGCGATCGCCGGATAAGGTCGCTGCAGGTTGGAGCAGGCGCACAGCACCGCGTCGACGTCCTTCGCATCGCGACCAGCCCGGGCCAGCGCATCGCGGGCGGCCTTGACCCCCATTTCGGCCAGCACCGACAATTCCTCGTCCGGCCGTTCAGCCCAGCGCGGCGTCATGATCTCGGGATCGAGGATCGAGGCCTTGCTCATCACATGGCGCGCCTTGATCCCGCTCGCCTTCTCAATGAATTCGACCGAACTGGGCGCCAGTGCGGTGACCGTGCCGGCCTCGATCTCTGCCGCATGGCGGGCATTGAAGCGCTCGACATAGGTGTTGAAGCTTTCGACCAGTTCTTCGTTGCTGATCGATTCCGCTGGCGTGAACAGCCCGGTGGCGGAGATAACAGGAGTGATTTCGCTCATGGCGCGCCGTCCTACCCATGCTATGCAGCCCCGGCAA
>CAZOSI010000370.1:0-1528 GCA_964582485.1 uncultured Novosphingobium sp.
GGTTTTTCCCGCCCTTGATGCTGGTTTGCCTGTTGCGAATTCTGCCGCGCCTGGTGGCGCCGCGATGGCGATCATGGCTTGGCGATCGCGGCTTGCTCGCATCCGGACTGGCAATCGCCATCGGGTCTGGGTTTGGCAACGGTGCGATTCAGATCGCGGCAAGCCTATCCGCGCTGGCAGGAATTCTGATCCCGTCCGGTAAATCGCGGCTAACGCGACCTTAACCAAGCCGGGCTAAGGCACGGGCATGAACGAGAATATTGCACAGTCCGGCGGCCCTGCATCTGTTGCAGCCGTTTTGCGTGCCGAGTTGGCTCATGGGGACGCAATGATCGGCACAATTGCGCCGATCCTGCGGCACCTTTTGGCCAACGATGAGCACTCCGTGTTTGGCGATGAGATCATTGCCGCGATGCGCGGGATGATGTCCGACGTTGCCAGGCAATTGCTTGATGCCGTCGTCGACACTGCTGGCGAAGCGGGCGATCACCAGCACGATCCGGAACAGCTTGCAGTGATGATTGAGCATTTCTCTGCCCATCCGGGTTTCCTGGCGCATGTTCACGCGCTTGCCCTTGAATGGCAGCTGACGAACCGGCTGCACGCACGCCTCGCGCTTGATCCGGTACTGTCACCATTACTGCAGGCGCTGATCGCGTCCAGCGAACCGAGCGTCGCTGCCGGTTCGATGACCCTGCTGGCGGCCCAGGCGCGGTTCGTACAAAACCAACGCAGGATGCAGTTGCCATTGGCGGAATTGCCTGGTGACCTGCTTCATGCGGGTTTGATGGCGCTTGATGCCTCTGTGGGCGACGATGCCGAACGCCAGGCACTTATCGCGGCAACCGGACAAAAAATTCGCGGCTCATTTGACGAGAGTCGTAGCCGGCTCGGTCTGATTTCACGCTTGATCACGGGCATGGGCGGAGGTGCGACCGTTGCCGTGTCGGTTACTCACGCTGGCGTTGCAATTTTCCTAAGCGCACTGGCCATTGCGTCGGGTCAGGATCGCGATATGGCCGTGCTGGCGACCAACGAATCCCAGGTGGCCCGCCTTGCTGTGGCCTTGCGGGCCTGCGGGTTGCGGCCGGAAGCGATCGAGGATCAATTTGGCTCACTTCATCCTGAAGTTACCCTACCGCCCAATTTCGAGCAGCTTGACGCCGATCATGCGGCTGCCCTGCTGGCCCGGTCTGCCGCCTATCCGGGCGGCTGAGCCGAGGTGACCGAACATCCGCCATTTCTTGCGCAGGGTCGCAGCGACACAGCGGGCCGCCTGGTCTCCGCCAGCGAGCCGCTTCTTGGCCTGCAGCACGAATGCGGCGGGATTGTTCCAGGGCCGATTGCAATCCCGGCCCTGCGTGAACTGGAAGAGAAGTCGCGCAACTTCGGGTTGAAACTCGCCCGGACATTTCGGGCCAGCAATGGCCGCGAATTGATCACGGCCTGGATCGAAATCGAGCCCAAAGCTGGAGATGGCTGCGAAATTCGCGTGTTGACCTGGCAAGTGAACCCTCTGCCACCCGAG
>CAZOSI010000371.1:0-339 GCA_964582485.1 uncultured Novosphingobium sp.
AACCACGCTCATGAGGGGTCTCCGGCTTCAGGTGCCTGGGCCGCGCGGACAAAATCAGGCGTGAAAGGTTGGCCGCTATCGTGAGTCGCGGATAGGGACTTGAACGGCAGCAAAGTTGGGGAAAGCAGTCGTTAATGCACGCCGAATTATCTTTGTGACGCGAGAAAGCCGAAGGGAATGCAATGCATAGGCACTGGATAGCTTCCGTCTCGGCGGTTGCATGCTTGTTTGCCGGCCAACAAGCTGTCGCATGTCGGACGGGCAGGCCGATAAATTTGGATGATGTGACATTCGCCGATGTGATCGTCGTTGGTCAAATTTCAAACTACCACATCGTCC
>CAZOSI010000371.1:349-1528 GCA_964582485.1 uncultured Novosphingobium sp.
ATGAGGAATTCCGGCGGAAGATGCTGGCTAGTCCGACCTTAGCACCTGACTTACGCAAACTTTATTCAGACAGAGATGCCAGCTTGGGCCCTGACTACGCCGAATTCGATGTGCTGGTTGAAGAAGTTCTGAAAGGAGAAGCGCCGGGCAGCGTTCGTGTGATCTTGGACAATATGACATCTAGTGAACCCACGGAAATGCCGAGCGGGCTATTCCTGATCGCATTACAAAAGGCGAGTTCGACTTCTCCGACTAGCCCGCCTAGGATCACCTTTTCCGGCGATCCTGACCCACGCGCGATGACGGTGATGGTAGCTCCCTGCGCTGGTCCATTTATTTTTGTAAGTTCTGGTGACGAAGCCGGAAAAATTCGATCGCAATTGGGCAACAAGTCCAAGTAAAGTTGTCCGCAATGTCGTCGTCTCCGGAATGACAGTATTTGAACGAAAATCACGAATTGCAGCCGTCAGCCGTTGCTGCGAATGCGTCCAAGCCGCCTAGCCCCCCTTCACCGCCTTTTCCGAAACCTTGTGGCCGGCCAGATCTTCGGGGTAAAAATAGACGGCCCGCAGATCGCCTGCCGCATAACGGTCAGCCTGATCCTTGAAATGGGGTGAGGCGGGATCGCCGCTTTCGCCGCCCGCCGTCACCGCGCGGGCGCGGAGCCGGGGGCCGAACTCGATTGCGGCGACGAAGCTGTTGCCATAGGTGCCGTAATAGCGCTTGGTCCCCGGATAGCGCTGCGCGCCAAAGCTGGCGAGCGAGCCCCATTCGGCGCTGGTAAAGGGCACCGGCGTGCTGGGCTTGGCATCATCGAAGGTCTGTTTGATCGCCGCGTCATTGCGCTGAAAGCGGTTGATTTCGCCCCATGGCACCCGCCACGAACCAAAATCCTTGGTCAGGCGTGCCATGGCTTCGCGCAGGGCATCAAGCCGCTCGGCATCGCTGGCCTGGTTCAGCATCCAGTCCTGGACGATGATCCCCTGGGCCTTGGCACGCTCTGCCCCTTTGTCCCACAGGGCCTCGGCCCAGAACACCGCCAGGCTGGTTTCGCGCGAATTGAGGCTCCACTTGCAGTCCCAGCCTTTCAGCAGCGCCACGGCTTCGGCCAGGGCGGGATCGGGCGCCTTGTCATAGGCCGCGATCAGTTTGGGCAGCTGCTCGGCAAAGGTTGGCAGC
>CAZOSI010000372.1:0-1523 GCA_964582485.1 uncultured Novosphingobium sp.
TGCGCGGGTAGTCGGTCTGCTGGGTTTCCCAGGTGACGATGCCGCCCTTGACGTAAATCTTCCACGAGCAGGAGCCCGTGCAATTGGTACCGTGGGTGGATCGCACGATCTTGTCGTGCTGCCAGCGCGAGCGGTAGGCGTCTTCCCAGGTGCGGTCTTCGCCGGTGGTGCGGCCGTGGCCGTCAGCGAAGTCCTCTTTCGGTTGAGCGAAGTAGCTCAGGCGGTCGAGAAAATGACTCATGGTTTGCTTCCTTGTCTTCTCGGGTGTCAGGGGTTCTTCACGTACGCATTGGCACGCAGATAGAACCACCAGTTCAGGATGAGGCACACGGCATAGAAGACCGCGAATCCGTAAAAGGCGTATTGAGGCGTCCCGGCCTTGATCTGCTGGCCGATAAGCACCGGGGCGATGAAAGCGCCGTAGGCGGCCACCGCCGAGGTCCAGCCCAGCACTGGGCCGGCCTGTTGGCGGTCAAAGATGAAGCCGACGCTGCGGAAAGTTGAGCCGTTGCCGATGCCGCTGGCGGCAAACAGCAGAACGAACAGCCCCATGAAGAGCGGGAAGTGCTGCTCGGGCGTCGCTGAGCCATAGGCCTGCATCATCACGTAACCGACCGCGGCCGATGCGAACACCATGATGGCCGAGATGATCTGTGTGACGATGGAACCACCGACCTTGTCCGATATCCAGCCGCCGATCGGCCGCACCGCGGCGCCGACGAAGGGACCGATCCAGGCATAGGTCAGGGCCGAGGGGGCATTCGGATTCTTGAGCGTGTGCTGAAGCACGCCAGCCGCATCGGGTGCATGGATGAAGCCGAAGATCACCGTGATCGCCAGCGGCAGTGCCATCGAGAAGCCGATGAAGCTTCCGAAGGTCACGACGTACAGTGCCGTCATCGCCCAGGTGTGCTTGTTCTGGAAGATCTCGAACTGCTTGGCGACGTTTTCTTTCATGGTGCCGAAAGCCGCCAACTTCATCACTGCCAGTGCGGCAATGATGTCGAGCGGAATCGCCACCCACATGTTCAGCAGGCCCAGACCGGTGGGCGCTGGCAAGTACAGGTAGAGCATCCCGATCGAGGGAATGAAGGACAACGAGTACAGGTAGACGATCTTCAGAAATGCACTGATCGGCGAGCCGGCGGCGGGCGTCACCGTCTTGAGATTGTTCATGCCGAACCAGCACAGCATGGACAGTGGCACCAGGGAAAGCACCCAGGCGAAGCCGGCGTTCTGAATCCATGTCGGTGTGCCAGCGGCGATCTTTCCGAAGATCCAGCCGCTATCCTTGAGCAACGACTTCGACTCGCCTCCCAGCGCGCCGAACAGGCCGACAGTCATCACCAGAGGGATGACGATCTGCATGGTGGTCACGCCGAAGTTGCCCAGGCCCGCATTCAGGCCCAGTGCTGTGCCTTGCAGGCGCTTGGGGAAGAAGGTGCTGATGTTGGACATAGAGGACGCAAAGTTGCCGCCGCCCACGCCCGACCACAGCGCCATCAGCTGGAACACCCACAGCG
>CAZOSI010000373.1:0-1519 GCA_964582485.1 uncultured Novosphingobium sp.
ACCCTTCTGGTATTGGACGGTATGGGTCATAAAGTGCCTCGGATTTAAATAGGGACAGTCCCTATTTAAATTGCACAGTCTTGCGGCCGCAGCCACAACGAATTAAATAGGGACTGTCCCTATTTAAAAGGTCAGACCATGCCCAGAACCGCGCGCATCATCGTTCCGGGCATGCCGCATCATGTGATCCAGCGCGGGAATCGCAAGCAAGCGATCTTCTTGAGCGATCAGGACCGCCAGCTCTACCTCCGCTACCTCAAGGACGCCTGTGTCCGCAATTCGGTTTCGTGCCTCGCTTGGTGCCTGATGAGCAATCATGTCCACTTGATCCTGACGCCGCCTTCGGCCGATGCGCTGCGGGCGACGATGGCGAGCACACACACGCGCTATGCCCAGTGGATCAACAGCTCGCAGGATTTGAGCGGGCACCTCTTTCAAGGCCGGTTTCACAGCTATGCAATGGACGACGCTCACTTGATCGCCGCCGCCCGCTATGTCGAGAACAATCCGGTCAAGGCCGGTCTGGTAGAGTTTGCGGAGGACTGGCGCTGGTCAAGCGCACGCGCGCATGTTCGCGATGCCGATGATGGACTGACCGACCGCACGGTGCTCATGCAACACTTGCCGAATTGGCGCGCCTACCTGTCGCGCGGAGCGGAAGCTGGCGAACTGGACGAAGTCATTGAGGCCGCTCTGCTGAGCGGGCGCCCGCAAGGCACGTCGCCCGAACTCCAGGCCTTGATTCCCGCACCCAAGCGGCGCGGGCGCCCATGGCCCAAGATTTAAATAGGGACTGTCCCTATTTAAACCCGCATCGGCATCAGTACGTAGAGCGCCGGGCTTTTGTCGTCCTGGCGGATCAGGGTCGGGGCGCCGGCATCGGCGAGGTGGAGTTCGACTGTGTCGCCGTCGATCTGGCCGAGGATATCTTTCAGGTAATTGGCGTTGAAGCCAATCTCGAACCCGGCCGAGCTGTAGCTGGCGGGCACTTCTTCGGCTGCCGTTCCGTTGTCAGGGCTGGTGACCGATAGCGTGACCTTGTCATTTTCCAGCGCCATCTTGACCGCGCGGGTCTTTTCGGTGGCGATGGTGGCAACGCGGTCCACCCCTTCCCACAGGCTCTTGGGATCGAGCTTGAGCAGCTTGTCGTTCCCGGTCGGGATCACGCGGCTGTAATCGGGGAAGGTGCCGTCGATCAGCTTGCTGGTCAGCACCACGCCGCTTTCCCCGCCCAGGGTGAAGCGGATCTTGCTGGCCGAAAGGTCGATCTGGACTTTGGCATCTAGCGCCTCTTCCAGCAACTTGCGCAGTTCGGCTACGCATTTGCGCGGCACGATCACATCGGGCATGCCTTCGGCGCCATCGGGGCGGGCAATGGTGAAGCGGGCCAGCCGGTGGCCATCGGTGGCCGCGGCGCGCAGTTCCTCGTCCGTCACGTGGATGAAGATGCCGTTGAGGTAATAGCGGGTTTCCTCGGTGCTGATCGCAAACCGGGTCCGGTCGACCAGTTGGGCGAGCG